>JALUKQ010000064.1 GCA_027056485.1 Campylobacteraceae bacterium | reverse complement strand
GTCCCATACCATGGTCAATCATAGGCATATTTCCATAAATTCCATTGTACTCTGCAAAAACAACTTTACCAGGGTTAGAGCTAACAATCTTTGCCATTTTAGTACTTGCCATATCTAATCCAACATGATAAGAGTGAGAAACCTCATGCTCTTTTTCTTCATAATAGTAGTGACGTTCATCTCCAAAAGAAGCAACCTTAGCTGCATTTTTTAAAGGATAAAACTTTTTAATTTTCCAAGAATCCAACATTTCATTTGAAACATTTTTTGATAAATCATGAATAAGTACTTCATTTTCTAGTCTCATCGTTTCATTTACTGTTTTTAATTTCTCTAAACGATTATCTATGGTTGAGTACTTTGGTTCTGTATCAATCAAATCAGAAATTTTTCCATCTATAAACTTATCCTTTGCTTGAATCCATGATACTTTATAGTTTTTTGCCATAACATAGAGAGGTATATGTGCTATTCGTTTATTTCCAGCCATATCCATAGCTACAATATTGGCTGTAAAATTCTCTTTATTAAATGGCCATGCAATGAGTGTTGCATAGTATCCCTCTTTCTTATAGGGTTGAGCCTTAAACCTTTGACCACCAGCCTCAACATAAAATCCTTTTAAAGATTCATCTTTAACCTGAAAAACAACCAATGCAGAGCCACCACGGGTAATTGAGTAAGAGTTAGATAATATATTCACATCTGGACGTTTATAATCAACCTTAACATTAATAGCTTTAACAACACTGTTTCCTTGAAAAAAGTTCCATTTACTTTTATCGGTAGCTAAAATTGTAATTTTTAAATTGGTGGCACGAGGATCCAACATAACACCTTTGATAGCTTTTTTAGGATAAGATATCTCAACTATCTTTTTATTAACATTTTCCAAAAGAAGTTCATTTATAATTGTAACTTCATTTGCTCCATCACTCACACGTACCTCATATGATTTTAGAGGACTCTCATCTATAATAGGTATCTTTAATGGCACCTTACGATTCCAGTATATTGATTCCCCAGACTGAATAACAGGTTTATTTCTTTCAAAATCTTTTGATGTAAAAACATAAGCACCTGCACCTAAAAGCCCTGCTAAAATCATTAACCATAATGTTCCACCCGAACTCTTCTTTCTTCTATAACCAAAACTACTGCTTTTCATCTAATAATCCCTTTGTTTTTATCTCTTTTTTAATCATCTCTATTAATGTCTCTCTATTTATATTATCTATTTCAAAACCTACTGCATTTTTATGTCCACCACCACCAAAAGTAGTAGCAAAAGCTGAAATATCAACATGTTTACTTCTCATAGAGACACGTATCTTATTTTCTTGTTCTACCAACAATATTGACAATTCAGTCGTGACCAATGAAACTCCATAGTCTACTATACCAACTACATCTAGTATAGTAGCCCCTGCTTCTAAAAGCTTCTCTTGGCTAACATACATAAATGCTACTTCACCATCTTTATACAGATCTAAAGTATCCAATGTGCTACATAAAATACGTAAAGATGCTAAAGAGCGTCTCTGTTTTAGATTAAATACCACTTCAGATATATCAACACCACAAGCCATTAAGTCCGAGGCTATACTGAATGTATCATTTTTAACACTACTCGTTGTAAAATACTGTGTATCTGAGAGCAATGATGTATAGAAGCATGTTGCAACCCCTTTTGTAATAGTAAATTCATCTCTAAACAACTTATAGGCAACTTCTGAAGCAGAAACTGCCATAGGGTCTACAACATTAACTGTTCCATACATAGTGTTGCTTTTATGATGGTCGATATTAATAATTTCTCTAGAACTTAAGTCAAATCCTAGTCGGTCAATGCTCCCAGTATCACATGCGATAATTAAACTATCATCAAAATCTATTTGACTTTTTATTTTAACAAAATATGGTAAAAAATCTAAGTTTATGGGTAAATTTGTACTATTATTAACAACTTCGACTCGTTTTTCACTGTTTTTTAAAATTCCATATATACCTAAAGCTGTACCAATTGTATCTGCATCAGGATTTAAATGCGTTAGTATAGTAACCTTTTCATATTTAGAAATTAGCTCTTTTACAACTTCTATCACGTTCTAAGCTTCCATTTTCATTGACAAATCAATCCAATTTGCTTGATGAATGAGTGAACCTGAAGATATAGCATCAACCCCTGTTTTTGCAATATCTTCTATGGTATCAAGCGTTACATTTCCACTCGCTTCAAGTAAAATATGAGGATAATGTTGATTTCTAAAAAGAACAACTTCTTCTATATTTGTGTTACTCATATTATCACACATGACAATATCTGCACCTGCCTCCATTGCTGCTTTTACACCAGTTAAATCTTCACACTCAATTTCTACTTTTGAAGTAAAAGGTATTTTTTGACGAACCTCTTTCATAAACTCAGATAAATCATCAATAGTTTTTAAGTGTGTATCTTTCAACATTAAACAATCATCAAGCCCCATACGATGGTTAATCCCCCCACCACAACGAACAGCATATTTTTCAAATTCTCGCAATAGTGGTCGAGTTTTACGTGTATCTAAAAGTTTTACTCCATAAGGTTCCACCTTTTGGACAAATTTTGCTGTCAGCGTAGCAATAGATGAGGCATGAAGTGCAATATCTAAAATAGAACGCTCTAACGATAAAATAGCTTTAGAATCACCAGAGACATAAAGCAGTTTATCCCCTACTTTAAAAGAGGTACCATCTTCAAGTTCCCATACTAAGTTTAAATCATACATTTTTGCTAAAACATCTATGTATTCTCTCCCAGCAAAAACTCCCTCACTCTTAGCGATAATAAAAGCACGAACTTTTTTCGAGTCACTTATTCGAGAAAATAGGTCTCCACGACCAACATCTTCTGTGACCATTGCTTCTATAAATTTATGTTTCAACACACCAATTCCTCATATTATCTTTATTTTTCGAGGATTATAACATAAATCTTATTTTATGGATTTTAGATATAATAAGTAAAAAAAGAATAAATTATGTCAATAAATATAATAGTAAAAAATAAAAAAGCCTACCATGACTATGAAATACTAGAAAAATATGAAGCTGGTATTGTTTTACAAGGCTATGAAGTAAAAGCCCTACGTGCCAAACGAGCCAATCTTTCAGATGCTTTTTGTCGTTTTATTAAGGGTGAACTTCACCTTATGAACACACATATAGCACACTTAGATACTACCAATACAAACTTTGCAAGAGATACAAGAAGCCCAAGAAAACTCCTACTTCATAAAAAAGAGTTAGATAAACTCTATGAAAAAGTACAAAAAGATGGGTTAACCATCGTCCCTCTTATGCTCTATTTCAATGAAAGAAACTACATGAAAGTCAGTATTGCCGTTGCAAAAGGTAAACAGCTTCATGATAAACGAGAAACACTAAAACGACGAACACAACTACGTGAAGCTCAACAAGCGATGAAAAATTATAAGTAAATTTTCTATTTTTGAAAAATTACTATATTTTCATCTATAATCTTAAGAACTTTTAGCCCTACTTTTTCAGCCATCACTTCAAAACTCTTTGGCGTAAAAAAGCTTATATGTGTGGGGTCTCGTCTGTACCACCATGCTAAAAACTCTTTATCATCTTTAGGAGGAAACTTTGTCATTAAGACGATATACCCATTCTTATTCGTATGCTCAACCAACATCTTTAAAACCTCTATAGGATTTTTTAAATGTTCAAAAACTTCTGTAGAAGTAATGAGATCATACTTTTTACCTTTATAAACTTTTTTAGGGAAAAAGTACAAATCATATATATCAACGGTTAAACCTTGTCGCCGTAAAAGTTCTGCTAAAACAGGACCAGAACCACAACCAAACTCTAAAGCATTATCTATATCTTTTTCATAAGGTAGTATGGATTTTTCTATAAAATCTTCAAACATTTTTACATAACCAAGAGACTCAAAACTATTTTCATGCATATCATATTGACTCTTCTCACTCTCCTTATCAATTATAAATTTATCATCCAAATATACAAATCCACAAGAACAACAACGATAGTATGAAAGCTCTTTTTTACAGTCATTGAGTAGACTTACATTTTCTTGACATATTTTACACTGATGCATGGGTACACCTCCTAAATAAATAAGATGAAATTATACCCAAAGCCCTATCATGAACCTATTCTTTATTTAATTTTAAATAATTATTAATAAAAAAACATATATTTTTAATAGATATACTTTTTAAGTGAAAAACTGATAAAGTACACTACATTAAAATTTAAAGGATGTATAAATGAAACTATTACTAAGTCTAATGATTGCAGGTTCAGCACTATTAATCGCAGGTGGAGATATAATGCCCGTTGAAGTTGTAACTAAGTTCGAAAAAATGGAACCAGCACCGGCACCTTCAAGATGTTATAAGCCAAATATTAAAAAATGTCCAGAGTGTGACGATGTTGCAGAGATTTGTCCAGATGATCCAAGTCTTCCTCTAGCAAAGACAATGCCTTGTCATGCACTAGAACTACAACAACAAGGACACTAAGATAGTCTGTTTACTACCTTTTGGTGGTAAACTTTTAATTTAATCTCTCTTTCCAATTATACTTTTTATCTTTCTCTATCTCTATAAAATATAAATCACCAGAATTACGCCATGCATCCAGTACAATGCTACTGTTTACATCTTGTCCCTTTGCAGAAACACTCAATGCATTATGCTCAAAATAACTACCTATAGCAGAACCAATATAATAAAACTTTAAACTTTTGTATTTTTTAGATTTTAAATAGACCCACAAATCATTAGCCCACTCATAACAAAGTCCTCTCTCCTTTAAACCTAAATTAACTAAGGTATTTTGCCAAAGTGGAGGAGAAATAACGTTATAGTTTCGAGCAAGTCTTTGTGCATAATAGACAGAACTTCTTGCTAAATCTTCTGCTTCAGTTTTATCAATATATTTACTTGTATTTAGAAGCATTTCAGTTAAAGATTGAATCTTTTGAAGATTTTCTTGAGGTGTTGGTATTTTCACCGAACAACCTACAAAAAATAGTAGTAATATAAAAACTTTAATGAAGTAGAAAAGATGTCGCATAAAGTGAAGCTATATAGTTATAACTCAAAAAAATAAAAATAGAAGAACCTACTAGATAAGCCCATAAATGGTTTGGATTTTTAGCCATAATTATTCCTGAAATTATTCCTGAAATCAAACCACCAATATGTGCACTCATAGCAATCTCTGGTATAGCCAACCCCAAAGCAAAGTTTATAAGTAAAATGATTCCAAAACTACGCATAAATCTCATAAACTCATCATGCATGGTTTTTCTATGTACCCAAGCAAAGCCAGCCAATGCTCCAAACATACCAAAAATAGCACCACTAGCCCCAACTGCTTGACCATCATCATTGATGTATAAAAATAGTAAACTTCCTATAATACCTGTTATAAAATAGATAGCCAGATAAGTTAAAGGCTTAAATAGCTGTTCAAGTACTTGACCTATCATGTATAAAGAGAGTACATTCATAACAATATGCATCGCCCCACTATGCATAAACATAGAAGTTATAAATCTATAAAATTGCCCTTCTACAAAAATCTCATATCCATGTAAAGCCCCAGCAATATACATAGGCACCTCTATCTGAGGGGAAATAATAGGGATAATAAACAGAACAATACTAATCAGTATCAAGCTATAGGTAACTGGTAATTCTTTAAACTTTTCGATAATTTATCCTTTATAATATAATACCTAAAAGCCCATAAACAACCATATAGAAAAACTAAAAGCGATAAAAAACAAGAGATAAAATATATATTTAGAGTAGATAGATAACAGTGTTAACAAGAGATAAAGTAGACCATAAAGTGGTGTTAAAATAAAACTATAATCATATGATTTAAGCATAAAAAGTTTTAATAAGAGATCATCAAACATATTACCTAGACCAAGAAAATGTAAACCAATACTCATAGGATAAAAAAATGAGAATCCCAATGATAAAAATGGTGAACTTAGTTGTAATGAATTAACTACAGGAAAAACCATATGAACAATAGGCAACATCAATATAAAAATTCCAAAAGATATAAGTAGCGTTATTAAATATCTATTGAGATGAGAAAAGTACTGCAATAGCAAAAAAATATAAAAAACACCCATCACAGAAAACCAAAAGGCTAAAGAGAGTAACAGCTTAGGAAAAATAACCAGTAAGAGCATAACAATAGTAACTAAAAAAGTAAAAGAGAGTAGCTCTATCCCTAAAACAAGTACTATCCAACCAACCATCATCATAGCATACGAGCGAATAAGTGAAGGTGGACTCCCCACAAACCAAACATAATAAGCTAAAATAGCCAATACCATAAACCCTATATCAAATAGATCAAAACGGTAAGGAAAAAACTTCTGCTGAAAAGGTTGATAAAAGAGACGGATAATAAAAAATAAAACTCCTGAAAGTATCGCTAAATGAAAACCACTTAAAGCAATAAGATGGCTAATTCCCAAAGAAGAGACCTGATCTCTTAAATTTTTATCTAATGGTGTTGCAAAAAATATCGCTTTATAAAAATTAGAAATTATAGAACTTTCGTGTTGTTTTTCTATGGCTAAAAGTAGATGAGATTTTTCTGTTTTTGATGTTTTTTCAATCTCATTTATCTGAGAAAAAATAAATGAAGTACCCAAATAGTCAGAAAATTTCATATCATCATGAGGAAAAAGTTTCAGACGTAAATGAGAACTCAAATCATCTGCACGAAGCCTAGTTCTTGAAAAAAAGTTCAAATCTAAAACAGGACTATAAACTTTTAGTATGGTGTAATATCGGTCATTACTCCATTTCTCATAAGCTTGAGTAACCTCTACACTAGTATAAAAGAATGGTTTTTCTTTAAATTCAGAGTACTCCTGATATAAGAAAAAAAGCCGTAGAAAAAGTAAAAAAAATAAAAATAGCATACTCAAGAAAAACTCTTTTAAAGTAAGAAAAAGTTTTGGTTTTTCCAGCACTTTTAGCCCTTTAAATCATAGGTAAATCTATATTTCCCATATCCCTAGTATCCATGTTTCCATCTTCTTCATAAATAACCTCAAAAGGAGTATCTCCACCTTTATGAGCATCAACAAAACGGGTAAATCGTTTTTGGAACACAAGTTTTACTGTACCAGTAGGTCCATTTCTGTGTTTACCTATAATCAGCTCAGTATCTTCTTCTGGTTTATTCTCAAACTTATTTTCATACTCTTTACCCTCAGCTTTTGCTTTCATTTCACGCTCTTTTTCAGCAGCTTCACGATAGACATCATCACGATAAACAAACATTACAATATCGGCATCTTGCTCAATAGACCCAGACTCTCTAAGGTCACTTAGCATCGGTCGTTTATTGTCCCTACTCTCAACCCCACGATTTAGCTGTGAAAGTGCCAAAATAGGAATCTGCAACTCTCTAGCCAACTGCTTAAGCCCTCTTGAAATCTCAGAAATGACCTGCTGACGACCTTCTGAACTATCACCTGACATTAGCTGTAAGTAGTCAATAATTGCCATGGTTATCTCTGGATGTTTCGCCTTTAACTTTCTAAGTTTAGAACGAACATGATGAATAGTTGCTAAACCACCATCATCTACAAAAAGTTTACGCCCTGCCATTTTATCAGCAGATTTCGAAAGATTAGACCACTCATCATCAGTCAAATCCCCAACCCTAAGCTTTTGAAGAGGAATAGAAGTTTCAGTAGAAAGTAGACGTAACATCAACTGTTCAGCTGGCATTTCCAGAGAGAAAAAAGCCACTCCCTCACCTCTTTCTATGGCTTTTTGGGTCATGTTTAAAACTAGAGAAGTTTTCCCCATAGCAGGTCTCGCAGCAATGATTACTAAGTCCCCTTTACCAAAACCTTGCGTATGGTCATTTAAATTATGAAATCCTGTATCAACCCCAAGCAGTTTGGCATTTCCTAAAGCCTTTAGACGGTTTATCTCCTCTATCATCGAAAGCGTTATCTCTTTGGACTCTCTAAAATCTTCAGAAGTACTATTTTGGGTTATCTCATAAAGTTTTTTCTCTACCATATTCATGACTTCATCAGTTGGAAGGTCATCTTCTATGGTTACTTTTTTAATCGTCGTTGCCAAAGTAGCCAAAGCACGTTTAGTCGAGCGAGATTTTATTTCATCTATATAAGCATCAGTATTTGAAATAGGATTCGCAGCCAAAATATCAAGAAGGGCAACCTCATCATAGTTACCTGTATTATTTAATTTTGACTTTAAAAACTCTTCATCTATAGGTTTGTCTTCTCGTGACAAATCTTCCATAGCTGTAAAAACATGCTGATGAAAAGGTAAGTAAAAATCGTGAGCTTTTAGCTTAGCAGCCAACTCTTCAAATATTTGAGGATCAAAGATAATAGCTGAGAGTACAGCCCTCTCTATGTTTAAGTTGTACATATTTTCACTCATTATCTATTTCCCTATTTAAATATTTTTTATTATTAGTCCAAATTTATACGTGGTGAAATATTTTATTATTTATCTTTTTTATCGCCTCTATTTCAGCATTTAACGCATCCCAATAGTTAGGTAAAGATTGATTTTTTTTAAATCTCTTAACCAGTTCACTTTGAAGAAGAAAATTCTTAAATTCCTTCTCGATATCTACTCCACCACACACTAGATTTGTATAAATATCATTTTCCAAATCTACACTTATTGTAGGCATAATATATTCCTTTTTGTTATATGCTATTATATAATAAAAACCTTAACCTTGCTTAGCTGAAAAAGCTTCAACTTCTGCTACAAATCGATCTACCAATTCATCTTCAGGTAAACGTGCAATAACTTCTCCTTTAAGCATAACAAGCCCTGCTTCTTTACCATAAGCTATGGCTACATCTGCATGCTTGGCTTCACCTATCGCATTGACAACACAACCCATTACTGAGACATCCATTGGTGTCTTTATATGTTTTGTTCTCTCTTCTACTTCAGCTACTGCTTTTACTAAGTCGGCTTCTATTCGTCCACATGTAGGACATGAAATAATGTTTAAACCCTCTTTAACCCGTCCAGAATCTTTTAAGATGGCTTTTCCAACTTTTATCTCCTCTTCAAGTTCACCTGTAATCGAAATTCGCATCGTATCTCCAATACCATCAAGCAACAATGCACCAAGCCCTATTGAAGACTTTACCGTCGCATGAAAAATAGTCCCTGCTTCAGTCACTCCAAGGTGGAAGGGATAGTGATTTTTAGGTCGTAACATTCGGTAAGCATCTACTGTTCGCTCCACATCAGAAGCTTTTAGAGAAACTTTTATGTCAGTAAAGCCTAAATCCTCCAAGAACTTAATGTTATACTCAGCAGAAGCCACCATACCCTCTGCTGTAGCTCCATACTTATCATCAAACTCTTTTTCAAGTGACCCTGCATTTACTCCAATTCGTATGGGTAAACTTCTCTCTTGACATGCTTTAACTATCTCTTTTATTTTATGTTTGTCATTAATATTTCCTGGATTAAAACGAATACAGTCAACCCATTTAGCAGCTTCAAGTGCCAATTTATAGTGGTAGTGTATATCTGCAATTAGAGGTAAAGAAATCTGCTCTTTTATTGCTTTAAGAGCCAAAGCATCTTCCATTTTAGGTACTGCCACACGAACCATATCAGCTCCTGCAAAATGTAGACGGTTTATTTGCTCTACTGTCGCTTCTACATTATGTGTATCGGAGTAGGTCATAGATTGTACTGAAATAGGTGCATCACCACCTACAGCTACATCTCCTACGTATATCTTCTTTGTTGGTATTCTTTCTTTCATGGGTTCATCTTTCAATTTTATTAATTCATTTGAACAGATGTCGGAGAGAGGGCACCCCGACCTACGCGTGTCAAATATTTATGGCATAAATGGTATTTTTTACATGCATAACCAAATCAAAGCAATAATAAAAGGTACATTACATCGTCAGCAATTGGCACTTTCTTTTTTTTGGTTACTTCTTTTTCTTTCGTTGCCAAACAAAGAAAAAAAAGTGACAAGAAGAGTTCAAATTTATAAAGAAATTGTATCAAAATAAAAAAAAACTTTTATGAAAATTCCACAGGATCCATATCTATCTCTATCAAAGGATTATTAATAGCATGTAAAGCTTTAAGTAAAACTGAACGCTTCTCACAACGCAACAAAATATTAAACCGAAACTTATTGGCAATACGCTCAATAGGAGCTTTCCCATGCCCCACAATTTCAACACCCTCAAAGGCTTTTAGTTTTGTCACCGTATCAAGTGTTGTCTTAGAAGCCTTCTCCTCTTTAACATGAGAAATCAAAATCCGAGCCAAGCTTACAAAAGGTGGGTACATATCTTCCACAAAAAACATCTCATCTTTTAAAAATTCTTCATAGTCATTTATATACATGTTAAAAAAATCTGCATTTGCAGACTGAACTATTACATCTGCCGATTTAGCCCGACCTGAACGCCCTGCTATCTGTATGAGTAGTGACATTGCCCTCTCTCTAGCACGATAATCTCCCAAACCCAACATATAGTCCATACCCAAAATCACAGAGAGCGTAATGTTCGCATAGTCATGCCCTTTAGAGAGCATCTGTGTACCTAAAAGTAAGTGACTCTCTTTGTTTTCAAAACGACTCAAAGCCTTTTTTAGTTTGGTAGCTGTGGTTATGCTGTCTCGGTCAAACTGCTCTACTACCATGTCAGGTATGCCATGCTCTACCATCTCTTTGACCTCTTGTGTTCCCATACGTTCAGAACTTAAAGGCTCATGCCCACAGTGGGTACAAACGGTTTTTATGGCTTCGGTATAGTTACAGTAGTGGCACTTTAGGTGTCTTGCTTTTCGGTGCAGTGCCATACCCACCGAACAGTAAGGGCAAAGGTGAGTCACCCCACATTTTTTACAATAAAGGTACTTAAAATTCCCACGCGTAGGAACAAACAGAAGCGACTGCTCCCCTGCTTTAAAGTTCTCATCTATTTTTTTAACCATTGCGTTGGTTAGTGATGTTCCCTCTACAAAATAGTAATTTTTTTGCGTCTCTATAAAGGGTTTAGAGAGTCGCACCACTTCATATTTATGATACGAGCCAAGACTTGGAGTTGCCGAAGCCAAGACCACTTTAGCCTTTAACTTAGAACCCATGTATACAGCCATATCACGAGCATGGTAGCGTGGTTTCATCATCGACTTATAGCTGTCATCATGCTCTTCATCGACAATTATTAGCCCAACATCTTCTAAAGGAGTAAACAGAGCCGACCTTGCCCCTGCAATTACATCTATTTTATTTTCATAGATTTTTTCTAATATTTCCTCTTTTTTCTTTTTGGTTAGTTTTGAGTGCCACATTGCTAGACGGTCACCAAAATATTTTTTAAGGCGTGTTTCCATTTGTGGAGTTAAAGAGATTTCAGGCATAAGAAAGATACACTGTTTGCCCTCTTCTATGGTTTTTGCCATTAAACTAATAAATATCTCGGTTTTTCCTGAGCCTGTTACACCAAAAAGTAGAGCTTTATCTTTTTTTACAAGAGATTCGTAAGCTTTTTGTTGGTCGGTAGATAAGGTTGGAAACTCGTAGGGTGCGATTGCCATCGCACCATCCAATGGCATTTCAATTTTCTCATCATCAGAGGTTTGATTTTGACGGTGCGATGGCAATCGCACCCTACGGGGCATAAACAACCCCAATGCTTCCCCTAAAGAAGAGAAATAATAAGTAGCTATAAACTTTGCTATCTCCATCTGTTTATCGTTATAATAGGTGTTTAAAATCTCTGCTATTTCAGAGGTTTTAAATGTTTCAGGTTTTTCTACCTCTTTTAGAACAACGGCTTGTTTCGTTTTTGAGTGTAGAGGAACGTAAATACATTGACCAATATTTAAAGATTCTTTATAATGATAAGTTAGTATGGGAGCTGATGATTTAAGAAGAGTGACTTGATAGTAAAAGATGGTAATCTCCTCAAAAATTATTGAAGAGATTATACCATAAACTCTATTTGGTCAACTGTGTACAACCATTGGCATTGGCATTCGCTGTTTCAGTAGTATTACATTTAAATTTACCTGAAACAACTTCAAATGCTACATCACCCAATATTGATTTAAAAATATATTGGTCACGTCCACTGTTACCTGTTCCTCCACTAAAATGCCATCTATCTTTTTTATCTTCTGATGCCATAGGATACTCTAAAACTGCTACCCCTGTATCACCATCTGCATCATAAAAATTACCAAATACATTAGTAGCATCTCCAACAGCTGTAAGCACTTTAAACTTTCCACGAAGTATACGTTTCTGTCGCTCCATAGCCAAAGCATTTCTAACAGAAGCTACTAAAACTCTATTTTTAGTTATAACGGCATCATCTCTTGTGGCTGCAAATCTAGGAACAGCTACAGCTGCTAAGATTCCAATGACTACTATTACAAAGACTAACTCTATCATGGTGAATGCTGATTTTGATTTTTTCATATTTTATATCCTAATATTTTATTAATCTTCCTCGTAAAACTAAAGGGTAATCTTTCTCTTTTATAAAAGCTTGTACTTGATGACAAACTCTATCGGTTGTAGGGGTAAATGAGGTTCCCAAAAGTTCTGTTGTTCCAGTACTATTAATATCGACAACAATACATCCAACCTGTTCACCTATTTTAACTTTTGCACTCTTTACGACATTGTCGGCGACTACTCGACCCTGTCCATCTAAAGTTTGAAGCAGAGAAGACATCTCTCTTAAATCATTTTTAGATTCACCTTTAGCTACAATATAAGAGGAGATTTCAGTCATAATTCCCATAATATATTCACTATTTTTAGCAATCAAAGCATCATCTCTAGTCGCTGCTAACTTAGGAAGAGCAACAGCTGCTAAAATTCCAATAATCACTATAACAAAAATAAGTTCTACCATTGTAAATGCTTTTTTCATAATATATTCTTTTATTTTTTATTTTTAAAATCAAGAAAGTGAACTTAAAAATGAAAAATATTTTTTTAGATGTTCCCATCAAGAAAGATGGAAACACTCATTAAAATTATAGATTAAAAGACAATATTACTTCCACCTAATGAATATCTTCTAAAGTAATCTTTAGCTGTTAATGCAGCTGCTGTATTATTTGCAACTTTAGCAGAAGCATCAGTAGCATCAGCAACACTTGCAAATGTAAGACCAAAATCAGTTGCATTACTATCGGTAGTTACACTTAGTACTTTTGCACCATCACACCAATATTCAGCCGAATTCGTATTAGCACCAAGTGGGCTATCTGCATTAAATCCATTAATTTTATTGGTAGCTGATGCATCTGTAGCATAGTTAGTCATATCTGAAATTTTACCTAAGACTCCTTGTGCTGTATAATATGAAGTTACTTGTGTTACAAATGCTGATGCATCATTCATACATGTAGCCATTTTCGCATCATCTCTAGTAGCTGCCAATCTAGGAATAGCAACTGCTGCTAAAATACCGATAATTACGATTACAAAGATCAATTCGATCATTGTAAAACCTTTTTTCATTTGAACGTTGTTTGTATTTGTCATAAATACTCCTTGAATAGTTTTTGATTTGTTCATCTCTTTGTTTTCTGAACTAGGAGTATTATAAACTAAAAATAAATATAAATTACTTAATTATAAATATAATTTTATAATTTTTTAAGTTTTTCATATTTACAACTAATTTCAAGTATCCATCTTGTTTAATATTATTTTTATATGTTTCCCTGCTTCATAATTCTCTTTTAATATATGAAGGTATGCCTTTATAAACTTAGAAGCTTCATTGTTTCTATCTTGGGCTATGCCCTGTTCTTTTAGGTTCTCTTCGACATAATCTGCGAAACTATTCTCTAGCTCTATCTCAAAACGTCTACCTTCAATGGTAAAAATAACTTTTTTCATAAAAACTCCTTTAATCTTCTTCTGTTATGATTATATCTATAATATATAAAGAAACTTATGTAGGGTGTTGTCCCTGACAACACCGTCAAAACCCAAATTGGTATAATATAAAAATTAAACATCATAAAATGGTGTTTTCATGGGAAAACACCCTACAGAACGAACAGGAATTAAATAACCCATGAAAACATTTACTGTCAGTAGCCCTTACCAACCAGCAGGTGACCAACCCACAGCTATAAAAGCTCTAAGCCAATCCATAAACGATGGGAACCAATACCAAACCCTACTCGGCGTTACAGGTTCAGGTAAAACTTACACCATGGCTAAAGTAATAGAAGAGACCCAAAAGCCAACGCTTATAATGACCCATAACAAAACCTTGGCTGCTCAACTCTACTCGGAGTTTAGAACCTTTTTCCCTGACAACCATGTGGAGTACTTTATTAGCTACTACGACTACTACCAACCTGAGGCGTACATCCCACGACAAGACCTATTTATAGAAAAGGACTCTTCTATAAATGAAGAGTTGGAGCGACTTAGACTCTCTACGACGGCTTCACTTTTGAGTCATAAAGATGTCATCGTCATCGCCTCTGTTTCAGCTAACTATGGTTTGGGTTCACCCGAGGACTACAAAAGCATTGTCCAAAAGTTAGTAGTGGGTGAAGAGCATTCACAAAAGCCACTGCTTTTAAAACTTGTAGAGATGGGCTATAAAAGAAATGATGAGTTTTTTGACCGTGGGGACTTTAGGGTCAATGGTGAGGTCATAGACATCTACCCAGCATACAATGAAGAGTTTGCATACCGAATAGAGTTTTTTGGCGATGAGATAGAAGATGTTTATACCTTTAACACCTTAACAGGTGAAAAGATAGAACACTATAAAGAGGCTACTATATATGCAGCGAATCAGTTTATTGTCTCTCAAGAGAAACTGGCTTTGGCTGTTAAAAGCATAGAAACAGAACTAGGAGAACGACTTAACTACTACAAAGAGCATGACCGAATGTTGGAGTACAATAGGTTAAAACAAAGAGTAGAGTTTGACTTGGAGATGATAGAAGCCACTGGTATGTGTAAAGGAATTGAAAACTATTCACGACACTTAACAGGAAAAGCCGTAGGAGAGACTCCTTTTTCTATGATGGATTACTTTGAGGCGATGCATGGTCATGACTTTTTATGTATCGTCGATGAGTCTCATGTTTCACTTTCTCAGTTTAGAGGCATGTACGCAGGTGACAGAAGCCGTAAAGAGGTTTTAGTAGAACATGGGTTCAGACTTCCCTCTGCTTTGGACAACCGACCATTGATGTTTGACGAGTACATTGTAAAAGCACCCTACTTTCTCTTTGTCTCTGCCACACCAAAAGAGTTGGAGATAGACCTCTCTTCCGTAGTAGCCGAACAAGTGGTACGACCAACAGGGCTACTTGACCCACCTATAGAGGTGATACCAAGCACTTATCAAGTAGAAGACCTACATGACAAGATGAAACCTGTTATAGAAAAAGGAGAACGAGTTTTAGTAACCGTACTTACTAAAAAAATGGCTGAGGAGTTAACTACTTACTATAATGACTTAGGCTTACGTGTTCGCTACATGCACTCTGACCTTGATGCTATTGAGAGAAACCAAGTTATTCGCTCTTTGCGTTTGGGTGAGTTTGACATTTTGGTAGGTATTAACCTGCTTAGAGAGGGGCTTGATTTGCCTGAAGTTTCATTGGTAGCTATTTTAGATGCTGACAAAGAGGGCTTTTTACGCTCTACTACTTCACTCATCCAAACAGCAGGAAGGGCTGCACGAAACTCAAATGGTAAAGTGCTAATGTATGCAAATAAAATAACCAACTCTATGAAAGAGACCATAGAGACAACAGCAAAACGACGTGAGAAGCAGATGGAGTACAACAAAAAGCATGGTATTACTCCTAAAACCACGCTAAGAGAACTCGATACCGACCTAAAAGTAGAAGATGCAGGTGAACTTTACAACAAACAGGCAAAATATGAGCGAATGGCAAAAGGTGACAGACAAAAGATGGTCAAAGAGCTAAAGGCTAAAATGTTGGTAGCTGCTAAAAATTTGGAGTTTGAAGAGGCTGCACGGTTGAGAGATGAGATTGCAAAGGTTAAGAAGTTGTAAATAATAATTTATACGTAGGTGTGACCATGTCACACGTTAAAACCAAACATGGCATAAATTAAAATTTACAATCTCCATATAATTCAAACCGAGATTTGACGTGTGACACGGTCACACCTACGACTATTTATGATATAATTCAACCAAAAAGCATAAGGCAAAAAATGAGCATAAACCTAACCTCCCCTGACCTCTATTTTAACCGTGAACTCTCATGGTTAAAGTTTAACAGCAGAGTTCTTGCACAAGCTAAAAATGCTTCACTTCCACCTCTTGAACGTATGAAGTTCCTTGCTATTTATGGAACCAACCTTGATGAGTTTTACATGATACGTGTAGCAGGACTTAAAGCACTCTATAAAGCCCGTGTCCAAGAGACAGCCATAGACAAAATGACACCAGCTGAACAACTTAAAGAGATTCATAAAACTATTCATAAAGAACAAAAAACTGTTGAGTCCTCTTATCATGATATACTAAGCATATTAAAAAAAGAGTCTGTTTATATTAAAACCTTCGATGAGCTAACTCCTAAAAATCAAGAAATAATCGAGAATGATTTTTTTGAACAAATTTACCCTGTTATTATGCCTATTGCCATTGATGCTACACACCCTTTTCCTCACCTCAACAACTTAAGCTTTGCTCTTGCCCTAAAACTTAAAAATGCAAAGGGAAAAACCAAACATGGTCTGATTCGGATTCCTAGAATTTTACCACGATTTTTACAAGTGGGACACTGCTATGTTCCTATAGAGTCCGTAGTAGACCACTTTTCAGGAGAACTTTTTCATGGGCTAGAGAAAGTAGCATCTACTGCATTTAGAGTTACACGAAATGCTGACCTTGAGATAGAAGAGGAGGAGGCTGATGACTTTATTGAGATAATGGAAGAGGGACTTCAAGCAAGAAACAGAGGAATGTTAGTACGGCTAGAACTCAAAGAGAATACAGATAAATCTTTAGTGAAATTTTTAACCACACATCTTAAACTTGACCCTCTTGACATCTATGACTATGGTATTCCACTGAACCTTGGTACACTTTGGCAAATAGTAGGGGAAGCATCATTGGCGCATTTAAGCCTACCCTCATACCCACCCAAAATACTACCACCCTTTGATGAAAACTCAGATATATTTGAAGCCATAGAGAAGCAAGATGTACTACTCTACCACCCTTATGAGAGTTTTGACCCTGTTGTACGATTTATTCAAGAGGCATCGGAAGACCCCAATACCCTCTCTATGAGAATGACGCTCTACCGTGTAGGAAAAAACTCACCCATTGTTAAAGCTCTCATCAAAGCAGCACAATCAGGGAAACAGGTAACCGTTCTTCTGGAGCTTAAAGCACGTTTTGATGAAGAGAACAACCTACACTGGGCAAAAGCACTAGAAGAGGCTGGAGCTCATGTCATTTATGGGATTAAAGGGTTAAAAGTTCATGCAAAGATTACACAGATAACCAAAAGAAAAGGGAAAAAACTTCAAGCCTATCTACACTTAGGTACAGGAAACTATAACCCTGCTACTTCTCGCATCTATACCGACATGAGTTACTTTACAACCAAACAAGCCTACAATATAGATGCAACTAAGTTTTTTCACTTCATTACAGGATTTTCAGATAATACATCACTAAAAACACTAATATTAGCACCCAAAGGTATTAAACCCAAACTGCTTAAGATGATAGAGCATGAGGCATCGTTTAAAAAAGAGGGTCACATTATCTTAAAAGCCAACTCTTTGGTCGATGCGACCATTACACAAGCTCTTTACAAGGCATCTATAGCAGGATGTAAAATAGATTTAATTATCCGTGGTATCTGTACATTAAAACCAGGAGTTGAAGGAGTAAGTGAGAACATCTCGGTCTACTCTATTATAGGTAAGTACCTTGAACACCCAAGAATCTACTACTTTAAACATGATGAGAATGAGTGTTATATCTCTTCTGCTGACTTAATGCCTAGAAACCTTATTCGTCGTATTGAGATACTCACCCCTATAACAGAACCAACTCTTGTACAAAAAATCAAACAGATTCTATCTCTACAACTTCAAGACAACCAACTGCGTTGGAAGCTAAAAAGTTCAGGCGAATACAAAAGAGTTAAACCAAAGGACAAGCAAATTATTAACAACCATATGATTTTAGAAAGATACATTACAAAAATGCATGAGAAAAGTAAAAAAGAAACCCCTGAATATGTAGAAAAATTAGCAAAAAAAGTACTAAAGGATTAGAATGATACTAAAATACAAAGAGTGGACACCAACACTAAAAAAAGGTGCATGGGTAGCTGAAGGTTCAACCGTTATAGGTCGTACAGAGATGGGTGAAGACGCTGCTGTATGGTTTGGCTGTGTGGTTCGAGGTGATGTTCATCACATAAAAATAGGTGATAGAAGCAACATTCAAGACCTCTCCATGGTTCATGTAACCCATCATAAAAAAGCAGATATGTCCGATGGTAATCCAACCATTATTGGTAACGATGTCACTGTAGGTCATAGAGTAATGTTACATGGTTGTACCATAGAAGATGCTTGTCTTATAGGAATGTCAGCTACTATTTTAGATGGTGCTGTTATAGGAAAAGAGTCTATAGTTGGGGCGAGTTCATTGGTAACAAAAAACAAAGTCTTTCCACCACGAAGCCTTATTATGGGAAGTCCTGCTAAAAGAGTAAGAGAGTTAACCGATGATGAGGTAGCAGAGCTGTATGCAAGTGCAGCACGTTATGTAAAATTTAAAAATACGTATCTGTAGGAGCAGTGACTTTCACCCCGAGGGTATTTCCGATGGGCAGTCGCTGTTGTTTTTCATGGACTAAAGTCCATGCCCCCTAAAAAACCAAAAGGAACCCAAAAATGCCAACAACCATAAAAAGAAGTCTACAAGATATTTTTAGTCCAACTGTTCTAAAATTTATTTTAAAAATAGGTTTAGGAAGTATTACCATTTGGGTGGCTATTTTATGGTATTTTTGGAACTCATTTGAAAGTTTTGTGACATCATACCTAACATGGATACCATGGGAATGGGCTCAAAACACCATAGCCTATGTAGCTGCTCCACTTGTCGGTTATACACTTATTATCGTCACCATTGCCATACTCACTTCTCTCTACAGTGAAGGGTTACTTATAGAGTTAGCAAAAAAACACTATCCAGAGAAAGAGGCTATTGCCTCTCCAAGTATAGCAGGTTCAATTGGTTCAACACTGCAATCAACACTAATTTTTGCTATTTTATTTATTGTTCTCTCTCCTACATTTCTCATTCCAGTCGTAGGACAAGTAATTATGCTCTACGTTTGGTCTATTTTACTTAAAGCTCCAACCGTACATGATGTAGGAGGACTTTTTATTGCCGATAAAAAAGTCTTAAAAGAGAAAAAGAAAAAATCAAATATAATCGCTATGACAGCTTCGCTATTTAACTACATTCCTTTTTTAAATATTTTTGCACCTATTTTTGCACAAATAATGTTTTTACATCATATCTTAGGTGAAAAGTAAAGTTATTTAACTACCACTACTGAGACATTGAGTCCTGCTGTATCTGAAATATCTACATCAATATCTCCTTTAAGGTTTTCTCCCACCTTATAATAATAATTTGACTTAGGAGAGACTTGCCCCATAGTCGTAGCAAGTGTTGGCTTACTACTATAGTTAAAGAAATTAATAGATCCTAAATTATAATTAATTCCATTAAAATTACTAGATATATAATCACCAGCATTATATAACTTTCCACTATCTACGGAGATATCATCTCTTTTACTTAGTAAAACTGCCACACCCCACTCATGAATAAGGTCATCAAATGTTTTTGATTTACCATTAGCATCCTTGTGTACAGCATACATTAATGCTTCTTCATTTAATAAATTGTTATTAACAATATTATGTAAAAGTTCTGCCCCACCATAGTTACGCATTAAATAAGCTCCAAACGAGGATACGGTTGAGTAGTTTTCTAAAGTATTATCCCAAGATTTAGGACTTAACCTGTTGTTTATATTAAAAAGAGGATACCGTCCATTATAATTATTTGTATCACCAGCATCACCTCTAGTTGATACTACATTTCTAGGTCCATCTACACCCATCTTTACAGCAACCAAATCTTCTGTTGATTCAGACAACATCTCATTTATCCATGTTTGAGTTCCTTGAAGACCTTGTTTTACATTTTTCTGATAAAAATAAATCATATGTTGAAATTCATGTGCCAATGTCGAAAAAACCTGTTGAGGCCAAAAATCATTTTCATCCCAACTATCCGTTCCATTAGCATACATAACAGAGTCTATATAAAACATAATACGTTCATTTGAACCACTATATTGATTAGTCGTAAAGTTATCTTTAGAATGGAAATAACCTATAATTCCTCCACTTGCTATATTATCTTGTGAGATATCTGTTAAAAGTATACTTATATGGTTCGACTCTTCAATTAATGATGAAGAAGATGGTATACCCCACTCTTCACCAAAAACAGTTGTCACCCAGTCATAAATATCATTATCAGAACCATCTTTTAGAAACTTATTTGCCAAAGCATTAACCATATCATCATTAACACATTTAACTTTTGAACAGCCATCTCCATAAGCAGCATCTTCTACCCAAATGGTTAAACTTTTCTCACCAAAAGGTGTTTGAATATTTGTAATAACTTTTCTAGCTGTTGCATCTACTTTTGCACCCGTAGAATCTAGTTCCATATAAAACTCTTTTTGAGTAACATTTTCCGTATCAGAGACAGTTTTATATGTTTTTTTTACAGTTGAGTCTTTCTCTTTGTCACTCACTAAATCAAGTGGTCTATTATTAAAATTCTGAATATCTCTTGGTACATAAGTAGTAAGATTTAAAGCATTATTTGTATGAGTCTCTTTTTCAATAGCTTTTAAGCCATTTACTATCTTTTGATTATAATTTACAGTCGCACTAAGAGTAGTATCACTAGGGTTAGAAACAAGTATATATAAATCTTTCTCTTCATTTCCTAATTTAACTTGTAACTTCTTGTCTCCATCAAGTTTCAATACTTTATAGTTATCAGATGACGCATCCATCGCTTCAATAGAAACTCCAGCAACAGCTGTTTGAGTAGTTGATGAATTTGATTGGGTACCCCCACAACCTATTAGCATCCATAAAGAAATTGTCACTGTTACAATTAATTTACTATTTAATTTCATAGTACACCTTATATTTATTTTACAATATAATATAATATATTTTATTAAGTTTAATTTAATAAAATTACTTTATTTAAAAATAATTAAAAATTTTATTTATATTGTCTGTTTATTATTAGATTTTTCCTAAAAAACTATCACAGGAAGAACAATTAACAACTTTTCATCACAAATTTATGTTAAAATTAAAATAAAAAAGGATTTATATATGAAAAGGATTAAAAAATTAACACTGATCCCATTGCTTCTCCTCTCAACTGGTTGTATAGAAAAAAAGCCAAAGCAAACAACTGTTGTTTATGACCCTGTTATAACAACTGGTAGCAATGGTGTTATAGATTATGACCCAATACCTTCTAACGATGTAACAAATATTATATCAACACCATATGAGCAACCAAGAAGTCGATATTTACAAGGTGCATACTCCAATAACTATAAACTTAAAAATTTTATTACCATGATGGCACAAAAACATCACTACGATAAATATAAATTAAATGCTATTTTTTCAACAGTAAATAGAGATCCTCAGGCATTAGACAAAATTGGTGCTTTTCGAACCTCTAAGCCAACACAAAAAGCCACTTTACCTGGTGCTTGGGATAAATACCGTGCAAACTTCTTAACTGATAGTCGTATAAACAAAGGGGTTCAATTTTGGAAAGATAATATAAATTACCTCAATGAGGCTTCTCAACGATATGGAGTAGCACCAGAATATATTATTGGAATTATTGGAGTTGAGACAAACTTTGGTGGCTACACAGGAAAGCATTCTGTACTTGATGCTTTAACTTCTATAGCATTAGAGTTTCCAAAACGTGAAAAGTTCTTTACCTCTGAACTTGAAAACTATCTACTAATGATTAGAGATGAAAAAATTCCTCCTCAAAAAATCAAAGGTTCCTATGCTGGAGCATTTGGACTTTCTCAGTTTATGCCAAGTTCATTTAGAGAGTATGCTGTAGATCTAGATAATGACGGTCACATAAACTTATTTACAAGTGCTGATGCTATTGGAAGTGTTGCCAACTACTTTAAGGGAAGAGGAAAGTGGAATAACCGAATTCCTGTTGCGATGAGAACATACTACAACAAAAAAAGATTTTATGGACTACCAACAGGTTTTAGAACAAGATATACGCAGAGTCACCTCTACTCTCTAGGAATGAGACCAACTTCTAATTTTTATGGGTATAAAGGCAAAGTTTCACTTATTAAATTAAGTAGATACAGTAGAGATGAATTGTGGTGGGGAACAGAAAATTTCCATGCAATTGCTAGATACAATCCAAAAGATCATTATGCCATGGCTGTTCATCAGTTAGCACAAGCCATCAGAAAAGCTTATTATAGACGACGGTAGTAGGAGCATGGACTTTAGTCCATGTAACAACAGAGACTAAAGTCTCTGCCCCTACACATTCTCTAAAACACGTTCAAGTGTATACTTTAAATCCTCATCTAAATCTAAAGACTTCATCATCCATTTTATATAACCAGCATCCGAACGAGCTATATCTTCTATCTGCTCACCCTTATACTTTCCAAACTTAAAACTTTTCATTATAACAGGTGTACGAGTTAACTCTTCTAATTTTACCATAGGATTAACACCAACATACTCCTCTTTTACTCGTGCAACCAATTTGGATAACAGTAACTTCATCACCAACACATCACCAATAGCATCATGAGCTTTTATAACTATATTATGCTTAGCTGCTTCTTGCTGCTCCTCTTTATAAAGTTCAAGAGAGTATCTAAAATATTGTAAACGATGATAGTTAGAGTCAGGATATAGATGCTTCGAACAACGTAATGTATCTATAAGTTTCATCTGATTAACAAAACCCTCTTTCTCAAGCATACCCAAATCAAATTTGATATTATGAGCAATAAGATAGTTGTTTTCATTATTTAAACTCATCATATCATTATAAAATTTTGTTGATTTAAAAGGTACTTTGCCCTCTATAATATCTGGAGTAATATTATGCACCTCCATTGCTTCTATCTTAATAGGCACATCAGAAGAGCAGAGTTCATCGTAAACTTCTACTTCACCTTTTGAGCCAACTACCATGGCCCCTACTTGAATGATTCTATCATCATCTTGATTTCCTGTTGTCTCTGTATCAAATAAAACATATTTAATCATTTTTCATTTCCTCTTCTTTTTATTTTTAGATTATTTTTGATTTTTAAAGTTTTTAATATAACTGTAAAATGATTTTAACTCTTCAGTAAAACGGCTATTTTTTGAAAAATATTTTACTTTTATAGTTTTCCACTGCTTTTTTATTTTACTTTTAAATTCAGACATATATTTCACTGTTGTTTTATATATATCTAAGTTTTTTAACCATGCCAAACCATCCATAAGTTTTTCATAAGCCCACAAGAACCAATTAAAACTCAAAAGTTTACGCTTTGAAACTTTAAACAACCAAAACACAAATGCTGCAATAGGTATTTTAGCCATATAGAGTGTTAAACCAAATAAGATATAACCTTGAACAAAAAAGACTCCTGCTAACAAACCTGCTGCTTCAACAGTTAAAAGAAGTACTAAAAAGAGTACTAAAATAACATAACGATTAGAGTGGGCTATCTGTACTTTTAACTTCTGTAATATTTTTAAAGATTGAATCTTTTCATAAATAGGTTTTGCAATACCTTCCCAAATAATCTCTTCAAAAAGTATAAATAAAAAGACCAATACAAACTGAAAGATTAATAATAGTCGTTGTGCAATTTTTTGTAAAAAGTTCACAGAAAAGTTCCTTATAAAAATAAAATAATAGTGGGAATTATAGCGAATAAAATCAAAAGAAGTAATGCTTGTAGATTAAAGTATAAAAAGTTAAGAGGGAAAAATCCCTCTTTAAAGGAGTACGAGAAATAAACCCGATAATAGAGATTATTTTCTTCTAAGCTCTTTAATTCTTGCTTTTTTACCTTTAAGTGCTCTAAGGTAAAAGAGTTTTGCACGTCTAACTCTACCACGTCTTAATACTTCAATCTTCTCAATACTATCAGAGTAAATAGGGAAGATTCTCTCAACACCTACAGAGTTAGCACCGATTCTTCTAACCATCATTGTTCTACCTGTTCCCTGACCTCTAAGTGCAATACACACCCCTTCAAATGCCTGAACTCTAGTTTTTTCACCCTCTTTAATGGTTACGTGAACTCTTAGTGTATCACCAGCTCTAAAATCTGGAACTGATTTACTTTCTAGCTGTGCTTGTTCAAAACTCTCAATATATTTATTTCTCATCGTTTTACCTTTTAGTTTAATAGTAATGCGATTACTCGCTTTTTACTTTTTTTCACTCAATTTGAGTTCTTTATGCATATCTGGTCTAAAGTATTTTGTTTTACACTTCGCCATAGCATTTTTTAAGTCCGAGATTTTACCGTGATTTCCCTTTAATAACTCTGATGGAACAGTAATTTCATTATAAATTTTAGGTTTTGAAAAGGAAGGTGCTTCCAAAACTAAAGATTCAAAACTCTCAACGGTTAAGGAGTCACTATTTCCAAGCACTCCTTCTACATTTCGAGCTATAGCATCAGACATTACCATAGAGGGTAATTCTCCCCCTGTTAAAATAAAATCACCTACAGAAAAAAGTTCATCAGCTACCTCTTCTATGAAACGCTCATCTACGCCCTCATAACGTCCCGATACAAAAACAATATGCTCTTTTTTTGCTAAACGTTTTGCATCATTTTGTCTAAAAGGTTTTCCCACAGGTGTAGCAACTATAACATAAGCATCAGGCGAAGTTTTTTTAATAGCCTTTATACTATCAAAAAGTGGTTGAGGAGTCATAAGCATACCAGCACCACCACCTATCATTGGTTGGTCTACTTTATTATGTTTGTTGGTTGTGTAGTCACGTGGGTTTATAAAGTCTATAGAGATAAAATTATCTTCAATAGCACGTTTTAAAATAGAGTCAGAGAAGTAACCTTTTATGATGTTTGGGAAAAGAGTTAGGAATGTAAATTTCATACAGTTAAGAAGCTTCTAAAATCTCTTTAGCATCTTTTGTAAAAACAATTTTTGCTTCCACATCTGTCTTAAGTAAATATCTATCTATATAAGGAACCAAAAAAGTAGTAGAAAATCCTTCTTCTATCAACGCTGCATCTGTTTCAATAAACATATAGTTTACATCAGCTAAGCGTTGCATTTCAGAAACTTTTCCTAGGATTACATCATTTTCACTCACAACACAACCCTCAATCTCAAACCAAAAATGTTCACCATCTTTAAGCTCACAACGTTCTTTGGTCTCTTCCATAGTAGCATATATTTTAGTATTGGTGAGTTTTTTGGCAAAGTCAATACCCTCATAACCTCTAAAAGATATAATACCACGAGTCAAATTAACCTCTTTAACCTCTAACATACCTGAGCTTGTCTGAAAAGAGTAACCTGCTTTGAATTGTTCTGGGAAATCTGTATGAAGATGGAGTTTTAGGTCTCCATAAAGTCCATGTGTTTTACCCACTTGTGCTATAAAAAAACGTTGTTGTTTACGCATAGACTATTGTTTAGCCTCAACATTAACACGGTAATTGGTTCCACCTTTGGCTTTACAACCAGAAATTACCGTTTTAATAGAGTTAATCATTCGTCCCTCTTTACCAATCAGTTTACCAACATCTTCACCATTAGCAACAATGGTAATTTCATTGTAATTCTCTTCTAAATTTTTAATAGAAACGGCAATATCCTTAGGATGGCTCACTAAGAGTTTGGCATATTCAGCGACGAATTCAGTAACCATTACGACTATTTACCAGCAGTAATTTTTTTAACTCTATCACTCATTTGAGCACCAACAGAAGTCCAGTAGTTAAGTCTTTCCATGTCAACTGTTAAGTTGTTTTCTTTAGTCATTGGGTTGTAATGACCAATGGCTTCAATCCAACCACCATCTCTTCTTTTTCTACTATCTGTTACTACGATTCTATAAAATGGCATTTTTTTTCTACCCATTCTTGTAAGTCTAATTGTTGTCATGTTTATTCCTTAATATTTCTTTTTTATTCAGCTATTTAAACGTAAAAATTACGTGAACCGTCTGCTGAAGACGTTCAACAATAGGGTAACTAATCCAAAACGTGACAAGTCACGCAAGTCGTTTGCTGAGAACAACTACATACTAAGCACTGACAACTGTTCTTAATGAGAGAACACTCATCAACGCTTTATTAAAAGCGAATTTTATCTAAAAATTCATTATTTAAAGCTTGGATATTTTGTTCGCTGCTACCGAACCTACGATTTGAAATGTGTAGGTTCGGTAACACCGAATACATTAACGGTTTATATTACCGTGGAATTCCACCACCCTGTGCTTGCTTCATCATATCTTGCATCTGTTTCATACCACCTTTTCCAGATAGTTGCTTTGCCATTTTTCCTGCATTTTTAAACTGCTTTAAAACACGATTTACATGCATTTGTGAAAGTCCTGCTCCAGCTGCTAGTCTTCTTTTTCTTGTGTTATTTAACAAATCTGGGTCTTCACGCTCTTTAGCTGTCATAGAACTTATAAGTGCTTTTATCTGCTTCATCTCATCAGAGTTTTCCAAATCCATATCACCTATCTGCTTTGCCATTCCACCCATACCTGGAATCATACCCATAATAGATTTCATAGAACCTAACTTTTTCATAGATTCCATCTGCTCTAGAAAGTCATTGAAGTTGAATTTACCCTTTTTAATCTTTTTGGTTAAAAGTTTTGCTTTCTTTTCATCAATAATATTTGCAGTTTTTTCAGCCAAAGACTCTAAATCTCCTGCACCCATAAGACGAGATACAACTCTATCAGGAATAAACTGTTCAAGGTCAGGCATTTTTTCACCAGCACCTATAAAACGCAATGGAACACCAACTTGATGAGCTATACCCATAGCCACACCACCTTTAGAGTCTCCATCAAATTTACTTAAAACAACACCTGTAATGCCTATTTTCTCTTTAAAAGTCTGTGCTGTTCTAACTGCATCCATACCAGTCATAGCATCTGCTACATAAAAAAGCTCATCAGGATTGGCTACTTTTTTAATAGATGCCAACTCGTCCATAAGCTCATCGTCTATGGCTAAACGCCCAGCTGTATCTATAAGAACCACATCATAAAGCTCTTTTTCACCTTTAGCTAAAGCCTCTTTTACTATCTGTTCAGGTGTTTTGTTTTCATCTGCTACTAAAGTGACATCTATCTGTTCACAAATCTGACGAAGTTGTTCCACGGCTGCTAGTCTTTGTAAATCACCTGCTGCTATAAGTACTTTTTTCTTTTTTTGCTCTTTTAAAAAGTATGCCAATTTACCCGTGGTAGTAGTCTTACCAGAACCTTGAAGACCTATCATAAGTACAACTGTCGGTGGCTTTGATGCAAAAACAAAACCTTGGTTCCCTTTAGCTGTCAAAATTCTAGTTAAGTCATTCTGTAGTGCTTTTAAAAAATTCTCTTTTCCTACACCAGCTTCTTTAACCTCTTTTTCAACATTTGTAAGAAGCTCTTTCACTACTTTATGGTGAACATCTGCTTTTAAAAGTGACTTTTTCAACTCTTTAAGTGCTTTAACTAAAGCCTTGTTATCGTCATAAAAACGAATCTTATCTATTGCACCTTTAAAACTATCGGTTAGGGTATCAAACATATTTTATCTCTCTATATTTCATGAAATTTATTGTTAGGATTATAGCAAAATGGACTTAATGCTACTTCTCATCCTCTTTTTGACCATCATTATTTTTATCATCTTTTTTCGGTGACTTCAAAACAAAATAAAAAGTAACCAATATAACTGCATAGGCAATATAATAATAGATATTGTCTTCTGGTAAAGCTCCATTCATATTCAACTCCTATTTATATTTAACTATATCTCTAGGCTCTTTTGCTTCAAAAGCGTAACCTAAAAGTGAAATGGCCTTTGCATGAAGCAAAATTCTTTTTGAACGGGTAACAGAACCATAACGCTCATCGCCTACAATTGGGTGACCTATACTTGAGAGGTGTACCCTAATTTGGTGGGTTCTTCCTGTCATAATTTCTATGTCCACTTTCGACTTTTTACCTTGAATTTCTAAAGGTTTAACGATGGTAACAGCAGGTCGCCCTCTCTCTTCATTTATCTCTGAAAAGGCTTTACCTCCCTGTTTATGTGTCGCAATAGGTGCATCTATCCTAATCTCTTCACAAAAGACACCTTCAACCCATGCCACATAACGTTTTTTAACTTTTCGTTGCTTAAATGCTTGTATAGCATCTTCTAAAAAATCAGAATTCCTAGCCAATAACAAAACACCTGAAGTATCTCTATCTAAACGGTGAATCAACTCTGTCTCATCCTCTTCTATAGCTTCTGCTAACTCATAAGTATCAAGAAGTGCTGGTTTATTAATCGCTATTATATTTTCATCTTGGTAGATAATTTTTACCTTATCTAACTCTTCAACACGAAAATATGTATCATTAGGCATCTCTGCTCTTGCAATCTTTATTTTTCTATCAAGATAATAGACCAAACCTCGGTCAATTAAATCTTTTGCTTTTTTATTTGAAATACCCTCTTGCATTGCAAGTAGCTTATATGCTTTTTCCATGTTATAACTCTCTTTTAATAGATTCCAATATTGGTTTAATATCGGTTCTTTGTATTATTTTTGTCTCTTTTAACTGCTCATGTTCTTCTAAACACTTTGCTAAATCTTCTTTTTCAACTACTGCTATTCCCTCTATCATAGAAAAGATATCTCGTTGATTAAAGTAATGCCTACCAGAGATAATCTTACATCCAAATTGTGCTACTTCAGCTGCATTGTGTCCACCTATCTTAGCAAATGCTCCTCCCAATATGACAATATCTGAAACAGCATAAATGTTAACCAACTCACCTAAAACATCTGCCACTACAATGTCTGAGTTCAATGCTTCATTTTCTGAATAGTTATGCCAACTATAGTGATACTCTCTTGAACAATCATCTACCATTTTAGATACTTTTTTAAATCGTTCAGGATGCCTAGGAACTATTATAAGCCGAGCTTTTGGCTCTTTCTCTTTTAATTTTACAAAAGCATCTAAAATTAAAGTCTCTTCTCCCTCATGTGTACTTGCAGCACAAACTAAAAGTGCTTTAGGCTTGGTCAATGTTTTTGTAGCTCCTGTAATATTAGATAATTTAATATTACCAATAACTTGAACACTCTTTGCACCTAAAAACTCCAAACGTTCTTTATCTGTATTGCTTTGTGCATATACTTCATCTATATGTTTAAATATTTGATGATACAACCATGCCATTCGTTCATACTTATGAAAAGATCTATCACTCATCCGAGCATTAATCAGTAAAGTTTTTGCGCCTCTACTCTTTGCCAAAGCAAATAGCAAATACCAAAACTCTGCCTCCATCACCACCAAAACTTTTTGAGGTTTCAACCACGAAAAAAGCAGAGGCTCAAAAGGTAAATAACGACTCTCCTTTGGCTGTTTCTGATAAATAGCTTCATGCCCTGTCTGAGTAGTAGTCGTTAAACGTAATGACTCACTTGGTAAAGCATCTAAAAGAGGATATATTGCTCTAGCTTCACCAAAACTACAGACATGAAACCAAACACCATTTGGAGTTAGAGGGCTATTGTTTTTTAAAAAGAATCGTGCTGGAATAGAGATTTTATACTTAATCTTTCGCTTAGAAAATAGAAATAGAAAAGGAAGAGCTATGATGTAAACTACCGTAGTAACAACACCATAGAGTGTAAAAAACATTTTATCTATAAAAACGTTTTTCAAAAAATGACCTACTATGCTTCGCTCTGCTCAGTTTGAACCTCAAGATAAACTATTCTACCACAGTGAGGACAATTTGTAATGTCTTCTGACTTA
>JALUKQ010000063.1 GCA_027056485.1 Campylobacteraceae bacterium | reverse complement strand
TTCCTTTTTGGACTTTTGTGTACAAGTTTTTTTATCTTTTGGTCCTGCCTTTGGTTCCTATATCCGTGGTTGTGTTTGAGTTGATTCGTGAGGTTGCACCTTTAAATAAACTTTTTATGTTTGGAGGTTCATTTTTAGTAGCTTATCTTTTTTATCGAGTGTTGAAGTATTTTTTCGTTTCATTGTCTTTTTTGGGGAGAGTTTTTTATCTGTTTGGGGCGTATACTTTGGGTGTTTTTACTCTTTATTTTTTATTGGGAGTTTATCCAGAGAATGAAGTTTTAAATCGTTTAGTGATTGATTTAAAAAATTTGGTAACTCTACTTTATGTCAAAATATGATAATATGAGATTTTCTAAGATAGGGTGAGTAGTTACGTTTTTTAATATGGTCCCATAAATTTATCACCATTAAAATGAATCATATGGTCTGGCTCTTCACTAATCCAAACTTCTGTCTCCCAAGCAATATCTGCAATATATTTTCTAAAAGTTTTTCTATCAGGAAAAGCAGTAATATAAATTTTATCAGCAGGGCATTGTTGAAACATCTTCTCTAGTTCATTAACTCTCTTTTGGTCTATTGGACCATGTGTGGTAACTGCTTCAATAAGATAGAGCCAATTTCTTTTTTCATCATAGAGTAGAATATCAGGAAGTTGCAATTTATCATCTTTGGATATTGGTATTCCTATTTTTTCTAAGGAGAGCTTATCTACATAGATATATTTGTCTGCTGTGTCTCCAATATAGAGCAACTTAGAAGCATGTGCAAAACGGCTAGAAAACCCACTGATAATATCTACTTGTAATTGATTATGTGACCCAGATGATAAGAGAAATTTTTTATTATCAATAACAAGAGGGATTTTATGTATATCTCTTCTTTTTGCATACTGTTCAGATAACAAATCAAAACTCTCTTTAAATTCATTTAGGAGATTAGAATATTTCTCTGTTCCATAACTTTTAATAACCAATAGAGCCTCTTTACTAATGCTATAGTTGGTATTTCCACTATTAGTTGGGCGAGAAGCATCATCAGCATTTTTAATCACAATATGAGACTGTTCTAAAACCTTTACAACTCTTTTTCTAAGTGTCTCTCGTGAATTTTCAGCATACTCCACATCAAATACCTCTTTGATATATTTAAAAATATCATGCAGTCTCAAAAGCTTTTGATTAGTTGCTTTATTCCACTTGGTATTATCATCTATATCTAATAGAGTTAAAAAAGCATATCTCATAAGTTTACTATTGTATTGAGTTGGTAGACCCAAATCTTGCAATAGATTTTCACTCTCATCTAGTCTTGACATTTATATCCTTTAAATAGTTCTGCAGGTATTGGCAAATTCAATATATCGGTAGCATTCACTTGTGTATTTCCATTAAAAATTCTAAAATATTGATCAACTTTTTTAGAGGTTAAAAAAGAGCCAAACAGTTTCATTTCATTTTTTTCAAGCTGACGCTCTTCTCGGTATATATAGTTTAGATGGTTCTCTAAACCTAAGTAGTCATAGGGTAATTTATCTTTAAAAATATAACCGATATTAATTCTTCTATGTTGTTCTTTCGAGCTGAATCTTTTTACAATAATATAGTTCTCATTTTTGATTAGTAGAGATTTTGTTTCATCTAAATCTTGAATATACTGCTCTTTTTTAGAATCAAGAGGAAAAACAAGTTTCTCTTTTTTAAAATTTTGCATCCAAAGTAGAGGTACACTTTTTTTATTTGAACTAAATAAATTTTGTTTATCAATACTTATATATGCTCTACTTCTAAAGGTAACGACTTTTCCAGTAGAAATTCTATATCCCATATCTCTAAAAGTTTGTTGTGATGCACCAAATAGTTTAAGCACCTCTATATCCTCTTGTGAAGAGGGGATACCAATAACATTGCGACCACGCTTAATAATCATCTCTTTTGTTACTTTTAATGAGTTAATGAGAGAAAATTGACTATCTTCACTAGAAGTTATGGTAATATTTTCTGATGGTGCTTTTATAAATTTTGTGATAATGGTCTCTTGCAGAATGGACTCATTTTTAAAATGTTCTTTTCTTGAATTGAAAATATGAATATGAGCAAGAGAGAGGTTATCTAAAAGATGCTCTCTAAATTTTTTGAAGTATGTTCCTGAGGTAAAGCTTCTAGGTGTAATAAAAACCATCTCTCCATCATTATGTAATAGTTCACTACTCTTTGTCATAAAGAGCATATAGATATTTGGTTGACCATGTACAACATGCTCCATTTTTTTGGCTTCTAAATCACTCTTATTTAGTTTAAAATAGGGAGGATTAGAGATGATATAGTCAAATTTATCTGAACAATTATCTAAAATAAAATTTTTTTGAATGATGGTATAAGAGAATTCTATAGAGTTATGTCTCTCTTTAAATAATTTCAGATTATCATTAAGATATTTTACTGCTTTATCATCAATCTCATATAGAGTTAACTCTATAATCTTATACCCTTTACTTATAAGTTTATAGAGAAGTGCAAGAGCTAATATTCCATGACCAGCTCCACAATCTAAAACTTTTAATTTTTTATCAATACTTTTTTTAAATGAAAATAGACCAGACATATAGTTGGCAACAGAGGAGTCAGTAAAGAATTGTCCTAATGATTTTTTTCTTGATATAGGTGAGTTATCAGAATATGAAAAAGACTCTTTCTCAATCTTTTTTAATAGGTAAAGATAATTTTGCTCTAATAGATTAACAGTCATTTTAAATAATTACCTCTCTTTTAATATTAATTTGATTATAGCTAATTTTTTGAATAACAATAATAAAGAGGGTCAAATTGTAATATTATTTATTTTATAAGTATGATGTTTTACAAAGTGTACTTTATGAGACACCATCACAAAAAATCAAAACCTCCATTATTATATGTCTTATATCAAGTCTCATTTTATTATCTCATGAAGTCTAAAAGAATATAATACATTTTTCTAAAGTGAGGTTTAAAATGAAAGTAGGTTATGCAAGAGTTAGTTCAACAGGTCAAAATTTAGAAGCACAAATTGAACTTTTAAAAAGAGCAGGGTGCGAGAAGATATTTCAAGAGAAGAAGAGTGGAACAAACAGAACCAACAGAGTAGAGCTAGAAAATGCTTTAGATTTTGTTCGTGAGGGTGATACTTTTGTAGTGACCAGACTTGATAGATGTTCTCGTAATACTTTAGATTTGTACAAGATACTAGAATTATTAAAAAATAAAAAGGTAGCTTTTAAAGCAACAGAGCAAGAGTTTGATACCTCTACAAGTACAGGTAAGTTAATGGTGGGGTTATTGTCTGTCATTGCAGAGTTTGAAACAGACTTAAGAGCAGAACGACAAGCAGAGGGGATTAAGTCTGCTATGGCTCGTGGGGTGAAGTTTGGGGCTAAACGGAAGATGACAGAAGAACAGGTTATTGAGGCTATGGAGTTGCAGAAAAAGGGTGAGATGACCAATCAACAGATAGCTGATAGGTTTGGAGTGGGGCGTAGTACGCTTTTGAGGTATGTTGGGGAGTGGAAGAGAACAAAAGCTCAATTTTAAGGGCTTTATAGCCTATTTTTAGCCCCCAAACAGTTTACAAACTTTTTAGCTAAGTTTATTTTAAGCTAAAATCGAGGTAAATGCCTAAAGTTAGGCTTTTCTTGCTTTTTGACCCCTTTGTAAAAAAGTTTGTAAACCTCCATTTTTTTCAAAAAATAAATCAGTTTACAAACATTTATTTTCGTTTAAGTTTCAAATGCCTATTTTGTGGGCTTTAAAAAAGTGCTAAAATGGCAAAAGTTTGTAAACTGTTCATTTTGGGTGCTATTCAAAGG
>JALUKQ010000062.1 GCA_027056485.1 Campylobacteraceae bacterium | reverse complement strand
ATAGAAAACTGAGAAATACATTTAGATTTTTAATGGCAAATGTTGATGGTTTAGAGAAAATAGTTGAGCCAAGTGAATATAATGAGATAGATAGATGGATTTTAGTAAAAGCTAAAGAGGTATTTGATTCAGTAAATGCTTCATTTGCTGATTATGATTTCTTAAGAGGTTTTGCTACACTAAATAACTTTGTAACTAATGAGTTAAGTGGTATCTACATGGACATTACTAAAGATAGACTCTATTGTGATGGTCAAAATTCAGCGACTAGAATGTCAACACAGTCAGCAATGGTACTTATAGCGAAAGCGATGATGGCACTGGTAGCTCCTGTTCTTACGTATACGGTAGATGAAGTATTGGATTATGCACCTGATATTGTAAAAGGTGACATGGAGAGTGTATTTGACTTGGTATATGAAGAGCTACCTAATGTTGGTGAAGCTTTTGATGACACACTACTTGTAGAGGCTCGTAGTAAGTTTTCAGAGTCTATTGATAAACTTAAAAAAGAGAAACTTATTAAGTCTACACTAGAGCTTGAAATTCAAGGTGATGCAAGTGCATTTACTATTGAAGATGCTAAAAACTTAGAAGATTGGTTTATGGTTTCAGCTATTAAAAGTAGCTGTTCTGGTGAGCAAGTAGGGTTGTTTGAGCTTGATGGTATGAGTTTTAGTGTTCATAAGGCAGAAGCTGCTAAGTGTCCAAGATGTTGGAGATTTACTTCAACCCATGAAGAGTCTGCTTGTGAAAGATGTGCTGAGGTAGTGGCTTAATGTTTGACCTGAGTCAACCTATAGGTAATGAAGTAATTATAGGTTCTATAGTTTTTATACTACTTGTTGTGGGTGTTGGGCTTTTAGTCGTTGAACATTATAAAAAGAAACAAAAATAGTCTAGTGATAAAAGATAAAAAATGAATGAAATAGTAAATAACTATAAGCTCTTTGGAGTGATTTTTACGACCATCTTACTGATGGTCATAATTGTTTATAAATTTCTTTTTGAGGAAGATAGTAAATCTAAAGAGTTAGATTTTAGTTATGAAGAAAATATACTTTTAAACCCTATAGATGATGATAGAAAAACTTTTAATAAATTTAATAAACTCTTACCTCCTGCAGCAGGGAGTATTTTCTTTTTAAGAAATAATAATATGACAATGGTTTTTCATATACGTAGTCTTGATGGTATCTATAAATTTTATGAAGAGTGCAAGAATAACGAATATATTTTTATGGATGAAGAGTTAGAATCATTAAAAAAAGATTTTTATCTTGCTGTTGAACAATATTTATTTACTTTTGAACTCAATTCGAAAGAGACAAGTAGTGGATATTATAAAGTCTCTTATAACGTAGATAATTTACATATTCTTATAGATGATCTTCTAAAAAAATATGATAAATTAAGTTCTCTTGGGCAAAAGAAACTGATGTAACATTATGGAGCTTCAAGATTTAGTATCAAAAAACATTATTTTATTTGATGGAATTTGTAACTTATGTAGTTTTAGTGTACAGTTTATTATAGATCGAGATCATAAAGGTTACTTTTATTTTGCATCTATTCAGTCAAAATTTGGAAAAGAACTGGTTCAAAAGTATGCTTTAGGAACTGTTGATAGTTTGATACTTATAGAAAATGAACAAGCTTATATTTATAGTGATGCTGTGCTACAGATAGCTAAAGGATTAAGTAGTTGGCATCGTCATTTATACTTCTTTCGCTTTCTTCCTCGTTGGATTCGTGATGGACTTTATAGATTGATTGCACAATTTCGTTATAATATTTTTGGAAAAAAAGAGCAATGTATGATACCTTCACTTGAAATAATAAGTCGATTTTTATGAAAGAGGCAAGTATGAAAAAAACAAGTAGAGACAAACTTTTAGATGTTACATTTGAAGAGGTTTATCGTTTGGGCTACTGTGGAGCAGGGACAGCGAGTATTTTAAAGAAAGCAGGAGTTCCAAAAGGCTCTATGTATCATCATTTTTCTTCCAAAAAAGAGATGGTTCTAGCCATGATAGAAGAGCGACTTATTCCTAAAGTACGTGATTTTTTTGATTTTGAGATGAAAAAAGAGAGTAGTGCTTTAGATGTCATGGAGTACACATTAAAAAAAATGTCTAAAAATAAAATGCTTATTGCTCATGGTTGCCCTCTGCATCGCTTGATGTTTGAGATGGGTTCTATAGACAAAGATATAGCTCAAGCTTGTGAAGTAGAATTTCAAAATATTAGTCAAAATTTAGCCAGACTTTTAAACTTTGGTATGCGTGAGGGAACTCTTCAAAAGGGTAATGTTGAAGAGATGTCAGGATTTATTATAGCTTCTACTTGGGGCTTTCTGTCCCGACCATTGGGATTGTCATCAAAAGAACAGTTTTTAAAAGATACAGAATTTTTATTAACTTCAATTAAAAAGTACTAAAATAAGAGCTCTTATTTTACCTCCTTCTAAGCACAAAGCTAATAAACTAAACCGACCAGTCTACTAATTAAAGAAAAAAGGAATAAAAATGTTTATGTATGAAAAAAATGAAGCTCAAAAAGAGCGTTTAGAAAAGATACTAAAAAGAGTTAAAATACTCTATGGTGAAGTGCCACCACAGATGGAGCTTTTGGGAAATATTGAAGTAGAATATTTAGAAGATTTCTTAAAAATGGTGATGCGTATTGTGAAGCATCCAAATATTAATCCTGACTTCTTTGGGTTTATTCGTTTGCATATTGCTTTTAAAGAAAATTATGCTTATTGTAAGATGTATAATACAAAGTTTTTACTTGCTAAAGATTACATACAAGAACAACTTGATGCTGTTGTAAAAGATGTAACAGCACTTCCTTTAGATGAAAAGCATCAATCTTTGGCTCATCATGCTGTTCGTGTTATTTATGAGAGTAAAAAGATTAAACAAGTTGATTTTGATGCACTTTATGCGATGGGTTGGAGTCAAAAAGATATATTTGACGCTATGGAACATGCAGCTACTCTTTTAAAAAATGGGCGAATTTTAACAACCTATAGTGAGAAGTAACATGGAAGTTATAGAGATACCATTTGTTAAATATATTGGAATAGAGCAAAATGGAAGTCAGTTATCTTTAGCTTCCTCTTTAAAGGTAGAAAATCATATAGGAACCATTCATGCCTCAGCTCAGTTTGCATTAGCAGAGACACAAAGTGGGCTTTTCTTACAAGAGAATTTTATTGATATCGAAGGAGAGGTTCTTCCTCTACTTCGTAGCTCTTCTGTTAAATATAAATCACCAGCAATTACACAGTTAAGAGCTATTGTAAGTATGAGGGATGAGGTAAAGAGTAAGTTTAAAGAGAAATTTTTAAATAGAGGTAGAGCAACTATATCTGTTGAGGTAGAGTTACTTGATAGTGATGATGTTGTTACTATGGTGGGGACGTTTGTTTGGTTTATTCAAAGGTTAAAGTAGCTCTGTTAGTGAATTTTGTTATAATCTATTATTAAATTTAAAAGGGACAATATTGAAAAAAATAGTTCTGATTTTATCAATTATTTTTACAACTTTATGGGCAGATGAAGCACTAAAATATGAAGATAAACGCATTATAGTACATATGGTAGACCTAAAAAAAAGTGAGCTAAATCTCTACTTAAAAGATGATAATGGCACAATATTTAAAACCTTTAAAAATTTAAAGAACTATTTGAAAAAGTATAATAAAGAGTTACTGTTTGCTATGAATGGTGGTATGTATATGGAAAACTCCATGCCTTTGGGGCTCTATGTTGAAAAGGGTAAACAGATAAAGAAAACCAATAGAGTTAAAAAGGCATTTGGAAATTTTTATATGCAACCAAATGGGATATTTTTTATTACCAAAAAGAGAAATGCTTATATAAAGAAGACAACGGACTTTAAACTTGAAAAGTATGTTAATTTTGCAACGCAGTCAGGACCAATGCTTCTCATAAATGGAAAGATGCATCCACGATTTATAAAAGGCTCTAAAAATATTCATATACGAAATGGAGTAGGTATTTTAAAAGATGGACAAGTCCTTTTTGCTATATCTAACGAGATGATAAATTTTTATGATTTTGCAACTTTTTTTAAGAAAAATGGCTGTCAAAATGCCCTCTATTTTGATGGAGCTATTTCTGATATTTACTTACCTCCTAAATATAAAGGTTATGGTTATAGCCGTTTTGGTGTGATGGTAGCTGAAGTAAAAACTATAGAAGCAAAGGAAAAAAATGTTAAGAAATAGACTTCATATTATAGATGCCTCTAGCTTATTGCTTTTTTTAAGTTTTGGTTTTTCTACTCTTTTGGCTCATGGACAACCAGATAATCCTATTGGGATAAGCAGTTTTGTAACCTCTATCCCTACCTTTGGTACTTACGAGATAAGTCGAGCTAAAACTCCTGAAGAAAAGAGAAAAGCAAAGCTTATGAAGTTTGTCGATGACAATTTAGAGGAACTTCAAATAGAGATTGCTAAGGGAGAGGGAGAGAATATGGATACTTTTGCTTCTTTTTATAACATAGCTGATATGAAAGCATGGAGAGAGACCCTTCAAGAGAGTTATGAATCTATTTTTTTTATAGGTAAAGTAGCTAAACCTAGTGGAGGGGTATATGCTTACTTAGATATGTTATCTCGAAAGTTTGAGCCATAATAGTATAATTTTACTTTTTACTTGTAGTAAAATATTATTTTATGTTAAAATATTAAAAAAGGAATTCGTGTGATACCTAAAATATTTTTAATAACTATACTCTCTTCTTTATATCTCTATGCCTCATTAACTCCTGAACTTTACTTGACTTATGCTATACCTGTGTTGTTGCTACTTATCTTAGTTTGGGCAGCAGATAAGGCGTATAAAATTTGGAAAGATATGAATAGCTAAAATAGTAAAAGCGTATTAGTTAGTATGTACCATTATGCTTGTAGTGAGTAAATCAAGGTATAAACTTTTATATTTGTTATCTAAGCTATTTAGAAATATTGTTCTCTTTTTTGCATCGTTGATATGTAAATCATTGGCTATTTCTATAAGTATCTTATGTTGTTTGTTTTTAACATCAGACTGTAGTAAATCATACTTGTTATCAACATGATTTTGAATAATATTCCATGCTTGAGTAAAGGTAAATCCATTCATGGTTTTGTCATCTTTACTCTTTGGCATATAGAGTCTGGAAAATGAATGTATAATGGGTTCAGATATTATTTCGACATTATGGAAAATAGTTGAATAATCTTTTTTTAATGCCAGTTTCACAGTTGAAAATTTAGTATTTTTGATACTAGCAATACGTACTACTTCTTCAATATGTATTCCCTCTCCTTTTTTAATTTCTCTTTTTAGAAGATCATAATACTTCTCTACATAGGTAGAAACTTTCTTTTCTTTTGCAGAGTAGTTTACATTTTCTATGTTAGTCCACACGGCAGAAATAGGATTAACAAGTATATGGTTCTCTTTTGAAGCACAAGAAACAAATAAGGCAAGAGTCAATAAATAGGTTAATAGTTTTATTTTATACATTTTATATCCTTTTCTTTATTATACACTAAAGATTTTAGGCTGTCATGATGGACTAGTCTCTTTTAATATGGGTGCTACTATTACCTCCCTTGACCCTACTTAATTTTAGAGTACAAAGAAGTAGAAGATATGCATAATTGCCTCAGTAGGAAAAGAGAATTTTATTAATGTATCATCTATTAGATAAGATGGATAATTTTTATGTTAAACTCTAAAATATATAGATATTAAAGGATAGCGATGCAGTTAATAGGAATAGTCATTTTAGGAGCCTTATTAGGTTATCTGTATGGAGCCAATACAGATGGGTTTATATTTAGTTCTAAAATATGTCTCTTTGCAGGTCTCACACTTATAATGCCTTCTCTTTTTAATTTTGAGGTGGGTCATATAAAGCTTGTATGGACATATAAAAAAGTGATGATTAAAGGTTTTATCGTCAACTATATACTTTTGCCTGTTTTAGCTTTAGCCATTGGATTTACTACAGGTGATTTTGGTATTGCAGCAGGGCTTTTTGTACTGGCAGTACTTTCTGGTGGTGGTATGGTTATGCATTGGATTAAAAAATCTAAAGCAGATACGTCTTTAGGGTTTTTATTACTTTTTGTGAACCTACTTATGATTACTTTATCACTTTATATGCTTGACCTTTTTGGTATATATTCAGCAGGGTATTTTGAGGTGGACTATGACAACTCAGTTGGTATTGGTCGATTTGCAAAAGGTGTGTTAATACTACTTATTGTTATTCCATTTTTTGCTAGTAGAGTTATAAGACATATTAACCCATTAGTAAAGCTTATACAGAAATTCCAAAAGTATATTTCTCATATTAGTATTTTTATTATCCTTTTCTATCTTTTTGGACTACAAAATGTTCAGGTTTTAGAAGATATATGGGACTTTGATCCTCAGCTTATACTTGTAGCTTTTGTTGCTGTAGTTGTCTTTTATGCATTTGCATTTTTGTTTGCTCGATTTATTTATGATCAAAACTCAGAACAAGAGAGAGCAGCATTTTGGCATACGATAACACGTTATCTTACTTTGGGATTGGTTATTGCAACTTTTACATTAGGTAGTTTTGGGGTCTCTATGTTATTGCCTATTATGTTTGCATATATAGTACAAATACCAATGGCAGCTTATATTAACAGACATATGTAATAATTTAATATAATATTTATTTATTATAATATTAATAGTTTTTAGTTATAATTTTAGAAAAGAATAAGGATATTTTTAATGAAAAAACAACTTTTATCTACGGTGGCACTGGCTGCTATTTTAATGTTAAGTGCTTGTAGCGAGACTACAACAGCCAATAGTCCAAAAAATGAAAAAAATACAACTGTAAAATATGTACAAAATGCTGAAATACAAGCAAAAGGGATGAAGCAGATTAAAGGTCTTATAGGGGATGTGAAACCTGCTTTAATGGGAGCTTTAAAAAGTGACAAAACTGGTATAGGTGGAATGGAAATGTGTTCTACTTCTGCTCAAGAGATGGGAAAAAAGTATAATGCTTCACTTCCAGAAGGGTCTAAAATAAGAAGAACAGCATTAAAGTATAGAAATCCAAATAATAAGCCAGATGCTACAGATGTGCTGGTTATGACAAAACTAAAAGCAGATAATAGTTTTGATAAACTATTGGTAGTTGATATGGGTGATAACTATCGTGTTTATAAAGCACTTCCTACGCATAAGCCATGTTTAGTTTGTCATGGTGAGACTAAAAGTATGTCGTCATCTATGTTAGAAACTATTAAAGCAAAATATCCTAATGATTTAGCAGTAGATTTTAAAGAAGATGATTTTAGAGGTGTTATTGTCTCCACTATTAATAAGTAAATTTTTCTTTTTTTTCTTTTTAAATGCCAATCTCTGATTGGCATTATCGAGAGTTAGTACTGTTCTTTTAGAGAAACTATTATTATAATTTGGTATAATCACGCAATTTTTATATTTAAGGCTACTACAAAGTGATTACATTAAAAGAAGCATTAACAAAAAGCAATGAAGAGCTAGAATCGCTCAAAGTTGAGATGGAAGCCAAAGCCAAAGAGGGTGGGTTAAATGCCTATATTGATTTTTCTTCAACTGGTGAAGGTGTACCTATTCTTATTAAAGACAACATTCAAGTAAAAGATTGGTCTGTGACTTCTGGTTCTCAGATACTTCAAGGGTATGTGGCTCCTTATAATGCGACAGTTATAGAAAACCTAAAAGCTAAAGGTTTCTCTGCTTTTGGACGTGCAAACATGGATGAGTTTGCGATGGGTTCTACTACTGAAAGTTCTTTTTATGGTGTGACCAAAAACCCTTATGGCGATGACAGAGTTCCCGGTGGGTCATCGGGTGGTTCAGCTGCTGCTGTTGCAGGTGGAATAGCTATAGCTGCTCTTGGTTCTGACACGGGTGGATCTATTCGTCAACCTGCTGCTTACTGTGGTTGTGTGGGAATGAAACCTACTTATGGTCGTGTGAGTCGTTTTGGTTTAGCCTCTTATGCTTCAAGCCTTGACCAGATAGGTCCCATAACTCAAAATGTGGAAGATGCAGCTATTTTATATGATGCTATTGCTTCACATGATGAAAAAGACTCAACCTGTTCAACTTTAGAGTTGACACCTGTTACTGAAAATTTAAATCCTGATAGAAAGCTTACTATCGCCGTTATTGATAATTATGTTTCAGAAGCGAGTCAAGATATTCAAGATGCTTATGCTAAAACAGTTGAGGTGTTAAAAGAGGCTGGTCATACCATTGTTCACAAAAACATGGCAAATACTAAGTATGATATTGCTACTTATTACATTGTAGCAACAGCAGAAGCAACAACAAACTTGGCACGTTATGATGGTATTCGTTATGGTAAGCGTGTTGAGGGTGGGAACCTTGAAGAGACGTTTAGAAATACCAGAGCACAATTTGGTGATGAAGTAAAACGAAGAATCATGCTGGGGAACTTTGTTCTTTCAGCTGGTTACTACGATGCCTACTATGTAAAAGCTCAAAAAGTAAGACATCTGATTAGAGATGAGTTTAATGCTATTTTTGAAGAGGCAGATTTGATTTTGTCTCCTGTGGCTCCTACGGTTGCACCTAAAATAGGTTCCATTCATGACCCACTAGAGATGTATAAGTCTGATATGTATACCATTGCAATTAACCTTGCTGGTCTTCCTGCACTCTCTTTACCTGTGGCAAAAGATGCCCAAGGTATGCCAATAGGTCTTCAGCTAATAGGAAAAGCATTTAACGAACAAGCTGTGTTTGATGGGGCGTTAAGCCTTGAGAACACTATAAATTACACAAAATAAAGGAAACCTCTACATGAATATTAAGAAAAAAGCATTAACATTTGAAGACGTACTCTTGGTACCACAACACTCAACAGTACTTCCTAAAGAGGTTTGTATCAAGACCAATTTGACTAAACGTGTAACGTTAAATACACCTTTAGTATCAGCTGCAATGGATACGGTAACTGAGTACAAAGCAGCTATCGCTATGGCTCACCTTGGTGGGATTGGGATTATTCATAAAAATATGGATATAGAGACTCAAGCTAAACAGATTTCTAAAGTAAAAAAGTCTGAAAGTGGTATTATTATTGATCCTATCTACATTGCTCCTAATAAAACTGTAGCTGATGCAGATGCCTTAATGGGTGAGTATAAAATCTCAGGTGTTCCTGTTGTTGATGAGAATATGAAACTACTTGGGATTATTACCAATCGTGATATGCGTTTTATTACAGATATGTCAGCAGTAATAGAAGATGTAATGACCAAAGCTCCTTTAGTAACAGCAAAATCGGGTATTACACTGGAAGAAGCTGCTAAAGTATTACAAGAACATAAAATTGAAAAACTACCAATTGTAGATGAAAATGATATACTTCAAGGTCTTGTAACCATTAAAGATATTGAGAAAAAAGAGCAATTCCCTAATGCAAACAAAGATGAACATGGACGACTTAGAGTAGGGGCTGCCATTGGTGTTGGTCAACTTGACCGTGCAACTGCTTTGGTTAAAGCAGGTGTTGATGTTTTAGTTTTAGATTCAGCACATGGTCACTCTCAAGGAATTATAGACACACTTAAAGAGATAAAAGCAAACCTTGATGTAGATGTAATCGCAGGGAATATTGCTTCAGGTGCTGCTGCTAAAGATCTAATCGAAGCTGGTGCTGACGCTGTTAAAGTGGGAATTGGACCTGGTTCTATTTGTACTACTAGAATTGTAACAGGTGTAGGTGTTCCTCAAATTTCTGCTATTGACGAGGTAGCACAGGTAGCCAATGCTTTAGGTGTTCCTGTGGTAGCTGATGGTGGAGTTCGTTTCTCTGGTGATGTGGCTAAAGCATTAGCTGTAGGTGCAAGTTCTATTATGCTTGGTTCAGCATTAGCTGGAACCTATGAAGCTCCTGGTGAGATGATTTTGTTCAACGGTAGACAGTTTAAAGAGTACCGTGGGATGGGAAGTATTGGAGCTATGAGTAAAGGAAGCACTGACCGTTATTTCCAAGAGGGTACAGCTGCTGATAAACTCGTTCCAGAAGGAATAGAGGGTCGTGTACCTTATCGGGGTAAAATAGCCTCTGTAGTTCACCAAATGATTGGTGGTTTACGTTCATCTATGGGGTACTGTGGTTCAAAAGACATTAAAACATTTTGGGAAAAGGCAGAGTTTGTTGAGATTACTTCAGCAGGTTTAAGTGAAAGTCATGTTCATGATGTTACCATTACGAAAGAGTCACCTAATTATCACTCATAAATAAGGAAATAAGCTCTTTATACGTATCTTTAAAACAAAATTAAAAATGTTTTGGGTATAATCTCAAACTTTTTAAAATAACAACAATTACTGAAGGGTTTGCAATGTACGCAATCATTAAAGCAAGTGGTCAACAATTTAAAGTTCAAGAGGGTGATATCATCTGTTTTGACAAAATGAGTTTAGAACCAAAAAGTGCTGTAGAATTCAAAGAAGTTCTAGCACTAGACAACGGTGACTTAACTGTAGGTACTCCTTTTGTAGAGGGTGCAGTGGTTAAAGGTGAGGTGATTAACGAAGGTCGTGACAAAAAAGTTATCATCTATAAAAAACGAAGAAGAAAAGATTCAAAGCTTAAAAGAGGTTTCAGAAGAGACTTTACTAGAGTTAGAATTACATCTATAGCATAAGGAGCATAATATGGCACACAAAAAAGGTCAAGGTTCTACACAGAATAACCGTGATTCAGCTGGTCGTAGACTAGGTGTTAAAAAATATGGTAGTGAAGCAGTAGTTGCTGGTAATATCATTATTAGACAGAGAGGAACAAAAGTTCACCCAGGTACTGGTGTTGGTATGGGTAAAGACCATACAATTTTTGCACTTGTTGATGGCGTTGTTAAATTTAGTAACGTTTCTCGTGGTAAAAAAAGAGTTTCTGTAATACCTGCATAATCTTTAAATTAGATAGATGGAGTTTTAAAACTCTCATCTATTTATACAGCTTTTGAATGCTGTCTCTCATACTCTAAATCAATCTCTATTATAGTTTTATAGTCAACGATACCGTTAACATCTAAGTTGTGCATTGATTGAAACTCTTTTACGCTTTTATTGGTTTCTTTTCCAAAAATACCATCTTCAACCAAATTTTCTCCAATTTCATTTAGATTTTTCTGTAAAATATATACCATAATGCCTTGGGTACCAATGTTTAGATTTTCAAAATCATAATTATTGTTTTTCATAATAATTCTCCTCTGTAATTTTTCTTTGAATATATCTCCATTTGAATAATACATAAAATATATATGTTTAATTATAAAGTGATATTGGTATATTAAATATAAAATAAATTCTAAAGTTTTTATCTATGTGTAATTTAATCAAATATAATTATTATAAATAAATATGTTATATTATATGAAGTAATTGTATATTTATGAGTAAAAAGAAGCCAATATGGTAGTAAATATGAAATTTTTTTATAAATTAATAGTTATTTTTTTAAAATGTGAAAAAAAATTTCTTTTTTTAGTTTTTAAAATATTTTAAAAAATATTAAAAATGTTTCAAATTTTCTCAAAAAGTTACACTTTTGGTATAAGAATATACTTTTTTACATCATCCTATTGACAATTAATAAATTTTAGAGGCACGAAATTATTAATTTATAACAATTTATATAAGAAAAAGTTTGTTAGAGTAGTTTTAGTTTCAATACACCTAC
>JALUKQ010000061.1 GCA_027056485.1 Campylobacteraceae bacterium | reverse complement strand
ACAGGGCAAGAGGAGTAACATGAGTCACATAATATACAGTCGGTCTGTTTGGCTGTAAGTTGAACTTGCTGTTCATCTATGAGAGCTTCTTGTGGCATTTGTAGCCATGCCGTAGCTGTTCTTAGCGTCTCTCTTACCTTTTGTTTGTTTACTTTTAGGTCACGTTGTACTTCATGGTAGGCTAGGGGTTCTACTAAGTCACCCTCTTGTAGCTTATGGGAACAGGCTAAAACCTCTTTTCCATTGACTCTAACAGCACATGTCCCACAAACCCCTGAACGACAACTGGAGCTAAATGTTAGACTGTTGTCTTCACTGTTTTTAATGTGGTAGAGTGCTTTGAGTAGGGTGGAGCTTTTAAAAGGGATTTCAAATTTAACTGTTTCGTTGGTTCTTTTGATTGTTATTTGCATAGAGTATCCTTTTGGATAAATAATTTGTTGGTGATTATTATTTGGTTTTGACGTTTGACATGGTCAAACCTACAGGTTGCAAACATTTTACTTTACCACCTTTACTAATTTACTTTGTAATACATTATCTTCTATCCAGTAGAGTGCATCGGCTTTGAAAAATTTATCCTCTTCAGTTGGAAAAGCTGTTTTGTAGTGGGCTCCACGGCTTTCGTCTCGAACAAGGGCAGCGTCTAGTAGAACTTCTCCTACTTCTAAAAGATTTTGAAACTGTAGAAAGTCCATTAAGTTTGTGTTGTTTTCTCTATTTTTGTCTCCTATACCCATGTCATCAAGGTCGGCTTTTATAACTCTGAGTTCATTTAAGAAGTTGTTGAGTTGGGTATTGTCTCGGACTATTCCTGCTTTGGTGTAGAAGTCAAAGCCTAGTTGGTTTTGAATCTCATAAAAGTTTTTTTCGTAGGGGTACTCTTTAAAGAGTCCTTCTATGTACTCTTGGTCTTGTTGAAGTTGGGTATGGTCTGTTTCGGTGCGTTGAAAACAGCACCTTACGGCATTGTTTCCTGCTAATCTTCCGAGGCTTATAATCTCTAAGAGGGAGTTTCCTCCTAATCGGTTGGCTCCATGTATTTTGGCATTGCTACACTCACCCACGGCGTAACAGTTTTTTAAGCCTGTGACTTCTAGTTTTTCATTGATATCTATGCCACCCATGGTGTAGTGGGCTACGGGTTTAATAGGAATGAGTTCGCTAACAGGGTCTACTCCTTCATGTAGCCTACAGAGCTGAACCTCTTGGGGCATGAGGTGTAGAAGTTTCTCTTCTCCTAAGTGGCGAACATCTAAAAATACCTCTTTGCCGTTGTTCATTTGCTCAAAGATGGCACGAGCCACCACATCACGTGGGAGCAGTTCATCTATAAAACGTTCTCCTTTGGTGTTAACAAGGTATCCTCCTTCTCCTCTGGCACTCTCACTAATAAGGGTAGAAGAACTTTTTAGAGCTGTTGGGTGAAACTGTACAAACTCCATGTTGCTAATGGTTCCCCCTGCACGTAACACAGCAGCAATTCCATCACCTGTAGCCCCTTCTGAGTTGGTGGTAAAGTTTTTATATAAAGCACCATATCCACCTGTGGCTATAATAGTTGCTTTGGCTCTTATCTCTTTTACTTCACCTGTGACGATATCTAAAAAGGTAGCTCCTAAAACGACTTTTTCTTCAACGATGAGGTTAATGAGCAGATGTTCTTCTAGCATCTCTATCTTCTCTTTTAGACAAGTATCATAGAGGGTATGTAAAATCTTAAGACCCGTGTAGTCTTGGGCATAACAAGCACGTTTGCTTGAAGCACCTCCAAGTTGTCGTTGGGCTACTTTTGCTTCAGTTGTTCTATCAAAGGGAACACCAAGTTTTTCTAACCACGCTATGCTGTGAGGTGCATCTTCACACATCTGCTTAACCATCTCTTCATTGCAAAGCCCATGAGCAGACTTTATGGTGTCATCTATATGAGATTGAACAGAGTCAGGAGTTACGTTACCTAGTGCAGCATTCATCCCCCCTTGTGCCATGGAAGTTTGTGAAGCTGTTGGGTAGCTTTTCCCTACTACTAAAATAGTTGAGCCTTGTTGTTTGGCTGAGAGTGCAGCAGAGAGTCCTGCCCCACCTGAACCGATTATGAGAATATCTAACATTATTGCTCCATGAAGTCTTTTTAGAAAAAATACCTTATGTAAGCTTTAGTATAGTTTTTTTGATTGGGTTAATTTAGAAGTTGAGATGTTTAAGCTTTGGTTCTGTTGACGAGACAGAGAAAAAAGTATTTAATTATAATGGCTTAAAACACCTCTGCAGAATATAAATATTCAAATTTATTAAAGGAGGAGGTCTACGTTATAAATATATCCTGCTAAGAAAATTATACCACATAAAAATTATTTTAATTATTAAACTATAAAAATATATTAAGTTTATTTTAATATCTAAATATTTTTGATTCTATAATATTAATAATTATTAATATTTAAATATAAAGTATTTAATTTTATGAGTTATTATACAAATAGCTCTAAAAACTAGGTTGTTTGCTTTATAAAGGTCTCAATATTCTCAACAATTCCTTCTAAAAGCTTTTTTCGTGCTTCTATACTTGCCCAAGCAATATGAGGGGTAAGTATTAACCTTTCAGGATGTTTTATATGCATAAGGGGATTCTCTTTCTCTATAGGTTCTTTAGCTAGAACATCTAATCCTACATAGATTTCTCGTTTGTTAAGCTCTTTGGCTAAGTCATCTTCGTTGATAATTCCACCACGACCAAGGTTAAGTAGTACAGCTTTATCTTTTAGGAGTTTAAGTTTTGATGCATCTATAAGGTTTTGAGTATTATCGTTTAGAGGACAATGAATAGAGACAATATCACAAATACTTAAGAGTTCATCAATTTCACAGTGATGATAATCGTTAATCTTATTTTCTCCCGAAGTGGAGAAGTACTCTATGTTGGCTCCAAATGCTTCAGCCACTTTTGCAACCTCTTTACCTATAGTTCCTAGACCTATAATCCCCCATTTTTTGCCAGTAATTTCATAGAAAGGATGGCTGAGATTTGTAAAAAGGTTAGAGTCACTCCATGTACCATCTTTTACTATGGTATTATAACTAGAGAGTTTTTCTACAAGAGATAGTGCCATGGTAAATGTGTGTTGAACTACAGAACCTGTAGAGTACCCAGATACATTTTTAACCATAATTCCTAACTCTTTGGCAGCATCTAAATCAACATTGTTCATACCTGTAGCAGCAATACATATGAGTTTTAGGTTAGAGGCATTTTGCATAAGCTCTTTAGTGAGAACAACTTTATTGGTAATTACTATCATCGCATCTTCTATACGCTTTGCCGTTTGGGAAGATGCAGTTGTTGAGAACGTGGTTAGTTCACCAAGCTCTCGTAGAGGAGTTAAATCTAAATCACCACCAAGTGTCTTACTGTCTAATAATACTATATTCATTGATATATAACCCTCCAAGATTAAAAAAGTATAACATAAAAACTAATATTTATCAACTATTTTTCATGAATAAGTACTCTTCCATTATACTGCATCAGTTTATGTTCTTTTTGTGAGAACTCAAGCGACTGAAAAAAGAGTTTTACTTTTATCTTTGAATCTTCATATTCAAGTGTTAAATCTTTTGGGTTAAAGCCAACTTCTTGAAAAGGAGTAATGCTTTTGTCACTGTTTTTATATTGCTCCTCCCATTTCTCTTTGATACTCTTGATGAATGTATCTATTTTTATCTTGGCTATGCTCTTTTTCTCTTTTTCAATATGGATATAATTGTTATCTGTTTTGAGTGCAAATAGAGTAGTGTTGTTGAAGTCATTGGGTATCTCTTTAACCATTGGAGGGCAGTAGAGTGGTCCCCTTATGCCCATACCTTCTGCTGGGTTATAAAAAGAGAAAGATTGTAACCAATCATA
>JALUKQ010000060.1:11363-31251 GCA_027056485.1 Campylobacteraceae bacterium | reverse complement strand
AAATAGACTCATCTGTATTCCCAATCTCAGATTGAGGAACATTATTTTCACCTATAGAGCAATAGAATGTAACAATATTCAGAAAATAAAAGTATAATTTCTTAAATAAAAAAGAGGAAACATAATGATAAATGCACTTAGAGGAATGAAAGACTTGACGTTTGAGGAGAGTGAACGATTTGTGCATATTGTTACTACTGCTATAAAGATTTCTAAACGATACGGGTACAGTTATATAGAGACTCCCATTTTAGAAGAGACCAAGCTTTTTAAACGTTCTGTTGGTGAGAGTTCTGACATTGTTGGTAAAGAGATGTATCAGTTTATAGACAAAGGAGACAACGATGTCTGTATGCGTCCTGAAGGAACGGCTGGGGTAGTTCGTTCTTTTGTTCAAGCCAAACTGGACAGAAGACAAAACGAGAAGTTTAAGTTTTACTACTATGGACCTATGTTTCGTTATGAACGACCACAAAAAGGTCGTTTAAGAGAGTTTCATCAGTTTGGTTGTGAGAGTTTTGGTGAAGGGTCTGTTTATGAAGACTTTACCATTATACAGATGATTGGTGATATTTTCAAGGCTTTAGGAATCGGTTATGATTTACAAATCAACTCTTTGGGTTGTCCAGAGTGTATGCCTCTTTACCGTGAAAAGCTTATAGGGTTTTTGACCGAGTGCAAAGATGAGCTTTGTGAAGATTGTAACAGAAGAATAGAGACCAATCCTATTCGTGTGCTTGACTGTAAAAACGAAAAATGCCAATCACTTTTGACCAACTCACCTAAACTGCTCGATAAACTTTGTGATGAGTGTGATGCTGACTTTAAAAAACTTGTTAAATTACTTAACAGTGAAAATATTAGTTATGAGGTCAATACCAACCTAGTAAGAGGTCTTGACTACTACTCTAAAACTGCTTTTGAATTTGTAAGCAATAACATAGGTTCTCAATCTGCCATAGCAGGTGGTGGACGATATGACAGACTTGTTGAGTTTCTTGATGGGAAACCTACCCCTGCTGTTGGTTTTGCTTTAGGTATAGAGCGTATTATGGAACTGGTTCAAATGCCAGAAGTAGAACGTGAGGGTTACTATTTGGGTGCTATGGAAGAGTCTTTAGTTGATACTTTGTTTCCTCTAGCTTCTAAAAAAAGAGCTACTGATAAAGTAACATTAGAATACGCTGCTAAAAAATTAAAAGCACACCTCAAAGGTGCCGACAAAGTTAATGCTAGATATTGTGCTGTTATTGGTGAAGATGAGATGCAAAATGGTACCATTTGGATTAAAGATTTAGTAGAAAAAAGTGAGACAACTATTTCACAAAGTGATTTTTAAAGGAGTTAACGTATGAAATTAGGTGTAAACATAGACCACATAGCAACATTGAGAGAAGCTAGAATGATAGCTGACCCTAACCCTTTAGATGCTCTAAGTATTGTAAAAAGAGCTGGTGGAGAGCAGATAACCATCCACCTTAGAGAAGATAGAAGACATATACAAGATATAGATGCTTTAAATATTATCTATCACTCTTCGCTACCTATTAACTTAGAGTGTTCTATGGCACCTGAAATGATTAATATTGCCTGTGAGCTACGCCCACACCGTGTTACGTTGGTTCCTGAAAATCGTGAAGAGGTCACTACAGAAGGTGGGCTAAACATCATAGACAATGATGATATGATACGTCTTACTATCGATCGTTTACACTTTAAAGAGATAGAGGTATCACTCTTTATTGACCCTACACTAGAAAATGTAGAGAGAGCTAAAGAGTTGGAAGTTGAGTGGATTGAGTTTCATACTGGGAAATATGCCAATGCTTATGCCATGCTCTACAGTCACCTACCAAATACCCACCACAACATACCAGAACTGGAACTTCCACGTAAAGAGTTGGCAGACATCATAGAACATGAGCTTGTCAATTTACGAACACTTAGTTGTGATGCAAAAGAGTTGGGCATAAAAGTTGCAGCTGGTCATGGGCTAAATTATCAAAATGTAGTAGATATAGCAGACATAGACACCATAGAAGAGCTAAACATAGGTCAAAGTATTATTGCTCGTTCCATCTATACTGGTTTAGAACAAGCCATTATAGACATGAGAAAACTTATTCAAAAATGATGAAAAAAATTGCAATTTCAATAGGTGATTTAAATGGAATAGGGATTCAACTCGCACTTGAAAATCACCATACTATTCAAAAACTTGTTGAACCTCTCTACTGTATAGATGAGGTAATGCTTAAACAAGCCTCTACACTTCTAAATATACCCATCCCCAATGACTTTAACTACTGTAACAAAATAGCCAAACCTTTTACGATAGAACCTGCAAAAGTTACCAAAACAAGTGGTGTTTATAGTTTTGCTTCATTTTTAAAAGCTGTAGAACTGGTTAAAACCATGGAAGTAGATGGCATTATGACTTTACCCATTCATAAAAAAGCATGGGAGTTAGCAGGAGTAGCGTTTAAAGGACATACTGATGCACTCAGAGAGTTTTTCTTTGCACCTGCCATTATGATGTTGGGTTGTCCTAAAATGTATGTAGCACTCTACACAGAGCATATTCCTTTACATCAAGTTGAAGATGAGATTAAAGATGTGAAGAAGCTATCAGAATTTTTAATTGATTTTTATGAAAGTATAGAAGAAAACTTAAAAGAAAATGAACAGATAGGCTTACTTGGTCTCAACCCACATGCTGGAGATGATGGTGTTTTAGGAGATGAAGAAAAATACATAGAGGAAGCTAGAGAAACAGCACATAGAACAATAAGAAGAGAAGTTTTTACTTTACCACTCGTTCCTGATGTTGCCTTTACTCCAAACTCTCGTAAAAACTATAAATATTTCGTTGCTATGTATCATGACCAAGGTTTAGCACCACTCAAAGCACTCTATTTTGATGAAGGAATTAATATTTCACTAAACCTTCCAATCGTTAGAACTTCTGTTGACCACGGTACTGCATTTGATATTGCGTATAAAAATACTAAACTAAACAACCTTAGCTACTTAAATGCCATAAACTATTTTTCAACTACTTGATTACGTCCGTTATGTTTTGCTTCATAAAGGGCTTTATCTACCCTTTCAAATAGTAGTGCTTGAGTATCACCTTTTTTAAATTCTGTTACACCAAAACTACAAGTCACTTTACCTACATCTTTAAATGAAAATTCACTTACAATCTTACGTAATCTTCCAGCCAAAAGAGATACCTCTCTGAGATTTGTTGATTCAGCTATAATCACAAACTCTTCTCCACCCCAACGAGCAAAAACATCACTATCTCTTAAACTCATATTGATTAATCGTGATAACTCAATGAGTACCTTATCACCAATATTATGTCCATACTCATCATTAATCGCTTTAAAATGGTCTATATCTAATAAAATAATAGAAAATTGTGAATAATACCTATTGGCTCTATATATCATATCATTAAGAACTTCATTAAATTTAACTCTGTTATAAACATTTGTTAATGTATCATTTTCAGCTTGCTTGACTATTGTTACTCTTTCACTCTCTAGCTTTGTAATATCATTAAAAGTGAGTAAATATTGATTGTTTTTTTTCATTTTAGACATATTTATATTAAAGTAGTAATTCATCTTATTTCTCTTGGAAAAAAGTTTAACTTTTAGATACTTACTATTATTCTCTTTTAGTACATCAAACCATTTTTTACCATAGGTATGCTTATCAATACAATTTTCTTCAGGGAGGAAAAGTTGACTTAGGTCTGCATGATTTTTATTAAATTCATCTACAGAGGTGTAAGAAAAAAATTCCAGACCTATACTATTGATAAAAGTTATTTTATTATAATCATATAAAATAGTAATATTTGTATTTGCATTCAAGAAAGATTTTATAAAATCACTATATCTTTTAGCATAGTATCCTTCCACAAAAATCCAAAAAACTATGGTTGCAATAAAGAGAAATAAAATGTAGTAGAGTTCCATAATTAAATAGACTTTTTATCTAATTAACATGAGAGAGCTCTTTTATCATCTTTTCTGCTTCTTCAATTGAACTATCCAGCTCAAATGCACGTTTATAAAAACGTAATGCCTCTTCTTTATTTCCTATGTCATATAGTGTATTGGCATAATTAAAGTAGTGAGAAGCATAATCTCCATCAAGCTCAATAGCCCTTATATGGTGTTCTATAGCTTTTTCATTTTCATCTAATTTATGTAAAACATTTGCTAATGAAGCATGAGCAATATCTTCATATTCATTAAGTTCAAGGATAATCATATAATTTTCTTTAGCTTCTTCTAGTCTATTTAACTGAATTAAAACATAACCATATTGCAAAAGAATTCCAATGTTTTCAGATTCAAGTATCAAGGCTGAAGATAGAGCTTTGTCTGCTTCACTAAAGTCTTCTTTTTCTATAGATTCATCTGCCATACGTAATAGTTGCTCTACTCTAGAAGGTTTTACGGTAGGATGTGAAAATGTTTTATCCATTTGAGTCAGAGATCCAATCTGTTCATTATCATTTTTTGCCTCAAAGTCTATACCACGCTTTGGGAACGAACCAGAGAGCAACTGTTTGAAAAAAAGGTAAAAAACTGCAGCTGAAATTATTAAAAGTAAAAGTTGAAATGTGCTCATTGTATCTCCATATTAATTAATCATATAATAGCTAATATTACTTATAAAGTACCATTAATTAGATAAAGAGAAGAAAATCTAAATAAAATAACATTAATATTAATTACTATTAATAAATTATTATTGCTTATTTAATTGTTCAGAAAGATTTGCAATAGTTTGGTCCAATTCTGCTCTTGTTTCATAAATAAATGAATGTTTTTCTTCATCACCGATACGTATAAAAAGCCCATAACCAGCTATAACTACACGACCTTTTGACTCTATGTCTATCCACTCTAAACTCATCTCCGTAGTCTCTTCACCATGTCCTGTTTTTACCAAAACTGCTGGGTAGAGTTGTTTAATATTTTTTAATTTGAATGTTTTATCTTCTATTGTTATTTGCTTCATGATGAGATTATAGTATAATCCTCTAAAAATTAGGAGATTATGTAAATGAATTTAAATGCACAGATAAAATCAGATATAAAAGATGCAATGAGAGCAAAAGATACACAAAAAAGAGATACCTTACGAAATATACAAGTTGCTATAAAAGATATAGAAGTCAACGAGAGAAGAGAAGTAACTGATGCTGATGTTGAAGCTATTCTAGTGAAATATGCAAAACAGCGTGAAGATGCCATGGCTCAATTTAAAGAGGCAAATAGAGATGACTTAGTAGAGAAAGAAAAAGCAGAACTTGTAATCATCAAAGCCTATCTACCAGAACAAATGAGTGATGAAGAGTTGGAAGCTACTTTAAAAGAGATTGTTGCTCAAACAGGTGCGACGACTATGAAAGATATGGGAAAAGTTATGGGTGCAGCCAAATCTGCTATAGGAAGTAAAGCTGATGGTGGACGCATTAACGTTTGTGTTAAAAACCTCTTAGCTTAAAACTTATTTCCTAGAAGTAGCCTTACAACGTTGCTTAACCTCTCTCTTCTCGTCATTTGAAGGGAGATTTTCCTGAGAAAAAACAAACTCATTAGCACTATTCCCTCGACTTAAAACACATCCTTTGCAACCTGGTTCACACTTATGTTTAAGTAACCTGCACCACTCTTTGCTTTCCTTAGATGTTGTTAAATATTGACAGCCCCATCCACTACTCATGTTCTTCCTTTAAATCTTTTAAAAATGCTATGACTCTCTGTTGGTAAATTTTATCTTCTTCATCTTCCAAACACTCTTGAAACTGCATTAACCTCTCAATATCAATTTTTTCAGAAAAACGCTTAACTGCTTTTGTCTCTTTCTCAACTTTATAAACTAAATGCTCAAAATCTAAACCATTATTGGTTACTATTTTAACAAAGTACTCTTTAACTGTCTCTACTAGAATATCTGAACGTTCTTCATCATTATTATAAATCTCAAGTGCCATCTTTTTAAGTAGCTCTTCTTCACACTCTGATATTTCATTGTTAACAGCTAAAACAAGTGTTATGACCTTTGCTCTATACTCCAATGAACTGTTGTGATAGACTAAAAACTCTCTAAAAACTTTTTTAATCTTTCGTCTTAATAGTCTGAATATCTTAACCATTACTTTAGTAAATCCTGAACACATTTTAAAGGGTCTTTACCCTCTAGCATCTTATAAACCTCATCAGCAATGGGCAAATAAATATCCTCTTTTTGAGCTATAAGATAAAGTGCTTTTGTAGTAGGAATCCCCTCTGCCACTTCTCCCAACTCTTTCAAAATGTCATCTAAACTTTTTCCCTTAGAGAGTCCTAAGCCTACACGATAGTTTCGTGAAAGTTGTGAAGAGGCTGTTAAAAATAGGTCACCTGCTCCACCCAAAGATAAAAAGGTTTCTGTTTTTGCTCCAAAATGCTCTCCAAAACGAGTCATCTCTACCAATCCACGAGAGATTAAAGCTGCTCTGGCATTGTTTCCAAGCTCTAAGCCATCACAGACTCCACCAGCTATGGCAATAACATTTTTATAAGCCCCAGCCACCTCTGCACCTACCACATCACTGTCTACATATCCTTTAATAAATGATGGCAAAGCATTAGCATAAAATTCTGCCAACTCCAAGTTGGTCGATGATATTTTAAGTGCCGTAGGTAAAGACTGCTGTACCTCTGCTGCAAAAGAGGGACCAGAGATAAAGGCTAACCTATCTTCGCTAACATATTCTCCATATACCTCATTTAAAAAGCTACCTGTAGAGGTCTCTATACCCTTAGCTGCTACCAAAAGGTTTTGCTCTTTATCTACAAAATTCTCTTCCATCCAAGAGCGTACAGCTTGAGCTGGTATCGCCATAATCAAGTACTCATAAGAGAGTGCCTCTTCTAAGCTTACAAAATTTTCTATATCTTTTAATGAACGAGAATTAATTACCACTTCATTCTCTTGACTATACGCATGATACAGAGCCTGACCCCATTTCCCTGCTCCTATAATTGCTATTTTACGACTCATCTTCTTTTCCTTTTATATACTCTTCAAATTTATTTAAGTCATCATTATACCCTATACAGACCAAAGTATCACCAACATCAAAACGGTTTTCTAAACCTGAGGTAATAAATATAAACTGATTACTTAAACGTTTATCTATCATACCTACCAAGATAATTCCATGCTTAGAGAAATCAAAATCATCTGCCATAACAGTATCGAGTATAGAGTTCTTTGGAATCAACATCTCTTTAAATGAAAAATCTTCCTCTGGAGAAAAGAGTCGCTCTATAAGTTTTGTAGCTACTGGCTTAGTTAGAATATTATGAATACGATTGGCACTCACCTGATAGAGGTCTATGATTCTTGTTGCTCCTGCCATCTTAAGCTTTTGAGTAGCATGATATGAGTCAGAAAGAGCAATAATCGTCGTTTTAGGAAATAGAGAATGCAAAGAGAGTGTCAAAAAGACATTTATATAATGATCTTTCATAACACAAATTAGATAATCATCCTCATCAACATCAAGTTCTTCTAAAATATCATCATCTGTTATATCCAACAATTTAACTCGATAACCTGCTTTTTTAGCTGCTTGATAGGAGTCATCATCATCAACAATAATTACAAGATAGTGAAGCTCTTTTGTTAAGTTTTCTGCTAAAAATTTAGTGGTGTTACTGTATCCAAACATTAAAGCTTTTCGATTAAACATATTTAACCTTTGTGTAGATATTTCTAAAATGTTCTATGCTTAATTTTCGTCCCATAACCAAGAGTATATCTGACTCCTCTAAAGTTGTTTTTACTGCAGGGTTAAAAATAAACGCACCTCCCTCTCCTGCTCGTTGAAGACCTATACAGAGTAGTTTCTGTTTTTTAAACTCTAACTCCTCTATCGTTTTACCAATCAATAACTCTGCATGAGTAAGGTTTATCTCATCGAGAAGAGCCATATTTTTACCAGTTAAGATAGCGTAGATTGCTTTATACATAACAGGTTGAGTAATAGCCGTATAGAGCATTCTATCAGCAATAATATTAGGTCTTATAATGCTATCAGCTCCTGCTAACTGATACTTTTTAACCATTTTTTCAGTTCTTGCTCTAGCAATTACTTTAATCTTTCGAGATAGTGATTTAGCATTGAGCGTAATATAAATATTGGCTATATCATTACCCGTTAGAGCCAAGAGTGTAATATTTGAATATTGAAGGTTAAAACATTTAATGACATCATGCTTACTTGCATCTTCGTGAATCGCTTTATAACCCTCTTTTATAGCCTCCTCTACTCTCTCTTTATCATTCTCTATAACAATATATCGGTTAGTATATTCTTGAGCATAATATCTTAAAAACATCCGTGTCATCTGCCCATACCCACAGATAATCATAAACTCATCTTTTTTATTGAGCTCTTCTATTATTCTATTCTCTTTCAATTCATCGAGCTTTTCAGAAAATGAAGAGACTATCACTGAAGTAACAAATGAAATCATCGCAATTCCACTGACAATAATAAGCATAGAAACTACACGTCCCTCAGGTGTCACAGGAGAAATATCTCCATAACCTACTGTTGAGATTGTAATTAAAGCCCAGTAGAGGGCATCAAATATCGACTCAATATTTTCATTTTCATTCTGTTCAAATACATAAATAGCAATTCCTGCTGTCACAGTAATGAAAACTAAAAGGAAAAGAAGTGTAAAGAGTTCAAACTTTTTACTTGCTAAAACACTTAAAAACTGGTTAATACTCTTTGTATAACGTAGTAACTTAAAGACTCTAAAAAGTACAAAAATACGTAATACTCTAAGTGGACGATAAGCAGGTAAAATTGCCAACAGATCAATAATAGCTGTAGGTGTTAAAAGGTATCTAATTTTTCCTTTTAGAGTCTCTTTGGTAGGTATCCATAGTGATACCTTACGGTTAAGAAACTGTGCTTCCCCTACCTCTTTAACCACCTGTTTGTGCCAATCATTATGTACCCAAACTCTAGCAATGTACTCAATAAGAAAAATAGCTGTCACCAAATATATATCAAAAAAATCAACCCAATCAGGTACAGGATTCTTAACTTCATAAACCAAAATAGCTATAGATACTATAATAAGTGATATCATAAAAATATCAAAATATTTTTTATATTCATAGTCAGAATTTAATAAAAAATTAGAAAAAGTAGTTTTTATTTTTTTATAACGCTTAGAGCCATGCAAAAAAAATGCATACTGTATTAATAGTTCTTTTAGCATTCTTTAGACTCCTTTATAAATAGTATTATAAAGGAGTTGTGCTTTTAGTTAGTTGGTAGAAGATTTATTTTTTTAACCAATTAAGATAATGGGTTATTTGTATATTATTTTATATAAAAACAGTACCTTTCTATAAATAAATATTTAAACATACATCGGTTATTTATCCTTAATTATACATCTATACTAGATATTTCTCCCACCAGTATCCTCAACCTGTTCAATACACCCAAGCTCTAACAATCCTTAAATTCCCAAATCTCTTTATATAGTCGATACTCCAATTCTTTTTCACATTTAGCTGTTAAAAAGATGACTATCTTGTTACGTCCATTGATATATATAGTCTCTGTTACACAGTGGTTAGTTGTAAAGCCTATTATGCTTCTTTTTCTTTGATTTCTAAAACATCTTTATAAGCATAAAAATAAAGAGCACACATAAAGCCTGATAAAAATAGCAACATAGCAATTTCATTATTGAAGTCAGAAAATTTAAAGAAAAAACTGTCAAGTATGGAAAAAATGAATACCATAGGAATTAAAAAAAGTAAAAATCTAATGCTTCTAACCCATGTAATACTAAAGTATTTTCCAGCAAAATCATTTCCATCTTCTCCTCCATTTGCTTTATAAATAAAATATGTTCCTGAAAAAGTCACTACTATATTTATAATTGAACTTGCATAATCAATGATGTTTAGCTCTTCAATAGGAAAAATATTCAACTCCAAAAAAATAGTATCTAGCATAATAAATAATAATATGTATAGAAATCTATCTTTTTCAGAAAATCTTTTTTCTATAATATCTTCTTTTAATTTTTTAATGTTAGTAAAGTACATTTTATTTCCTTTTTTAGAATTACAATAATAGACTGTTTAAAGTCTCTCCTCGCTGAAATAATATTTTTTATGCTAAATAATATCTACTAAAAGAACAGCTTTGATTTGGCTTACAAATTTAGTTCTTTTTTATATCTGGAAAGTTATTCACCATCTCCTCATAAGTACCATACTTTTTCAAGGTCTCTACAATCACAGGCAAAGGTTCAGACAAATTCTCACTCAAATCAAACTCACTCTCCCCTACTTCAAATGCTAACTTCTCTACAGGTGGTGTAAACTGAGCATCAACACCCTCTTTGTTTCCACGTGCATCTACTCTGTACCAGCCGTGTTCTTTGAGGTATATCCAGTTTAGTCCATGCAAGCAGTAGATATCGGGCTTGTACTCTGAACAAGACAGCCGTTGATAAGCAAAGCCTGTAGGTATGCCATTGGCACGTAAAAGTCCTGCTAGTAAAAATGCTTTAGCGTAGCACCAGCCTGTTTTATGTTTTAGTACTTCTGAGGCTGTAGAAGTGGTGATGTTGTCTTTGTAGTCACCTGAATGCTGTATCTCATCACGTACATACTCAAAACAGTTTTTGGCTATCTGTTCATCATTTATACAGTTAGATGAGAGTTGTTTTGCAAGTGCTTGTATCTCACTATTGTTATAGTCTATTATTTCTGTTGCTTCTAAATATTTTTGCATAAACTCACCTTTAACATCTCATCTCCTCCTTGTTGAAACTCATACTCTGTTTTAATAATTTTGCTATTATACCCTTTCTCAGCCAACACTTCTCGTACCTTTTCAAGATGGGGAGAGTAGACATTATTGAGCGTCATCAAAGGGAAAATCCTCACCTCATCAGCCACACGTAACATCTCTAAAATAGCACTCAAATGAAACTCAAAGTCCATATGTTCGCTATATAAAAAGAGAAAATGAGAGCTTAACGCCACATCAAAATTTTTATCTTCAAAAGACAAGGAAGGAAGTATCTCAAAACAGTAACGTCTCTTCTCTAACCCTTGTTGGTAGTCTGCTAAGAATGCTCTCATGGCTGACATGCGTACTCTCTCTAACTCATCAGGGTTTTTAATATTTTTCCATACAAAATTGCTACTATATTGACGTACCATTGTCATTACCTCTACAGCTACTTCATCTATACGCTTAGTGAGTTGCTCTTTTGTAAACTCATAAATTGGGTCGATTGAGGTTACATCTCCTCCTAGTGCTGTTAACTCAGCATTAAAAGAAGATGGACCATCGCCACAGCCTAGTATTTTCTTTTTTAAATCTTTGTCGCTTAGGGAGAACATTGTTTTGTACTCCTCTAAGTTTCTGCCCCATGGGACAATGCTGTTTAGTTTGTAGTTCATGTTCATAATGATTTCCTAAAATTATATAAAAATCCGTAAGTTCGGTAATGCCGAACAAAATATATGTGTAAAAAATGATAATAGTAGTTATCGGTGAAAAGTAAGAGGTAGGCTAAAGCCAAGTTTTAAGGAGTCTATTTATAGTTTGAATAAGTAATAATGTTTTCATATTTTGCTCCTTAAAGTTTATTTGTATGTGAAAGTGTAGAGAATTTTGAATTAGAGTTGGCTTATCACGAAGAACAACTCACATGAGAAACCCCTGCAATATCAAAAAGCTCTCTAGGTTTTTTTTGATAGTACATCTGCTCTATCTCTTTAGATTGCTCCTCATAAGGGTTATTCATTACCTCTTGTAGCTCATAAATTAAGCTATAGTCTCCATCGGTAGCTTTTTGATAGGCAGGAACTAAAAACCATTCACGAAGCGTATATTTTGGGTTAACACTCTTCATCTGATTGGAGAGTGCTTCATGTTCTTGTAGTGATGTAACATTGATAGCCTCTTGCCACTTCTTAAGCCACTCTGACCATCTAGCTATTAACGCTTTATCAATATTTTCATTGTAAAAGCTCTTAGTAAGTGGGTCAATCTCTGTTGGTAGAGAAGAGAGTTCACGAAAGAAGATAGTATAGTCTACAGAGGTTTCTATCATTAAACTCATTAGTTCATTAAAAAGGGTTGCATCAAATTTTTGTAAACCTAACTTAGCCGTCCACATCTCTATCATCGCTCCTTGCATGACCCTTGGGAACTCATCTTTCATCTTCTCTAAAATATTTTGAGCCTCTTTGTTTGACCCTAACAGAGGTTTTAGTGCCACACAGAACATACCAAAGTTACGCTCTCCTGCTTGGGGTTGGTTTAAAAATGAGAAGTGAACACCACCACCTGTCCATGGCTGATAGCGTGGGTCAAACCTATCAATAAACCCAAAAGGACCATAATCTAGCGTGTAGCCACCAACTGCTGTGTTGTCACTGTTAAAGTTTCCTTGGCAGTATCCAACTCTAATCCAGTTTGCAACGAGTGAAGTGAGTCGCTCTCTAAAGGATTTAGCCAGTAGAAGCACTTTCTCCTCTAATGGTAAAGCCTCATCAATCTCATCTTTATACTCACGCTCTATGGTGTGCAATACAATCTCTTCTAGCTCTTTAAGTGCATTAGGGTGTTCATTTTTTCTTGCACGACGACCAAAAAGTTCAACTTGACCTACACGCAAAAAAGAGGGAGCAACACGGGTGGTAATAGCGACTGCTTCCTCTATCATCAACTCAGGGTCTTTGGAGTATGAGCCATTGTGAAACCATGGACGCTGAACCCTCTCCGTTTTAGAGGTATAAAGCGTCAAAGAGCGTGAGGTGGGAATACCAAGTGCAAACATCTGTTCTTGAGCCAAAAACTCACGCACACTTGAACGCAAAACAGCACGACCATCAGCACCACGACAATAAGGGGTTCTTCCTCCACCTTTGAGTTGCATCTCATAATGTTTTCCATTAAATACCCCTTCAAAGATAGAGATAGCACGACCATCACCATATCCATTACCTGTACGAAATGGACACTGTTCATAATACTCTCTGCCATAGATAGAAAGGGCATAACCTGTTGCCCAACCTTGCTTTTTCATTGGTTCAGGTAGAGATGAGGTATCTCCACTAAACATTTTGATAAAATGTTCAGAGGTTGCTAAAGTATCTGAAAAACCAAGCTCCGAGAAAAACTTTTTACTGTGTGCCACATATTTAGGATTTTCAATAGGGGTAGGCTTTACAGGTACAAAATGCCCAGAAAAAACTTGTCTTGGGTTATGGTCTAGACCATCTTTTGTAGCTTTAGGGTCAGGGGTAAGTGTATTAATAAATGAATAATCTGCTAAAGATGTAAGGTCATCTAGGGTCTCTACGGTTGTTTTCATTGGCGTACCTCTTGTATTAGGAGTAATTTTATCTGATTTTTAACACTATAGCAGATTAAGATAAATAAATAATTTTCTAAATACCCAAAGTCCAATAAAACTACAACGCATCTACTAACATATCTTTCTTTTGTGGTAATAATTATCTTTAAATTGTAAAAAATATCTTTTCAACTTGTTCCAAAATAGAACAGGTTGCTTTAAATTGTAATACTTTTTAAAATCTACTTCCCCTTCAACAAAAACAAAAACTCCCCACGGTTACTATAGCCCTCAAACGTATGCTCAATCGTCTCACTCTTGGCATCGACCACATAAAGTATGGGTGTAAAACGTGTTTTAGCAAACGCTTTTGGGTAGCTGTCTTTGTCAAGGTTTAGCATGAGAGGGATGTATTTGGATTTAATTTTCGCATCAATATCATTTTGTGAAAGTATCCGATTTTCAAGTTTTCTACACCACGGACAGTAAGAGGTCGTCATAAATATCATTAGTTCTTTACCCTCTTTTTTAGCCTTTTCGAGAGCCGTTTTATAGTTAGTCTCGTAGCCCATCACTGTTGCAAAAGTTTCATGCGTTACCGACTTTTGACCTTTAGAGAGCTTTTTGTTGTCTTCTTGGTATTGAAGTTTGAACTTCTCTAACATCTCCTCAACGGTGTCTGCAAGTTGCTCTTCGACATCCTCTTCATCTTTAAAATTAGGGGCGATGAGTCTGCTCTCTTCGTAAGTAGAGCCAAAGACCCGTTGCGTTGCTCCCTCTCGAAGTACATATTCACCTAACTCCAACTTCACCTCTAACCCTACCACATCGCCCAAAGAGACATCGCGTATGACAAAAACAAGCACTCGTGAGGGGTGTCCTTTTATGCTTACGCCTATCTCTTGTGACATATTCTTCATAAGAGCTTTAATATCAGCACTGTATTTAGCAGTTTTTGGTGACATATTTGCCACAATAGGGTCGTAGTTGTCTACCCCTGTGAGTAGATAAAAACTCTGTGCGTAAAGGGTAACCGTTGTTAATAGGCTTAGTAGTAGTTTCATGCTTTTTCCTGATTATATTTATAATATAGTGTAGCCTAATTTCTCTGAATGAGTTACCCCATCGGATAAAGTATCTCCTCATGCACTTTGTCACAAGCTTTCAAAACATCAGAACTCAAAGTCAAATCCATCGCTTTAAAGATAGGGTCTAACTGCTCTGCACTCCTAGCCCCAATAATGGTAGAAGCCACAAAATCAAACTGTTTTGACCAAGCCGTAGCAAAAGTTACAGGGTGCAGACCTGCCTCTTTGGCTATGGCTACATATTTGGCTGTAGAAGCTTTTGTTTTTTCATTTAAAAAACGTGTCGCCATGGCTCTTTGTCTTACATTTGGCGAGTCCATGTACTCTGCAAAACGTCCTTTAACATGAAACCCTCCATTGTATTTTCCACTAAGCACCCCACCACCAAGTGGAGAGTAAGGAAGCAGTGAGATGTTCTCTTTTCGACACACCGTCGCCAACTCATCTAAAAACCGACGGTTGAGCAAAGAAAAGTTGTTTTGTATGGACTCAAAACGTGCATATCCATGCTGTTCAGATTTCATGAGTGCCTTAGTTGTACCATAGGCTGTGTCGTTTGACGTACCCAAATAACGCACCTTTCCACTCTGCACCAATCTATCAAAAGCCTCCAAAGACTCTTCTATAGGCACAATGGTATCGGGCCAATGCATTTGGTAGAGGTCAATGTAGTCGGTCTTAAGCCGTTTCAAACTCCCCTCAACAGCACGTTCAATATGAAATCTATCTATCGCCGTCAATCCATGACGTACAGGAGGCACAAACCAACCATTAGAAGCCCCTGCCACTTTAGAAGCGATAATCAGCGAATCACGAGGTTTAGTCTGCATCCACTCCCCCACTATCTCTTCGGTAAGTCCAAACAACTCACCACTTGGAGGCACAGGGTAAAGCTCTGCCGTGTCAAAGAAGTTTATGCCTCTCTCATAAGCTTTATCCATAATGGCAAAAGCTTCTTGTTTGTCTGCTTGTGTTCCAAAGGTCATCGTTCCTAGACATATTGGGCTTACTCTTAGTCCTGTTTTTCCTATGTAGTTGTGGGTCATTTTTGTTCCTGTGGGTTTTAAATTTTCTCTATCTCTTTAATCTTGACCTTATCTTTCATCTTTTCCAAAAAAATCTCGGTAGGTTTTTTCTGCGTCTTTGTCTATTTTGCTAAAACCTAAGCAGGTCATACCTAAGTTTTCTAAGCCGATTCTTCCTCCTCCTATTCCTGAGCAGAAGTCTAGGAATTTGATGGTTTTAATCATATTTTTTCCTATTTTTGGTCTTAAAAAAATACATATTATAGATTAGTCTAAAAAGGTATTTCATCATCATCCGAAATATCATTTTGTTTTTGTTGAGGAAGACCATAAATAGGAGCATTTATTTTTTTTTCAATAAATATTAGTTTATCCCCATCAATAGAATAATTTTTATTAAAAAAGATTAACCCTTTTTCAATCATATCCTTCTCTATAGAATTAAAATATTTCCATCCATCTTTCAGAATATTTTCTTGAAGTACAAAAACATCATAATCATTTTCCTCCCACTGACTTAACATATTAATAACTTTTAATTGAACTAATCTACTTAAGTTATTCCAAGTAGGAAGAAAAATCATTAATTTAAAGAATAATTCAGTATCTTTTTTTAATCTCATTAAATCATTTGAAATTTTTTCAAAAATACTCTCATCATTATTTTTAAGCTTATTTAACAAAATAGAGATAATTAATTTCAATGAATTTATACTTTGATAGTTAATTTCAGGTTCATTGTTATATCCATAATAATTCTCATCTTTCTCATACAGATTATTAGAAATAGATTGATATAAAGTATAAAATGTATTCTCTAACTGCTTATTTGGTATATCTTTAATAAGTAATTGAGCATATTCTTCTGTTTGATGAAAATATTTATCATATACCTGATTAATAAAACCATCTATAGAGAAAGAACTTTTGGAACTATCAATTGTTTTTAATAAATAATTAATAAACAATATAATTGCTAAAGCATCTTCTTTTGTATCTTTATATTTATCATGACTTCTAGGATTTCTTATATGTGTATATATTCCTATAAGAAGCTCTCTTAATCCTTTTTGAATATTTTTTTCATTTTTAGTTTGTAGTTTATTAACTTTTATTTTAGGATTTTTTTCACTAAAGGCTTGATTAATTAAATCTACTCCATCAAGTTCTGAATTAGATTTTTCTCGTATTACATCTCTAACATAAGATATAGCATTTAAAATAGCTGTCGTATAATCTTCACTTTCATAGCTACTCTTTACAGCATTCCACAACTCATCTTTTAATATATTTTTCATCATAAATATATCACCTAAACCAACTCCAACCCATCAATAAATCGAAAATCCTTAAGATTGTAAGTAAAAAGAGGAGCATTTAAAACCAAAGCTGTTGAAGCAATAAGCCCATCGGGAATATCCAAATTATGACTTTTTGCATAACTTTTAATAAGTGTAGTAGATTGTTTAGAGATGGCTTCATTTACATCAATAATTGCAAAAAGAGCAACAAATTTTTCAAGCTTTTTAAGCTCTGCTTTGTTCAATGCACCATAAAAAAGTTCCATAACAGTAATAGAAGAGATAGCCAATGGAGAATTAAAAGATTGTACTTTTTCAATGGTTGATTGATTATCTTTTAAAATCTCAATCAATACATTTGTATCTAAAACTATCATTTCCAAGCCTGTTCCCTAATAGACTTTTGGGTTATATCTCTGTCTTTCCAAATCCCTGCAAATTCAGAAAATGTATTTTTTTGCTCTGTTGGAGTTGATATGTTTTTTTGAATATCTGTAATAATCTCTAACCCATCATTTTTAAAGCGACTTAAAAGCCACATTATCTTATCAAAAAGCTGTTCATTTTGAATATTTAGTGTAATGGTCATGGTTATCCTTTTTCTTTCTCTTATTATATTTAAATTTATGCGTATTTTTCCTTTTAGTCATTTAAAGTATATCATCAATTCTCCCCCTCATACAACCGATACAACTCCTCAACCTTACGCTTCAATAACTTTTTAGGAATCAACTCTGTTTCATAATCGGCTATGACTGTAGGACTTAGACTTCTACTCAACGCATACTCTACCACTTTATCATTTTTTTCTCTACATAGAAGAACACCTATACTTGGGTTTTCATGAGGAGCTTTTACATCTCTGTCTAATGCTTCGAGGTAAAACTCTAACTGCCCCAAATGACTTGGCTTAAATTTGTCTATTTTTAGCTCAAACGCTACTAAACATTGTAGATGTCTATGAGAAAAAAGCAGGTCAATATAAAAATCTTCATCTCCTACCGAGACACGATACTCTTGACCTATAAATGCAAAACCTACACCAAGTTCAAGAATAAAATCTTTGAGAGAATGTACTATGGCTGACTGCAAATCTTTCTCTTTATGTTTTTTAGGTTCTAGTACATAAGTGTCTTTAAATACATCTTTTGTATCTTGTGGTAATTCTCTCACCACTGGTGAGAGTTTTCCATTTAAATCACCAACTATTCCCGAACATAAACCACCCGAAAACGCATACTAGATATTTTAGATGCTTCCTTATGTATCTCATGTGAAAGTTCTCTTAACCCCTCTGCTTTAAACAAATCTACCTCCTCTTTTGTCAAGGGCCAAGGAGGGCCGTCAAACATGCCCTCGCGTTTGTGTGCTACGAGTATAAGTTTGCCGTTTTTGGCTACGGTGTTTGCTACAGCTTTGACCATTTTTTCTCTAAACTCAATGGGTAAAGATTGTATGGTTAACGCTTCAAACACAAAGTCAAATGTTTGAGTGTACTCAAAAATATCTTGTTTTTTGAACGCTACCGTGCTAGTGGGGAAACGCTCTTTTGCTAGGTCAAGGGCTGTTTGTGATACATCTATTGCCGTTACGTTATATCCTGCTTTTTCTAAAGCTATGGCATCGTCACCCAAACCACAACCTATGACTAGGGCAGAGCCTTTATGTTCTAAATCTTCATCTAAATAGCTTTGAAGCAAGGGGTTTACATCTTGTCTTGCCCAAGGGATGTTTTCTTGGGAACTTTTGTTCTTTTTATATAGGTCGTCAAACCACATTGTTGCTTTGACGTGGTCTTGGGTGTTATTGTGTGCTTTTGCATTCATGAGAAAGCCTTTTTTAGTGAGTATACAAGGATTAAATAAAGAATATTTTGAATAATGAAAAATTCTCCAAATAATCCTACTCCCTCAGCAAATAGTGTTAACCTAAAATTCTGTTTCTATGCTATACTAAATCATTAGAAAAGGATTTAAAATGCACTATAAAGTAACAGCAAAATTTCATAAAGAACAGTTAGCCAAGTTTTTCCAAAAACTAAATGATGGAACCATTGAAAGCCAAAAGCCTGATGGTGTAGAGATTTTAAACTCCATGAAAAGGGCAATCATAAAAGAAGATGAGAGTTTAGAGTGGTTTGAAACTTGCTTTTGTGCTACACCTCTAAAACATGAACGTGAAACAGTTTATGATACCTATCTTTATGACTTTAAAACGACTTTAGTCGAAGAGAATCAGGAGCTTAAAGGTAATCTGTTTTGGGACTATATGGAAGCACAATGAGACAAGATATTCCACGTTATGATCTCCCCGACAATGACCATGTAAGGGTTTCTCGTTTAGAAGAAAAACATGTAGCAAAGTATTTTCCTACTCATCGGCATAAGTACTATGAGATGGTCATTATTCGCTCTTGTGAAGAGGGAGATTTTTCACATAACATTGATTTTGTCTCTTATCCTTTAATAACAGGACGCATCTATTTTATAGCCCCCAATCAAGCTCATGGATGGAATACCAAAATTTACAATAAAGAGTACAAAGGCTATCTTTTAACGTTTAATGAAGAGTTTCTTTTAACAGGAAATTCAACTTTAGAACAACACCTCCAAAAACTTTTTAACCCTTTAAATAAAGAGCCATTTATTGAGTTTGAACCATCAAAATTTATAGAAACTTTTCCAACAATGTATCTACTTGAAGAGGAGTACAAAAAAGAAGCGTCAGACTATTTTGTTATGCGTTCTCTTTTAGAGACTTTAATACACTACATGGCTCGTTTAAAATCAGAATCATTAGGAGAGATGGGTTTAAATTGTCAACGGTTAGTAGAGCTTGGAAAAGTCATAGAACAGCACTACAAAGAGCAAAAAAGTGTTGAGTTTTATGCTAGAAAACTAGAACTCTCAGCCAAGCGACTCAATGAAATAGCAAAAGAGACTTCAGGACAAACCGTTACGCAGATGTTACACAAACGCCTACTCCTTGAAGCCAAACGAGAGATGATTTCCCAAAATAAAACCATCCAAACCATC
>JALUKQ010000060.1:2761-11263 GCA_027056485.1 Campylobacteraceae bacterium | reverse complement strand
AGCCAAGCGACTCAATGAAATAGCAAAAGAGACTTCAGGACAAACCGTTACGCAGATGTTACACAAACGCCTACTCCTTGAAGCCAAACGAGAGATGATTTCCCAAAATAAAACCATCCAAACCATCTCAGATGAGCTTGGGTTTGAAAATGCTTCCTACTTTGCACGGTTCTTTAAAAAACAAGAGGGTATCTCTCCTACAGAATTTATAGCACAAATGTTCAAATAGTGCTATTGATTGTTCATTTTGTCTCTTAACTTTTATTCTCATCCTTGATATACTTAAATCAATTTATGTTCAAGGATTTGACAATGAAAAAACTACTACGAATAGACACAAGCACAAGAAAAAACGACTCTCATTCACGAGATTTAGCCAACAGATATGAAAAAAAGTGGAAAGAAAAAAATAGCGATAGTACAATCACCTATAGAGATTTGAGCGAAACAAAACTACCCCATTTAACGCAACCTTTCATCGATGCAATGTTTACAGTAAAAGATGAAAGAGACACAAGCATGAATGAAACATTGGAAGATTCTCAAATACTCATTGAGTATTATGCTATTGAGGGGACGAGTATGCTTTCTTCTGATGTGTTAGAAGACAAAAAGGATGTATTGAGTAGACTGTTTTAAAGGTTACTCACTAACTCTAATAGCTTCTTTTTTGCAGGTAACCCACCTGCATACCCCACTAAGTCTCCTTTGCTTCGGATGATATGATGACTAAGAGTCTAAAAGTATTTTACCTATGGGTCTTTTGTACTATGACCAACAATTAACAATATTATCATCTTTAGAAACAAGATTGTCATAGTCATAAATCCATTGAGGAAGTGCTGTTGCGTCTATTTTTGTCTTATTGTTCATCTTAACTTTAGGATGATGGATGAGGGTGATTTTTTTCATTAATCTATATATTCTGTTCCAAACATCTTAATACACGCTCAAAGCCATCACTACTTTGATTCAAATGATAAATCATCAAAGCCCCCTCATAAGTAGCAATAATCTGCTTAGCTTTTAACTCACTATCCTCTACCTTTTCTCGCTCCAAAATCATTTGAACTAAAGTTTCAAATTTAGCATAGGTTGTAGAGAGCAGTTTTTGAAAGTCAGTGTCAATATAAATCATCTCTTGACTCATTTTATTAAGAGGACAACCATAAGCAAGGCTCTTTGGAGCAGAACAGAGAACATCAAAAAGCTCTTTTACACTTTTAATAGAAGCATATTTGTTAACCAAGTTACGCTCTATCCTCTCCTCAATCACAGCCAAGCCCAAAGCTTTTTTAGACTTAAAGAAATGATACATTGAGCCTTTGTTAATGCCCACATCATTTAAAATGGTTGCAATATTTGCCCCTTGAAAACCATGTTTATAAAAAGTGTTAAATGCTGAATCTAGTAGTGCTTCTCTTGTATCTTTTTTCATGAAGTGATTATAACAAAAAATCTCTAAGTTGACCATAAGGTCAAATGGGCTATCTTTTTACTTGACTAAAAGGTCAAGTAAGGAATAATTATGACCCCAATCCAAACCCCAATCACAGGTGAAGAGAAACACTACAACAACAAAATTCACGAAGCTTTAGTAGAGTTTTACAAAGCATTTAACCAACGAGATTTTAACCTCATGCAGAAAAATTGGCTCAACAACGAAGAGATAGCCATGGACAATCCACTAGGTAGCATCAAAAGAGGATGGGAAGAGATTAAAACCATCTACAGCCGTATCTTCTCAGGTCAAGCCAAAGTCTATGTAGAGTTTTATGATTACACCATTGTAGCTTTAGATGGTGGGTTTGTCGCCATAGGTCGTGAATGTGGGTGGGTAGAAACCAAAGGTGAAAAGCTAGATTTAGCCATTCGAACCAGTCGAGTTTATAAGTTGGTAGAGGGAGAGTATAAGCAGGTTCACCATCATGGGTCTATTGAGAGTCCTGAGTTGTTGCAGAGGTATCAGGAGTTGGTGAGGTAGCGTATTGCTTCACCCCAACTCCTCACGTTTCTTTTTCGTCAAGCTTTTATAAACCAACTCATAAGAGTGGTCGATAAGTTCTTTAACCGTTTCATCATCGACATCCGATTCTTCTAAAGTAAGGGTATTCCAATGCTTTTTGTTCATGTGATAGCCTCCACGAATGCCTTCATAGATACTCCGAAGCTCCAAAGAGTAAATAGGGTCACACTTTAGGTTTACCTCTAGGGGATGTTTCTCTGAAGTTAAGGCAAACATCTTTTGAGCTATACGATAGACACGTACTTTTTCATCAAACGGATAGTCAAAAGTTGCCCCTTGTTTCGATAGTAAATAGCTGTCTAGTTCTTTAAAAGTCATATGAATCCTTTAAGCTTAATTCGATGGAATTGCCATAATATAGTGAGTACAGACTGCCATCTTTATTTAGAACCTTTAACATCTTTAAATTGAGTTACTCAAACTAAAGATTCTTCTCCACAACTTCCTCTAAAACAAACCGACATCCACCAATATAAGAGCTATCTAAAGTCAATATATACTCATTTCTCTCTGCCAAGTTTCGTGCAATAGAAAGCCCCAAACCAAAGCCACTTTTTTCTCTGTTTCGACTTTCATCCAAACAGAAAAAAGGATTAAATATTTTCTCTGCATCTTCTTTTTTTATGCCTATTCCTGTGTCTTCAATAATTACTCTTCCCTGCTCTAATTTTATCGTAACAGAACCTTTAGAAGTATATTTTATGGCATTATAGAGTAGATTAACCAAAATCTTTTTAAGAGCAATAGGGTTAAAGTTAATGCTGTCATTTTCGTTAATCTCACACTTAAGCTCAACCTCATTTGAAACCCTTAAAAGTGGACAAACCTCTGCATGAAGAAACTCTTTTAAGATGATTGGCTCTTTTTGCATTACTTCATCTTTAGACTGAACGTAGTTAATGACCTCTGAACTCAACTCATTGAGGTAGGCTGTCTCTTTTTTTAAAACAGTCACTACTTTAGGCATCTCTTCTTCTGATACCAGATTGTCTTCTATCTCTTCTAAATAGCCATCTATAATGGTCAAAGGTGTTTTAATATCATGAGAGAGTGACAAAACCAAGTTATTGAGGTCTCGGTTTTGCTCTTTTAATGTTGCTATAGAGTTTTCTAAACGCTTTGAGAGCTGATGGATAGAGTCATGTATATCTGAAATATCAGTAATGCTCTCTTCATGTTTGTCTACTAGAAACTTATCTTCATTAATGTTGTTTAAACAGCTACTAATGGCAAAAAGTCGTCGAGAGAGACAGGCTCCAATAATGTAACTCAAAAGACCAATAATCGGTAACGTAGCTAAAATGGTCAAAAAGATTTTAAACATCATCTTCTCTCCAATCGGTACATCAATAATGTAGTAAGTCATCCCAGCCGTAAAGAGTGAAATAACAATACCAGCCAATGAGTAGTAGACAATCAGATAAGTTTTAGCATTCATGCAGTGTGTACCCCATATTTCTTACAGTTTTTATAATCTCTTCATCAGTATATAAAGCTATCTTTTTTCGTAGTTGATAGATATGTGTACCTATCCCCTTTTTATCAATATTTCCAATATCTTTATTGTACAGTATTTGAGACAATTCCTCTTTAGAGAAGAGTTTTTTCGGTGTACTATAAAGCACCTCTAAAATGGTATATTCGCTAAGAGTCAAAACCAAAGCTCTATTCTCAATATAAAAACGTTTTAAATCTTTATGGTACTGAAGCTTCCCTTTTGTAGTAATATCTACCTTTTGAACTTCTTGATTCATCTCAGAACGTCGATTCAGTAATGAAGCTATTTTCGGTGCCACCAACTTTGGAGAAAAAGGTTTAGGAATGTAATCATCAGCTCCCAACAGATAAGCCTTCTCTTTCTGTTCATCTAAGTCCAAAGCCGAGATAATGATGATGAGCGAATCTTTATGTCGTTTTCGTACCTCATCACAGAGGGTTAACCCATCAACAGAGGGAAGCATAATATCTAGCGAAAGCAAATCAAAATATTCACTCTTTATAAGTTCTAATGCTTCATCGCCACTGTAAGCGATGGTCACATCATAAAGTGTGGTATCAAGACGATTACGAATAAGCCTAACAATTTCTGGCTCATCCTCAACGATTAGAATTTTATGTCTCATCTCTTAAAACTTTCCTTGTAATCCTGTAAATAAAAAGTCTTGCTCTTTGGCTGAACTGTGACAAGCAATACACCCTTTGGTTCCTTTATTCCACACTTTATACTCTCCATCTTTTTTCACAAACCGAGCATAACCCCAGTTGTCTCCATTGGCATTAAACTTTGTTGAGTCTTTAACCATATACTCTACTCTTTGAATCTTATCAGCTTCTAAAGCAGAAGGGAAAAGGGGCATCTCTTTAACCGACCAGCCTATTTTTACTATTTTAGAACCCTCTGGCATTACTTTTGCTTTCTCTTTGAGTGCATTATATCCTATAGAATTGGCTAAGATGTAACGTAACTCTTTTTTGTCAGTTCTAAAGTGCGTAGCTACTATTTTATAGTCTTGATAACCCTCTATATTTTGAAAGCTCAAATTATTATCAGGCATGGTTAAATTAGGCAAACTTGATTCTTCTGTATTGGCATAAATAACCCCAACGATTAGGGTTAAAGTAAGTGTTGCTATGATTGTTTTTTTCATAAAGTACTCCATTTATATTTTTAAAACTTTCTATTAATATTAAATCCAAAATGCATATTATCACTATTTGTTCCTAGTGACATGGTTCGTGCATCCATATTGCTAGAGTTGGTAGCTACCAATTCAAAGTGATGTTGACCATAGGTTTGAAACTTAATACCATAAGCATAGGCATCATTTTTTCCTGAAATACCATCTACTTTATCAACTTGTGGATAATACTCAGCTAAAAGTGAAACTTTCTCTGTAAAGGTCAAAAATGGCATAAAATTATTGACATTTACATCTGCACCTAAACCAACTATTTGATGTTCATAAAAACCATCGTAACCAAGGTTTGCAGTAAATATAAGATGGTCAAAATAGTTGGGTGTTTGAACCGAACCATTAAGCATATAGCTATAAGGATGGGTCAACTCATCTCCTAATCTGTTTAAACGAAAACCATTGGCTCTTGCCCCTACTTTAAACTCACCAATATTATAGGAGTATTCTAAACCTATACCATAAGCATTTTCATCTCTGGTATGGTCTACACCCAACAGAAGATTATCTGCTAGTGCATATTTTAGAGCAAAATACATATTACCACCATCATCTGTTCCAAAAAATGTCTGTTCATCTCCTATCTCACCATAAAAACGGTGACGAATGTTAAATGAACCTTCATTTTTTTTCAAAATATTTGGAGTATCTAAACTTAACTGTCCTGCTTCAAAAGCAAGAGCAGATTGACTCAAAAGTAACATACTTAAAAAAGGAATTATTTTTTTCATAATAGCCTACTTTTTAAGCGTTGCTACAAAGGCACTAAGATTAATAATCGCCTCATCAGATAAACCACTAGCTACAGCAACCATTGCACCATCTCGGTTGTTTGGATTTCCATTATCTCTCATATCTTTTAATTTTTTGGTAATCAGTTCAGCATCACCATATCTTGCAATGATATTGTCTACACCAAGTGGTTTTGTCTGCCCGTCAACACCATGACATCGTGAACATTTTGAAGGGCTTGTAAAAATAGCTTTTCCTTTCTCTACAGCTTCAGCTGTATAAAGAGAAGGTTTCACTTCAGAAGTTTTCTTAGCAGATATTTCAACCAAATGCCATACACCTTTTACCCAGTCACCTTTGGTCTCACCCGATTTTTTAGCATCAGGAGTAAAATAATATAGAGGACTACCCTTATAAGCTGTCTGCTTTAAAATACCCTCTTTTGATCTATTGACATCACGGGAGATGGTGCTAAAGTCTACTTTATTTAAACCAGTAGGAGCAGTAACAACGGAAGGAATATAATAGACTGGCCATGTATCTTCACAAGTACCATAACAGTTACTTGTACCATTATTATCTTTATCAAATGTATATAAAGCCCGTCCATCTTTATCGGTTAAATATGTCTGAGTCATGGTCTCTGCTGAAAACTCTGTTTGACTATCATTGGAGCCTGTTGGAGCATAGAGCAGATGCCAAACATTTTTTATATTGTCTCCCTTAACATCACCTATGGTTTTGTCGTTAACAAAGTAGTATAAAGGATGTTTTCTATACGCTAAATGATCTGTACCTTCAAGTATTTTTATATTATCATTAGTAGTATCAGCACCTATAAATAGTGGCCATACTTTCTGACACTCAGCATCACAGTTACTTTTATTTAATCCATCTTTATCAAAAGTATAAAGAGACATTCCATCTGTATCGGTTAAAAACTTTACTGTTCTATCTAATGATTTTAAACTATTAGTAGAACCACTATCCTTTGAACTATAAGTATCACCACATCCTATCACTGCTAAAGTTGTAAGACTAAGTAGTCCTATTTTGGTTAAATTTTTCATATTCACTCCATTTATTATTATTTGTAAATGAAGTATATGAAGAGTTTGTCAAGATTGCGTGAAGATGATTTTTATTATTCTCACTATCTTTATCGTTGACAACATTCAACTAAAGAAAGTTTAACCTATTTTAATAGCCCTTACTCTCAACCGTTTATAATCCAACATCCACCCCTCCTCTTTACTATAGATACTCTCTTTCAAAATCTCTCGACACTCCTCTTTAAAAACCTCAAACTGCTCTTTACTTAAATGTTTGGTCACCCCATTAGCAAAAATCTCTAACCAATTGCTTATCTCATCCATCGGTGTAGGTCTAGGAATAATCTCCATATAATCCACCTTAAAACCCTCCGACTCCAAAAGGGTTGTGTACTCTTCTACACTAGGAAAGTACCAAGGGTTATCAAACTCTCCAAATTCAGGATGTTTTTCAAATACCTTTTGCATTGCAGAGACTAAAGCATAAGCATTTCCCTTTCCTCCAAATTCACAGACAAAACACCCACCATTTTTAAGTGAGGAAGCTATGTTTTACACAGCACCTCGTGCATCTTTTACCCAATGCAACATTGCATTAGAAAAGACGGCATCAAACACTTCATTATACGGTAAATCAGTTACTGAACCGACATAAGCTTCTATGCCTTTAGCTTCGCACTGCTCTATCATCTCAGCACTCATATCTACACCAACTACTTTTGCACCTCTTCGCTCTATCTCTACAGCCAAAGTTCCCTCACCACAACCTACATCTAAGATTTTTTCTCCTTTTTGAGGGTCAAGTAAATCTACCACAGGCAATGCCAATTGTGAAACAAAAGCTGTGTGTTTGTTGTAGGTAGTTGGGTTCCATTGGTTGGTTTCGTTTATTTTTTTCATGTTTTTTCTCTTTCTTACGTAGGGTATTTTCCCCTGAAAACACCGTGATAGGTATGTTCAATATTTAAATTATAGCATTTGAAATTTGACGGTGTTTTCGGGGAAAACACCCTACAAATACATTACATACACAGCCAATCTTAGCTGGTCATCCAATCAAGGAATCAATAAAATTTAGAATAATGCTTAGAGACTAAGCAGGAAAAAAGAGAGAAGAAGAGCAGAAAATCTTTGAGTGATTTGTGTGGTGTATGAAAATGGTTTCATGATGCTCTCCTTTTGGTTTGTTGGTGAAAGTTTAGTGAGTTTTTAGAGATTTGTCAAATTATTAAAATGAACATTCAATATTTTTTCTAAGAATTTATTTTTAATTATTTAGATAGAATAGTACAGTTTTTGCTACAAAAGGGAATTGACAAGTGAAAAACAATATAGAAACTTCAAACAATCATTTTTACAATAACATTAAAACTGTGTTCCTCTGTACCGAAAAAGACAATACGGTAGTCAAATACTCTATCATAGACGACAGTAACAACCTCTTTGTCTCTAAGTATCAGATGTATCTTCCTACGGAAGAGGAGTTGAGGGTTGAGATAGAGAGGGATGTTTTGGAGTTGGGGTTAATGTATGATAAGAACATATATTAGAAATTTAAAAATAGCTATACGGGAAATATAATGAAAAATAAAATAATAAATAAATTAAAAAAACAACTTGACTATGCCCATAGTGTAGAAATATTACAAAAATATTGGAATGAGCATGAAGATATTATTGAAAAAATAATTGTACATTATTTTTCATTTTCAAGTTCAGAAAATTACCAACAAAGTAAAGCACACTATGACAAGCTTGTAAATGATATAAGGTTTTATGAGCTTAATCAAATAAAGATAAAAATAGAAGCTTTAATAAAGGAACTTGAAGAGACTGAAAATGTAGTTAATTATCTTGAATTATTAAATAAACAATTATCGCAAAATAATCAGTTTGATCGGCAATTTAATTATCTTGAAAGTTTAAATTCTTTTAATGAGAAAATTAGTATTGATAATTTGAAAAATAATATTATATCTACTGATGTAAACAATAATAT
>JALUKQ010000060.1:0-2751 GCA_027056485.1 Campylobacteraceae bacterium | reverse complement strand
CAATAATATCACTTCTCAGTTTACAAATAATATAGGTACTTATATTCCAAATAATTTAAAAAATATAGCTCAACTTTTATCTAATATTGAATTATTTGATTTATTAAAAACTAAAGAGGAGAACCTTATACTAATAGGAGCAAATGGGTCAGGAAAAAGTACCTTTTCTCGTCAAATTAAACAAAACCTTAATAGTAATTTTAATTCTTTTGTTGCTGTTATTCCTGCTCAAAAAACTTTTAATGTTTCTCGAAATGATAGTATCCCTTTAAAAGAAAAAGCACACTCTTCCTTTAGACAAAGTCATACTCAAGATAAACTATTTAAAAATACAGATGATATGCGTTATGTGAGTAATGAGTTTGAACAGATGATTAAATATCTAATAGCTGAATATCAAGAAAAAGCATCTAACACACATTCTAATTATAAAAATGATGATTTTAAAACAGAAAATTCGATTTTAGAAGATGTTATTGAAATTTGGGAAATGATTATTACGCATATAAAATTAAAATATGATGGTCAAGGAAATATTAAAGCATACTCGAAGGATGTAAATGAATATGATTTTATGAGTTTAAGTGATGGTGAAAAAAATATATTTTTCTGTATAGCTAGTGTTTTAACAGTAGATACAAATGGTTATGTAATAGTGGATGAACCAGAAAATCATCTTAATATGTCTATAGTCAATAAGTTATGGGATAAATTAGAAGAAGAAAGAGCTGATTGCCAATTTGTATATCTTACACATAATCCTAGTTTTGCTATAGGTAGAGTAGGTGCAAAAATACTTTGGATTAAAAAATATACTCCTCCTTCTAATTGGGAATATGAGGAGATAAATACTGACAGTACTCTTCCTCAACAATTAATAGTAGAGCTTATTGGTAGTAAGAAAAAAATATTGTTTTGTGAAGGAAAAAGAGAGAGTTATGACTATCAACTTTATTCCATACTTTTTAAAAATTATACTATTATTCCAGCTGAGGGACATCAAAAAGCGATTGATTATTGTAAAGCATTTAATGAAAATAAACAACTCTCTAATCTCTCTTCAATCGCGATTATAGATAAAGATTTTTATGAAAAAGAGGAAAGAGAGGCATGGGAAAAAAGTTCTATTTATACATTAGACGTTATGGAGGTTGAGAATATACTTTGCGATGATGAGATACTTAAAACAATCCAAAAAAAAGTTCAAGCTACCAGTGAAGAATACGAAATTGCCAAAGCTCAAATATTCACTCATATAGAATCTACTAAAGAAAAACAATCAATGGAGTATGCGAAATTTAAAACAAATAAAATTCTTAGTAATTTAGTAGGGAAATCTGAAAATCCAGATAAACTAAAAGAACAACTTGATAATGAAATAAAAAACTTATCTCCTATTGATTTTTTCGATAATCATATAAAACTGTTGGAAAATATTTGTATAAATAAAGATTATGACAAAGCACTAAAACATTACAATAATAAAGGAATGCTAAGTTTTGTTGGAGATAAAATATTAAAAGGATATAAAGATAGGGTAATCCATTTTATACGAGATGATGAAAGACTTCAAGAACATATTATTAATAAATATTTCTCAAAAATACCAAAAGGGTAAAATTTATAATGAAAATTAAAAACCTTTCATCACATAACAACCTAGAAACCCAATACATCCTAAAAAAAGCCATCCAAGCTAAACGAAATAAGGATTTAAAATGAAAGAGTTCATTCCTAAACAACTACCACTAAAAAAAGAGATAGAAAGCAAAGAGATTTTAAAGGCTACTACTTTAGCTCACAGAGCATTGGCAGAGTTAAAAGGTATTGCTAACTCTTTGCCAAATCAAAGAATTGTTATCAATAGTTTGGTCTTGCAAGAGGCAAAAGATAGTTCTGAGGTAGAGAATATTATTACTACTCATGATGAAGTTTATCGTTCAGACATCTCTAGTGAGTTTATAAGCAATGATATTAAAGAGGTGCAAAACTATAAAGATGCTCTCTACTATGGTTTTGAGATTATTAAAAATAAAAAGATTTTGAGTGCTAACCATATAAAAGAGATACAAGCCATATTAGAAAAAAATGATGCAGGTTTTAGAAAACAGAGTGGGACAGTTCTAAAAAATCCAGCTACTGGAGAGATAAAACACATACCTCCACAAAATCCACAAGATATAGTTGACTTAATGGCAAACTTGGCAGAGTATATCAATGACGCTAGTTTAGATGATTATGATAGCCTTGTAAAAATGTCAATTATTCACTATCAGTTTGAGTCAATTCACCCTTTTTATGACGGAAATGGACGCACAGGAAGAATTATAAACATACTCTATCTTGTTTTAGAGGGCTTACTTGATGTGCCTATTTTGTATTTGAGTAGATATATTATACGAAATAAATCAGACTACTATCGACTTCTAAATGGTGTAAGTTTTGATAATGGACTCAATGAATGGATTTTGTTTATGTTAAAAGGCGTAGAGGAGATTTCAAAAGAGACTATAACTACGATTAAAGATATAGAAAACTTGATGTTAGAGACAAAAAAGACCATTCAAACCAATAAGCCTAAGATTTATAGTAAAGATTTGCTAGAAGCACTTTTCTATCATCCTTATACAAAAAGAGCTTTTATTGAGAAGCATTTAAATGTATCGAGACCAACAGCAAGTAACTATCTTAAAGAGCTTGAAAACATGGGAATTTTAAATAGTGAGAAGATAGGGAAAGAGGTCTTTTATG
>JALUKQ010000059.1 GCA_027056485.1 Campylobacteraceae bacterium | reverse complement strand
GTACAGCACCACCCTCAAAACTTAGACCTCCATTAGCTCGAATATTATAAGTGCTTTCACCATAATTGTCTTGATGAGTAATGGTTGCTAATTTTGTTCCACCAAAATCATAACCCATTTGGAGTATAGGTTTTAAGGTCTCTTCTGCTGATAGTGTTCCTAGTGTTAACAGGGTAAGCAACGAGATTTTTTTAAGCATAATTAATCCTTAATATTTTTATGTAATATAGTATACACTTATTGTGTTTATATTGTGTTCTTACATCCACTCTACAACTTTAGATACTTCATTGGCTATAAAACATTTTATATTGGTTTTCTCTAAAGGCTTGGTTGGAATAATGGCTTTTTTGAAACCTTGTGTATCTATCTCTTTAAGTCTTTGGGCTAGGGCGGTGACTTCACGAATCTCTCCTGTTAGGCTCACTTCCCCTATAAAAAGTGTCTCGCTACTTAGCTCACGATTACGATAAGAGCTTAAAATAGCAGCGATGATGGCTAAGTCGGCTGATGGTTCTGTAACTTTTATGCCTCCTGAGATATTGACAAAAACGTCATAGGTTCCTAAAGGTAAGTCCAGTTTCTTTTCGAGCAGAGCCAAGAGCATGTTTAGTCTATTGTTGTCAAATCCTGTAGAGCTTCGTTTAGGGTGTCCATAAGCTTCTGAAACCAGTGCTTGAACCTCTATAATAATGGGTCTGCTTCCCTCCATCATCACCGTTAGTGCAGAACCTGATGAGAGTTTCTCTTTGTTAAAAAAGCGTCCAGCCATGGTCTCTGCATCGAGCAATCCGTTTTTACTCATCTCAAAAATTCCTACTTCATTGGTACTTCCAAAACGGTTTTTAAAACCTCTTAAGAGTCGCAGTTCAGAGTTTGGGTCACCCTCAAAGTAGAGTACAGTGTCAACCATATGTTCTAAAACTCTTGGACCTGCTATGGAGCCATCTTTGGTGATATGCCCAATAATAAAGATGGGAATATCTAAACTTTTTGCTACACGCATAAGCTCAAAGGTTATGGTACGAACTTGGGTTACAGAACCAGGGGCAGAGGGTGTTTCATCGGAGTAGAGGGTTTGAATGGAGTCAATAATAATAAAGCCGTAATCTTTACTTTTAATCTCTGTTAGAATCGTTTGAAGATTTATCTCGGGAAGCAAATATAGCTCTTTTTCATTTGCATCTAAACGGTCGGCACGTAGTTTTATTTGACCTGCTGACTCTTCTCCTGAAACATAGAGAACCTCTGTTTTTTGCTTGGCAAGGTTTCCTGCTATTTTAAGAAGTAGGGTAGATTTACCAATTCCTGGGCTACCCCCTATGAGGGTTAGTGACCCAGGGACTATTCCTCCCCCTAAGACCAAGTTTAACTCTTTAGAACCAGAAGTAAAACGTTTGATGTTCTCTTGTTTAACTTGGGTAATAGAAGTGGCTTTGGTTTTGGGTGAGGAGGAGCTACTGCTTTTAGTCTCTTCTACAAACTTTATCTGTTCTGATGTGAGTTCAACAAAGGTATCCCACTGGTTACAACCAGTACATTTACCTAACCAACGGGGACTTTGTAATCCACAAGCTTGACACTCAAATAGTATTTTTTTCTTTGCCATAGTTACTCTTTATATTATATATTCCTAATCATAGGCTAATAAAATAAAAAAGTCTAAATATATGTCAAATTGTCATCTTTTTTAGCATTCAGGTATCTCTTCACTATCTCGTGCATTTTGATAATAGAACTGATAGAGGTCTTCTGACCACTCTTTGTTGTATGATGGTTCTATTTGTGGACATATTTCAAATATGGTATTTTCAAATTTCCCCTCACTGGCAAAGGCTTCCCATTCATCTTGAGAGTAGTGTTCTGAGAGTTCAGATTTATTTGTATCGCAAATCTTTTTTAATCTTTTTTTGTAAATCTCTTCACCCTTTTCTAGGCTTCCTTTACTCATGTCAAAAGTCTCTTTGTTGAGTTTGGTTGTATTTTCTTCTACTGTGCTACTATTAACTTCTGCTGTAAGGTTCTCTTCTATAAGCAAAACGGATTCTATTGTTGGAGCAGGGATGCTACTGTTATCATCATCTTCTTTTGTAACATTTACTTCTTGAGTTCTATTTTCATCTATTGTAATAAGTTCTTCTTTTATAGATTTATCCGTAATAATAGACTCTATTTCATTTTGAATCTCTACAGTTGCTTGGGATGCTTTAGCAATAATCTCATTACTAGCATTTAAATCAAAAGTATAAGATTGTGTAGTAATTAGTAGTAGAAATAGTGTAAGTTTTTTATATATCATTTAAAGAGACCTTTTATTTGTTAACTAACATGATATAATCATAACTAAAAAAAGAGAATATATGCAAGAAAAAATAGTAGAACATTTTATAAAAATCACAAAATTACCACATTGTAGTGAAGCGACAGAGGCTCTGTTTGATTACTTAGTTGACTTTGCAAAAGAGCAAGGTTATGAGGTTCAGAGTGATGAGAGTAAAAATTTACTTATAAAAAAAGGCTCTCCAAAACTGGCTCTTCAAGCCCATTATGACATGGTTTGTATGGGTAAAGCTCCTAACATAGAAACCTATGTAGAAGATGGGTGGATGTATGCAAAAGAGTCATCACTGGGTGCAGACAATGGCATGGCTATAGCCATGATGATGGTGTTAATGGAGCAGGGGAAAGAGTTAGAGTTTGTTTTAACCTCAGATGAAGAGATAGGACTTATAGGAGCAACTACCATAAAGTTAGAGTTATCTGCCTCATATATGTTAAATCTTGATTTTGAAGATGAGGGGGTTGTCTGTATCGGTTGTGCAGGTGGGGCTGACTTGTTGGCTGAACAAACACTCTATAAGTCTGAGGCTTATGAGTACAATTATGAACTTACAGTTTCAGGTTTGGCTGGTGGTCACTCTGGTGTGGAGATTCATAAAAATATACCCAATGCCATAAAAGTTCTAGCAGAGTATCTATCTGACAAAGAGGTTCTTGTAGCTTCTTGTCATGGAGGGGAGAGAAGAAACTCTATACCTACTGCTATAACCATGAAGCTCTCTTCAACTGAGCCTTTAGTCGGTAATGATTTGCTTCAAGTAAAAGAGCTAAATGAGCCTTTAGAGGTCTATGAGAGTGATGAGTTTTTAAATCTTCTTGTCGAGTTTAAACATGGAGTCAATAGCTACAATAAAGAGTTTGATTTACCTGATACCAGTATAAATTTAGCACTTGTCAGTGTCGAAAATGGAATTGTTAAGGTAGAGTGTAGTTCACGTGCCATGAGTGAAGAGGGCTTAGAAGAGATAAATGAGAACTTTTTAAAATTATTTGAAAAGTATAATTTCTCAACAGCCATAGAGTACAAATACCCTTCATGGAAACCAGAAGTAAATGCTTTCACCTCACTCATAAATGATGCGATGATAAATGAGTATGGCAAGAGTAAATATGAAGCGATTCATGCTGGGCTAGAGTGTGGGGTTCTGCTTGAGCGTTATCCAAATATGAAGTTTGCTTCTATTGGTCCAACTATTGTCTCTCCTCACTCTATACATGAAAAAGTGAAGTTAGACTCTGTGGGGAAGATATTTAAGGTGGTGGAAGAGGTGATGGTTAGACTTTAAACCTGAGGAATTTTAGGTTGGCATCAGTTGTTATTTTAATGGCGATTGCCCCTATGTCCATAGGTGGCATTAGCTCTTGACCTACGGTTGGCATGACCAATTTAACAGAGGTTATGAAGAGGATGATAAGGTTATATTTAAGTTTTATTCATAAAATAGCTTTGACCCTTAGTTTGAGCGAAGAGATGATTTCTCCTATTTGTTCAAATTCACTTTGTGACTCTTCTCGTGTTATCTCGGTGGGCATTACCAAATCTACAACAATGTTCCCCCTCGTCCCATTGGGGTAAAAAGGTTGAGGGTATGTGCCAATAAAGATAGACAGAAGTGGCAAGTGAAGCGATAATTAGGGGGAGTGAAATCCATGCGTGTTTAAAACTTTTTCGTAAAAGATGGATATTCAACGTTTGACCCCTAGAGTGATGAAAAAAGAGTTCTTATCTCAAAAGATTTAGATTTTATAGAGTCACTTTTGATTTCCAATAAACCATATAAACTAATCTATGTTGTTACAGGAAATATCTCCAATAAGCAACTTTTAGAACTTTTTAGTAAAAATATTGAGATGATTATTGACTCATTAAATGAGAGTCGGCTTATAGAATTGACGGCTGATAGAATTATTGTTAAGGGTTAGAGAGTTCTAAAAATCTACTTTTTCTTTTTTTGATGAGTTATATTATATAATTAGGATTAGATGGTCGGTGCTGGGTTAGTTTGGAGTTTTATAGCGTAAAAAGTGGCTATTCATGACACGGTACTTAAAATTAAAGCCTCAATTTTTTCTCAATCTTTATTATTAACCGTATTATTATATTCAACTTCATTTATAATTTTTTGTTTTTCGGTATCATACTCTAAGCTATCACCAAAAAGACCACAATCATAAGGTGAACTTGTTCCATACTCATCATTATAATAATTTTCTTTTAAATCATTATTCACAACTCTATTGTTAGAAAGGATTACAACTCTTCTTTCTTCAACTGAACTAAAAAAGTTACAATAGGAACATAGTATTGGAACGTTATTTTTCCAATGCCATCCATTGATATCAGGGGAAATATCATCTGATACTTGTATTTTTATATTTGAAATGTTGCACCCGTCAAAAATCATTGTATTATTTTGATAAGGAATCACTATTGCACCTGTTAAATCACAAAAATTAAATTTAGTATGTGCATCACAATAAATTATACAACCACTTAAATTACAATTTTGAAAAAAGACATTTGGCTTAATTAAATATAATCCATATAAATTCAAATTACTAAATAGTACTTTTTGATTCAAATCATACTGAACTCTATTTTCATGTATTAATTTTACATAATTATTAAAACATAATGATATAGAATATTTTTGTGGTTTTCCAGAATACCAAAGTTTAATTTTTTCCTCAGAAGAAACATCTTTATATGCTATAAAATCCTCTTTAGCATTAGCATATTCATCTAAATATGATTTACTTATTTGAAATATGATTTTATCAAAATTATTACTTTCCTCTATTAATTCGGATAGCATTTCAAATGCTGAAATTTTATTACGTTCAGATTCACTTTCCAATAATTCAACAGCTTTATGTAATTTTTCTTGAGAAAGTTTTAATTTAGAATTAGAAAGTTCTTTAGTCGCAACTAATGCTCTCCAAACTGCTATTGTCAACGCAAAAAATCCAACAAATACTAAACCTATATTTCTAAGAATTGCTGCTCTATTTAAATTATTTTCATTTCCCCAATATTCAAATGTTAAAAACTCTGGATAATACTTGAAAAATTGATATACTAAAAAAGCTAATATTAGTATTAAAATATTATAAACCATAAACTTAATATTTTCTTTAATAAATTTTATAATCAAAACCTAAACCCATGCCTCAAATTCCAACCCAACCCCATACTCAACAATATCCTCAAATATTCCATCATTACTGACTAAAACAGCCCCTTGACTAATGGCAGTAGAAGCAATCAAAAAATCTAAGTCATTTTTTTTCAATGCTTTGGTATTAATACCTGTCTCTTGTTTATATTTGGCTTTTAGTTTTCCAAAAATATCTATCTCTTCCACACTTAAAGGAAAAATTTCTAAATACTCTTTGATAAACTCTATACCACTCTCAAAAAGTTTTTCATCTCGGTCACTATCCTCTTTTTTAGTTTTTTCAAATGTAGCCAAACCATAAGCAAGTTCATATAGTGTGACAATAGAGACAGCCACTCTGTCTTGTTCTGAAAGAGAAAAAAGTCTGTTTTTTACGTTTTGTCTATGGGGAGATTTGGAGTCTGTAAGATAGGAGATAATATTGGTATCTAAAAGATATATTTTACTCATAATTATACTTTAGTTTCCAATCCTAGAGATAAAATTCTCTCTAGCCTCTTTGCGACTCTCGTTGAGATGTTCAATGATTTGAGGAGTAAAAAGACCATCCATTTTGTTAGCAAATTCACCCCATTTAGTCTCTTTTTTTTGAGGTTTTTTAAATCCATCAATCACTTTTACTTGTAGATTAAATTGCTCTTTTGCAATATTTAATAGTTGTTCAATAGCACTTATATCAGTGCTGTTTATCTGAAAAGTTACCATGTTAAACCTTTATTATTAGATTTAAGTATATCTGAAAATTCGTTAATTTTGGTTGTAAACATTAAATGGTTATATTCTTATATAGAAAAAGCATAGGGGTCAAAGCTATTTGATATAACAAAACTTAATATAAACTTCAAACCCCTTGAGAAAACGGCAATATTCTCCTATAATCAAGAAAAAGGAGTACCCATGACCCAACAGTTAATGTAGGTTTTTATCATGCTAATAAAACCCAAACAGGTAACGGACTAGCTAGGCTTTATGGTTTAACTAATGGTATAGATATGGCACGGTTCAATCAGTTTAAAATGACAGGTAGATTTTAGTCATGATAGCCAAAAGTTTTAGTGAAGCCATTGAAGAAAAATTTGAGATTTATCTCTTAGCTCCTGAAGATTTGATTATCTCTAAAATCTCTCGTTTTGCCCAAAATGATGAAGAGGATATTCAAAATATTATCAATACAGGCAAGGTAAACAAAAAGAGTTTATGAACTTGCCGATGACGCTATTCGTGTGGGTGTTGGTTTTAGAGAAGAGTGGGTACGGATGAATTTAGATGAAGTGATGGAGATGTTTCCAAAAGAAGAAGCCTAAGCTTCTTCTTTTACAGCTTCCTCCCTAACCAACCAAACAAACCCAACAGGAATAAAAATCAGCATCATCAAAGTCAAACTCTAAAAGTCTCACTCGTCTTACAATAAGGAGCCATAAAGCAGTCATCACATTCTGGTTTGACTGCTTTACATTTGTACCGTCCAAAAAGTACCATGGCTTGATGGAGTAAGTGTAAGTCTGTTTTAAACTTTTTACTAAGCGTCTCTTCTGTTTTGGTGGCTGTTTTATCATCTGAAAGACCTAAACGATGGGCTACTCTAAAGACATGTGTGTCCACTGCCATTAGGTTTGCACCTGTGTACTCTATCATCACTACATTTGCTGTTTTTTGTCCTACCCCTGCTAGTTTGACCAGCTCTTTTTGTTCTAGTGGAATCTCTCCATTGTAATTTTCTACAACCGATTGAGCCATTTTGATGAGGTTTTTTGCTTTGTTGTTAAAGAAAGAGCAGGTATTTAAAAGGGCTTTTACTTCATCCAGTTCTGCATTAGCAAGAGATATAGGGTTAGGGAAGGCTTTAAAAAGAGCAGGACTAATGATGTTAACACGTTTGTCTGTACATTGGGCAGAGAGCATAACGGCTATTAGCAGTTCATATAAGTTTTCATAGTTTAGTTCAGTCAGTGAGTCAGGATAGTGTTCAAGAAAGAGTGCTTTTATTGCTTCAATCTCTTTTTTAGTTGCTTTTTTTATTTTTTTAATTGCCATGGTTAATAGATATCTTTTTTATATAACATAGTAAGTAGAGAGACTTAAATGTAGTTGAAACTGTTTATAAATCATTTACTTTTTTATGATATAATTTATCAATAGTTAATATATATATAAGGTAAAAAATGAAGGTCATATTAAAGATTGTACTTTTCATCTTTTCATTGAGCACAGTTAGTTTATGGGCATCTGAAATAGTTGCTATTGTGAATGGTAAAGAGATTAGTAAGCAAGATATTAATAATTTTATCATTACAAATATGCCTGGAGCTCACTATAATTTTTTAAGTGAAGATGAAAAAGAATCTATATTAGAACAGATGATAAACAGAAAACTTTTTGCAGAAGAGGCAAAGCGTCTTCATATAGAAAATAATTTAGAGTTTCAAATAGCATTAGAAAAAGCTAAAGATAAGTTACTTGTTGATTATTGGATGAAAGAGAAGGCTGAAGAGATTGTTGTCTCTGATAAGGAAGCAAAAGAGTATTATGAAAATAATTTAGATAAGTTTTATAAAGATGCTTCTGTAAAGGTACGACATATTTTGGTGAAAACAAAAGCCCAAGCCAATGAGGTCATAGATGAACTTATGATGAATAAGCCAGCACTTAAAGAGGCATTTATTAGATTGGCGAAAACAAAATCTATAGGTCCTAGTGCAGTAAATGGTGGTGAATTAGACTGGTTTATTCAAGAACAGATGGTTCCAGAATTTTCAGATGTTGCGTTTAGTTTAGAAGTGGGAACCATAACAACGGAACCTGTTTTAACTCAGTTTGGTTATCATGTTATTTATTTAGAAGATAAAAAAGAGAAAGGAATCGCTCCTTTTAAAGATGTAAAACAGGAAATTGTAAAGACTCTAAAAGTTCTTCAATTTAAAAAAGAATTGAAGAATATGAGTGAAAAGATGAGAAAAACAGCAAAAATTATTGTAAAATAAATAAAAATTATTTAAGGTAAAATTAAATGAGTAATAAAGTATTAGATAGTCTACCATGTGGTGTTTTAAGTGGAAATCAAGTTCAAGAGTTGTTTTCAATTGCAAAAGAAGAGGGTTTTGCTATTCCAGCTGTAAATGTTGTGGGAACATCATCCGTTAATGCTGTATTGGAAGCTGCTGCTAAAGTAAATTCTCCAGTTATTATACAGTTCTCTAACGGTGGTGGAGAGTTTTATGCTGGTAAGGGAATGCCCAGTGATAAACGAGCTGTTTTAGGAACCATTGCAGGTGCGAAGCACGTACATACAGTAGCTGAAGCTTACGGTGTACCAGTACTTTTACATACAGACCATGCAGCAAGAAAGCTTCTTCCTTGGATTGATGAGCTTTTAGATGCTAGTGAAAAACATTTTGAAGCATTTGGAAAGCCTCTTTTCTCTTCACACATGATTGACCTTTCAGAAGAGCCAATAGAAGAGAATATTGCTACTTGTAAAACGTATCTAGAGCGTATGTCTAAAATAGGTATTACTTTAGAAATAGAGCTTGGTGTAACTGGTGGAGAGGAAGATGGTGTGGACAATACAGATGTAGACAATGCATTACTTTATACTCAGCCAGAAGAGGTTGCTTATGCTTATGAAGAGTTAAAAAAAGTATCTGACATGTTTACGATAGCAGCTTCTTTTGGTAATGTTCATGGTGTTTATAAACCAGGAAATGTTGTGTTAACTCCAACCATTTTAGATAACTCTCAAAAGTATATTCAAGAGAAATATAATACAGATGAAAAACCAGTAAATTTTGTTTTCCATGGTGGTTCAGGTTCTACTCTTGAAGAGATTAGAGAAGGAATTGAGTATGGTGTTATTAAAATGAATATCGATACTGATACTCAGTGGGCTTATTGGGATGGTGTACGTGCTTATGTGGCTCAATATCATGCTTATTTACAGGGGCAAATAGGTAACCCAGAAGGTGAAGATAACCCAAATAAAAAATACTATGACCCTAGAAAGTGGTTACGAGAAGGTGAAACCTCAGTTGTCAAACGTTTAGAACAGGCATTTTCTGATTTAAACTGTTTAGATAGAAATTAATTACTTAAACTCTCATTTTTCTAAACTTATTGATAAATGAGAGTTTACTCTTTTTCTCTTCATATCTATTTTTTCTGTTATAATAATCTATTAATATAAAGGAAAAACTATGCATAAAATATTCTATTTAACACTTCTTCCTCTTTTGGGAGTAGCAAATGTAATGGTTCCCTCTACGGGCTCTGACTTAAAAATTACTATCTATAACAACAATAAAGCTTTTATAAATGATACCCGAGAAGTAGAAGTTCAAGCTGGTAGACATAAACTTGTGTATGAGGGTGTGCCTTCTTCGGTGATTACTGAGTCTGTTGTGCCTACATTCTTAGGTATGCAGACCAATCTTTACTCTCAAAACTATATCTATGATTTAGTCTCTTTGTCTTCTATGTTAGAAAAAAGTATAGACAAAGAGGTTGCCTTTTATAGCAATGAAAAAGAGCCAACATTAAGTAAAGGTATTTTACTTTCAGCTTCTCCAAATGTTATGATAAAAGAGAATGGTACAGGAAAAATATATACTCTTAACGCTGCAACTCAAGTGATTTTTGATAAAGTACCTGAAAATATGATAACCAAGCCAAGTTTGGTTTGGAATATGGAGGCTGAAAAAGAAGGAAAATTGGGTATTGACCTAAAGTACCTTACAAGAGGTATTACTTGGAAAAGTGATTATGTTCTAAATTTAAAAAAGGAAGTTTTAGATTTAACAGGTTGGATTACGGTTAATAACAATTCTGGTGTAGCTTATGAAAATGCACAGATAACGTGTCTGGCTGGAGAGGTAAATGCAGTACCTGAAAGAAGAATGTATGAAAGCAAGAATGCTGTTTATAAAGAGGAAGCTATGCCAATGATGGCAATGGATGAGGTAAAAGAAGAGTCTTTTTCTGGTTACCATATCTATAAAATTCCATTTAGAGAGACCATTGGGAATAAAGAACAGAAACAGATTTCATTTATAGATAAAAAAGAGGTGAAGTACCATCAGTATGGGAAAAATATTAACAACTATTTTGAAAACTATGGTGAGCAGAAGTTACACTTCTCTAATATGATAGAGTTTGAAAATAAAAAAGAGAACAACATGGGTATCTCTTTGCCTACAGGTGTGGTGCGTATGTATCAAAAAGACAGCTCAAATGAGACACATTTTATAGGTGAGTCAAGAGTTCAAAACATACCAGAAGATGAAAATGTGACATTAACCGTGGGAACACTTTTTGATGCTGTTGGTGAGAAGACTATTACAAAATTTAAAGCTAAAAAACACTATAGAAATGTAGAAACAATCTATAATGTAAGAAACCAAGGGAAAGAGCCACTAGAGCTTAGAATTGAAGAGAGCATTCCTACCTATGGAAATGACATTACAGTGAAGAGTTCTTGTAAAGATAACTGTTCAGTGAAGAAGAAAAATGCTTTTATGAGGGAGTTTACCATTTTGTTAAAGGCGAAAGAGAGCTATAAGTTTACTTCGGAGTTTGAGGTTAATTACTAGAAATACCAAAACCAAGATAATATAGCATCTTCTTCTCTTTTGTTATTTAGCTCTTTATATGCATACCTTAAATTTAAAGCAGATGCTTGGTCAAAACTATAAGTTACAAACGGTTCTATTTTTAAAATCTCTCTATTTTTATCAAACCACTCATTAGAGCCTAAGAGACCAACTTTTAAATGTTTGGAGGGGTTGTATAGTATACCTATGTTTGCTGATAGACTATGCTCCTCTTCTGTTTTGTAGTAAATAGTAGGGGTAACTGTGGCATAAGTGTAAAACGCTTCGCTTCCAAGGGTAAAGCCCCCACCTGCCTGTAGATATGCATTTAATTCATTATTAAAGATACGTTTTCCACCTAAGGCAACTTGCCATGAGATGGGTTTAAATAAGGCATCTTGTAAGGCATAAGAGCGAATATCTAAAAAATTTATTTTATCTAGTGTTAACTTACTATCTTTATATTGAAGTGCTGTATCAAAAAAGCTTATGTAAGAACCAGGTATATAACCCTTATCGTTGTCATAGATATCATGATACGCTATTTTTACTCGTGCAGTAGAGGCTTGATGGCTGGTATAAGCAAAGGAAGCTTTTGCTGAGTAGTGACCTTTTGTTGGTTCATAAGGTTTTTCTATAATTTTTTTAGGTGAAGTTCCAAGTTTACTACGTGCTTTTAGTATCTTTAAAAATTTAGGTAGATACTCTTTTTTTGTAATTTTATTCTTAGAGAGTTTTATGCGTAAAAGTGCAGTTGCCAGTTCTAGTGAAGCAATCTTATCTTCTTTAGAGAGTTTATCTATTTTGGTTAGATTATACTCATTGCTATTTGCAAATTTTAGAGCTGTTGGATTGTTTTCTATAGGTTTTGCAATAGCTAAGATAGCTTTTCGTTTAGAGGGACGGTAGATGGTCTTTTTGACTAATTTTTCAGAAATAATGGCTCTTAGGGTATCTATAGGTATGGCTTTATGATTAAACTGTTTTGTTAGATTTATATCCTCTTTGGCTACTTCTAAAAGCCATAAAAGGTTGTAAGAGCAGTTTTCAGATAAGAAAAAATAATCAGCATAAAAATGTCGAATTTCAAAGATATGAAGCACCATTTTATCTATCTCTTCTTGTGAAAGGTTAAGGGTGTACTCCCAAACATCACGCTGTTCTAAGTCAGAGTACTCTTTAAGCTTTTTATAATAGGGGTCGATAGAGTAGAGACCTTTGTACCCTCCAAAGAGTCCTTGGTAAGCATATATAAAACCATTATCTTCTGCTGTTTGGGCTGCATAGTTAACAGCATAAGAGAGTAGAGGAGTATTGTCGTTGTTGTCTATACGTAAAAAAGTATGACCAAAAGCAGAAGCAGGAGAGTTAATATGAGCAGAAGCAAGTACAAGGGTTACCTGTTTAGCTTCTATTGATTTTAGCTCTTTTTTAAGGGTTTCACATGTTGGTGTTATTATCTCTTTTTCTAGTTGTGGTAGTTGCTCTAAAATCCAAGAAGAACGTGAAGGATAGTAACACTGAGTCGAATTTTCATCATCGCTTTTGTCAGATATAAGTTTTTCTATAAAGGCTGTCAATTCTGCCTTTGGATTGGTTTTTCCATCTTTGGAAATAAAAAAATTTTCATCATCTATTTCACTTTTTCCATCTTTAAAATGAAGAAGCCTGTGCCACTGTTGGGTATTTGATAATTTATCTATCTGTTTTGAAAAGTTATGTTCTGAGAAAAGATATGAGGTTAGAAGAAGCAGTACAAAAACAAGTTTGACTGCTTTTGTACTAAATAGTGTCATAAAATAATGACTATCCTAATGCTACAATGTTATCAATAACGTTAGCAGATGTTACATCTGAAGATGTATAAATTTTGTCAAAGTTTGTTTGAAGTACACTAGCAAAAGTATCTGGGTTAGAAACATGTAGTAGAGATGCAAGTGTTGTAAGTGCTTCACCTTGACCATTTGAAATGTCTAATGCAAGAGCATCCATGTTTCCTGCTACAAACTCATTTGCTTTATCGTTTGAAACAAATTTAGCTGGTTTTGCACATCCTGAAGTTCCTGATGTAATACCAAAAGTTTGGTTACCTGATGTTCCATTTGTTGTTACTGCAAAAATTTGCATAGCTACTGAGTCTTGATTTTTGATAACTTGATTACCAAGTCCACATCCTACATTACCAGCAAAAGATGCTGTTGTTAACATAGCTGTTGCTGCTGCAATTAATAAAGTTTTGTTCATACTTAATCCTTGATTTTATTATTTGTAAAGAAGTATTGTACCATAAATCTATTGATTATTTTTAATTTATTAAAGCTATAATAAAAACCTATTTAAATAAAAAGGGCTACTTATGAACTTGACTATATCTCAACTGAATGATTTTAATACTAATGGGTATTTAATTCTACGTAATTTTGCAGATAAAGCAGCGTGTGAAGCAATTTTAGATGTAGCAAAAGCCCATTTAAAACATAAAATAGAACCTATAGAGACTGAAATTGGTTACCATACAAAGTCGAAAGAGTATCGAACTGAGGTAGTAGATTATAACAGTATAGAAGATAAAGAAGTGGTAACAGTAAGACGACTTCGTCAGGTTTATCATAGAGATATTTTGTTTAAAAATTGGATGGAAAATAGAAAAATACGTCCTATACTTGAACAGATATTAGATGATAAGGTAGTTATTACGACGGCACATCATAACTCTATTATGACAAAAATGCCTTATAGTAGTTCTGAGACTGCTTGGCATCAAGATAGACGTTATTGGTCTTTTACAGATGATAACTTGGTCTCTGTTTGGTTAGCACTTGATGAGGAACATAGTCAAAATGGTGTTTTAGAGTTTATCCCTAAAAGTCATAAAATGCAGTTTTCGCAAGAGCAGTTTGGAGAGAAGGACTACTTCAAAATAGAACATCCTATTAATAAATCTCTTATAGAGACAAAACAGAGTACAAATTTAAGTCGTGGAGATATGGTTCTTTTTCATTGTAAACTACTACATAGAGCCAATAAAAATAGTACTGATAGTCCTAAGATATCTTTTGTATATACCGTTAAAGGTGAAAAAACAAAAGTACTAAAAGGGAGCAGGTCAGCCCAATATCCTGAAATTTTATTAGATTAGTCTTGACAAAAGTAGAAAGATAGGTTATAAATCAAACATGTAACCTAGATAAAGTTATTATTTAGGTTTAACAAAGTTGATGTATAATTACAGCATTAACGAATTTAACTAATTAAAGGATACATAATATGGCAACATATGTTGAACTAACTCAAGACAATTTTGAAGCAACAATCGCAGAAGGCGTAACAATGGTAGACTTTTGGGCTCCATGGTGTGGACCTTGTAGAATGATTGCTCCAGTAGTAGAAGAACTAGCAAATGATTTTGATGGTAAAGCTACAATCGCAAAAGTAAACACAGATGAGCAGCAAGAGATTTCTGTAAAATATGGTATTAGATCAATCCCAGCTATTCTTTTCTTTAAAGATGGTGAGCTTGTAGACCAAATGGTAGGTGCAGCTTCTAAAGATGCATTTGCTGAAAAAATTAATGCTCAACTGTAGTCATTAATATTTTGTGGGCAGTTTTGCCCACACCTCTTCTTAACAATGGTAACAAATGTTACGCTCTCTTTTTAAAATTTTTACTAAAATACTATAAACTGTTATTTATTTTGTTAAAAATTTAATTCAAGGAATATTATTATGTTAGATTGTGCAATTATTGGTGGAGGCCCTGCTGGACTTACAGCTGGACTTTATGCGACTAGAGGTGGTCTTAAAAATGTAACCCTGTTTGAGATGGGGCTTCCTGGTGGGCAGATTACACAAAGTTCTGAGATAGAGAACTACCCTGGGTTTTTTGAACATGACAAAACAGGTATGGATTTTATGGACACATGGCAAAGGCAGTGTTTTCATTTTGGTTTAAAACATGAGATGAAAAAAGTAGAACGTGTGGCTAAAACAGGTGGACACTTTACTATTACTTTAGAGGGTGGTGAAACAGTAGAGGCGTTAACTGTGATTACTTGTACAGGTTCTACACCTAAAAGAGCAGGGTTCAAGGGAGAAGATGAGTTTTTTGGAAAAGGTGTCTCGACATGTGCTACTTGTGATGGCTTCTTTTATAAAAATAAACCAGTAACAGTTCTTGGTGGTGGTGACACAGCCTTAGAAGAGGCATTCTATCTTTCAAATATCTGTTCAGAAGTCTATGTAGTACATAGAAGAGATGAGTTTAGAGCAGCACCTCCAACACTAGACAGAGTAAAAAGAAAAGAGAATATACACTTGATTACTGACTCAGTTATAGAAGAAGCTTATGGTGGAATGATGGGTCTTGATGGTGTAAAAATTAGAAATATAAAAACAGATGAAATTACTGACATGAAAAATACAGGTCTTTTTGTATTTGTAGGACATAATGTTCAAAACTCTGTGTTAAAAGATGAAAATGGGGAGTTTATCTGTGACATGAATGACTGGGGGCAGGTAATAGTTGACCTTAGTATGAAAACATCTCTAAAAGGTCTTTTTGCTGCTGGTGATATGAGAATAGAAGCACCAAAACAAGTAGTATCTGCTGCTGGTGATGGCTCAGTAGCTGCTTTACAAGTTATTGCTTATATTCAAGAGTTGGCGTAAACCTTACATTATATAAATTTTTGTATAATCCGACAGAAATTAACGTGAGGATAATCACATGGCAAAAGTAGGAATTTTAGGTAGTACAGGTAGAATGGGTGAACAGCTTATCAATAACGTTCTTGAACAAGATGGTTTAGAATTAAGTGTTTTACATGTTTTTGATGAATTGAAAACAACGGTTCCTGAAACAACTTTAATCACTAATGATATGAACGTGTTTTTAGAAAACTGTGATGTTGTAATTGACTTCTCTGCACCTGTTGCAACACAAGCTTTACTTGAGGCAGCACTCAAAAATCCTACATCATTGGTTATAGCAACTACTGGTTTTACAGAACATCAACAAAATCTTTTAGCTGAAGCTTCAAAAGAGATGGCTGTGCTTTACTCTTCAAATATGTCGGCAGGTATAGCCCTACTTAAGCAGTTAGTTGAGCAGGTATCGGCAACACTTAAGGACTTTGACATTGAAATAGTAGAACAACATCATAGACATAAAGTTGACTCTCCATCAGGTACTGCATTGACACTTGGTGAGTTTGCAGCAAAAGGAAGAGGTTTAGACCTTGATGCTGTTCGTATCTCTGGACGAGATGGTCAAATAGGTGCTAGAACAAAAGATGAAATTGCAGTTATGGCTTTAAGGGGTGGAGATATTGTAGGAAGACATACTGTAGGTTTCTATAATGATGGTGAATTTTTAGAGCTGAACCATACAGCAACCAGTCGTCAAACATTCTCTAAGGGTGCTATACGAGCAGCATCATGGATAGTTGGTAAACCAAGTGGTCTCTACTCTATTAATGACTGTTTAGGAATATAGTATGTGTGCAATTGTAGGTGTCTTTGGAACTGAAAATGCAGCACAGTTAGCGTATTATGCACTCTTTTCTATGCAACATCGTGGTCAAGAGTCTACGGGAATTTCTTCTGCAGATGGAAAGAAAATTCATTTGGTTAAGCGAAGAGGCTTGGTTACAGATGTATTTCATAAGGGGCGTTTAAAACTTCTTGAAGGCTCGTGTGCTATTGGACATAATCGCTACTCCACGGCAGGTAAAGATTCAGTTTTAGATGCCCAACCAGTATTTGCCAAGTACAAGCTAGGAGAGATTTCTGTAGCACATAATGGAAATTTAACCAATAAATATGAAGTTAGAGATGACCTTATAGAAAAAGGTGCTATTTTCCAAACAGAGATGGATACAGAAAATATAGTTCATCTTATAGCAAAGAGTCAAAAAAACAAACTCAAAGCACGTATCAAAGATATGTTAAAGAAGATAGAGGGTGCTTACTGTTTAGCTATTCAGAGTCGTAGTAAAATGTTTGTGGTTCGTGACCGTTTTGGTATTCGTCCTTTGAGCCTTGGTAAACTTAAAAATGGGGGCTATATAGTAGCTTCAGAGACTTGTGCTTTTGACTTAGTCGGTGCTGAGTTTGTACGTGATGTAGAACCAGGGGAGATGCTTGTTTTTGAAAAAGGGAAAGAGCCACAATCGGAAATGATTTTTAAGTCTGACCCACACCCTTGTGCATTTGAGTATATCTATTTTGCAAGACCAGACTCTATTATTGCTGGTAAAACGGTTTATAATATGCGTTTAGAGATGGGTAAACAGTTGGCAAAAGAGACTCCTGCTAAGATAGACTTGGTACTCCCTGTTCCAGACTCTGGAGTGGCTGCAGCTAAAGGGTATGCCGATGGAATGGGTGTGCCTTTTGAGATGGGAATTGTACGAAACCACTATGTAGGTCGTACCTTTATTGAGCCAACACAAGAGATTCGTGATTTAAAGGTAAAATTAAAACTTTCACCTATTAAAGATATGATTAAAGGTAAAAGTGTTGCTATCGTAGATGACTCTTTAGTTCGTGGTACAACTTCTAAGCAGATAGTCAGAATGTTAAAAGATGCAGGAGCAAAAGAGGTTCACATGCGTATTGCAGCACCTGAAATTAAGTATCCTTGTCGTTATGGTATAGATACAGCTACTTCACAGGAGCTTATATCATTTTCTAAAACACCCCAAGAGATAGCTGAGTATATTGGTGCAGATTCACTTGGATTTCTATCTATAGAGGGATTGAAAGAGTCTTTAGGTGATGATAGTAACTACTCATTGGTTAGTTTTGATGGGAACTATTTTGCTGGTGGAAGTGCAAACAGTCCAGGATGTAGTACTATAAGATAAGGAGGTATTAGCCTCCTTTAGTACTTATATTCCTTTTTATTTTATAGAAATTTTAAAAGTTAACAATATCTGTCAATGTATTGATTAACATACTTTTTTTACGAACATCTGAACGTTCAATACCTGGTTTTGTTGTGGTGATGATTCCTCTACCCATAACTCTTTTATCTCCATTTTTCAGGCGTACTCCCCAGTAGTTATGTAGAATAATTGGTTCACCTTTTTGTTCTCCTAAATAGAGCATGATATGACCAGCCACAAATAGAAGGGAACGACAAGGTTTTGCATTGGCTAAAATAGTTGCTTTTTTGGTCTGGGCATCAAGACCTCTTATAGAGATGGCATCACCATCTTGAGCTTGCTGCCGGGAGTTTCTACGTAAGTAGATACCAAATGGAGCAAAAAAATCACGTGTTAAAGCAGAGCAGTCTCTGGTTTCAAGTTTTCCACCCCAACCATAAGGTTCACCTACAAGTTGTTTACTAATATATGCAACATTTTGAGCATTAAATTTAATAGGTTTGTAGGCAATAATATTGGTGTCTGTATCATGAACGATTACTTTAGATATATAAGCATAACCTTTGATATCTTTTTTCGCAATTAAATACTTTTTTGTTATAGGGTCAACAGGAAAGATTGTTCCCATTTTAACTAAAGATAGATAGACACCATCATCTAGTAGTTGTAGGTTGTCCTTTACCGTGACTGCATATTTATCATTTCTAAAAATATTTTGAAAGTCTGAATTAACCAGTGCCATATCGGATACTTTTATCCAACCAAATGCATAAGATGTTTTGACATAAACCCATTTCTTATCTAAAGAGTAGTGCGAGACAAATAGGGGTGTATTGATATATACTGCACTATTTTGAGCATAATCAAATGGAAAACCTTCACCCGTTCTATTAGGGTCATAATAGATCTCTTTAAGTGAAGGGTATAGTCTTAAATTGGTATGTTTAAGTGTTATTCCTGCTTTAGCAATGCTTTCATAATTATCAAAGTTGGAATTCTTAATTGCATATTTGTACCACTCTTTTGAAATTTTACTTCCATCTCTATTATAGGTTTTTTCTTTCGCATATTTAAATTGCCATGTTTTTTCAACTTCAGTAAGCTCCATACTCATGATATCCCAAGGTTCAAAATATTTTTGATTGTATTGGTTATCATAATAGAGTTGCTCTTCTCTACTCATTGGGGTGATTTGCTCTGTAAAAGGTGTTGTGTCTTGTACAATATCTGTAGTATCAGCTATCTGATTTGCTGGCATATAGTCTATATCTGAATTTCTACGCTCACCAAATGTTAGGATGGTATTAGCGTAAATATTGATGCTAAAGAGAGAGAGTAAGCTAAAAGTTATAATGATTTTTTTCATGATACTCCTTAATAAATTAATCTAATTTTTTTTATTATAATCAAAATATTTTTTTTATACTAGATTAAAAGATGATTTATTAAAAAAATGTATCTATTTTTTAGAAGAGTAGGTTGTTTTACACAAAGGAAGATTAAATTATGTTTTATAGAAACATAGCTTGTTTCTATAAAACATTTTTCTATTTAGTTACTTCTTTCTTTGTTCTTTTTCTGTAATCCCTGATAGTCCAAAACGTCTCGATAACTCTTGTTTTATTCTATCTGGTGATATATCACGATAACCAAGACCAACTAAAGTATGGTAGAGTAAATCAGCAGACTCATAAATTACTTGTTCATCTGATTCTTCATCTATCGCAACACAAACTTCATCTGCTTCTTCACGAATTTTACTTAGCATTAGTTCCTTGTCATTCAAAAGTTTTTTTGTCCATGATTTTTCTGTAGATGTAGAGCTTTTACGCTCCAATATAGTATGATAAAGGGTATCTACTACTCCATACATGGCATTGGTATCTACTTCTTGTTCTAGTACTCTTTTTTCTTGAACTACAGAGGTAAAGAAACAACTCTTCGTCCCCGTATGACAAGCTACACCATTTTGGTGAATTTTTAAGATAACTGTATCTGCATCGCAGTCTAATAAAATATCTTTTATCTCTTGTGTATGATTTGAACTTTCACCTTTTTTCCAGATGCGTTGTTTGCTTCTTGAAAAGTAATGAGCATAACCAGTAGAGAGAGTTAAGTTATAAGCCTCTTCATTCATGTAGGCTAACATAAGAACTTCATTGGTTTCTGAGTCTTGAGCGATTGCTGGTATTAGGGGATTTTTTTGCCAGTTAATTTGCATGTGGTTCTCCGTGTAAGGTGCATTTTTCAATGCATCTTATTTGTTATTGTGCTGAAATAGCTTTCTGTTCTTTTCCTTTTGCATCTACCCAAATGTTAGGTACTGCTCCACCAGGTGTTAAGAAAATCTGAGCATCTTTATTTACTTTAAGTGCTTCATTAAATTTAGCTTGAGTCTTAATTTGCTCTAGTTGTAATAACTCATTTGTTAACGATGCTGAAATCAAAGAATTTGCTTTTGCTTGTTCTTCGGCTTCAATTCTAATTTTATCAGCTTGACCTTGTGCTACAATTCTGTTTCTTTCAGCTTCACCACGTGCAATTTCAGCATTTTTTTGTGCTTCTTGTTTTGCACGCTCTTTTTGCTGTTCTGCAATGTTTACATTTTGTTTTTCTGCTTGAAGTTGTTCAATTTTTTCTCTAATTTTAACAGGTAAAACAATATTTCTAAGCTCTACAGCAGATAAAACAACAGGTTTCCCATCAAGGGCTTGAACTTTCTGGGTAACTTTTGTTTGAATAGCTGTTGCTATTTCATTTCTCATTTCAGGAAGTTTTTCTGCTGCATATTTACCAATAACATCACGAACAACTTCACGTACTTTTGAATTAATAATTTTTTCTTCCCAAGTGTGAAGTCCCCATCGTTCTATGGTTTTTGGTGCAGACTCTGGTCTAAGTTGGTACTGAACAGCTAAATCTATGTGTACGGTCAAACCTCTTTTATCTAGAACTGGAATGGCATTGTTTCTGATTAATCCATCATCTTGAATATCATTAAGACGTTTATATTGTCCCCCACCTCCAACAACATTGTTTTCATTACTATAAATAATCTGTTTTATTTTAGTATTGACCGTAATTATTTTTTGAAGCATTGGAATATAGAAGTGAAGACCTGCATTAAGAGGTTTTTCATTAAATTTACCGGTATTTACTTTTATTCCAACTTCACCAGAATTAATAATGGTAAAGGGTTTAAAGAAAACAGCAGCAATAATAATTGCTAATGCTACAAATAGCCATGAAGGTAGAGCTTTTCCTCCACCTCCACCACTGTTAGCGTTTTGTGATTGTGGTCTGTTTGGTGTTTTATTGTTTCCACCATTTCCTGGCTGTTTCTTTTTAAAATAGTCGTTCATGTCTGCTGGCATGTTTGTTCCTTAAATAATGTGGCTAGTCACATGAGCTTTCTGCTGAAGAAAACCATGCGTTAGCATATTGTTTTGAGCTTTTGCTCAAAATATGTTCCTATATGTATGTTAGGTAATGTTTGTATTTTTCATTTCTTCCAAATACAATATCAAAGTAATTACTTTGAATAATCTCTGTGATTGGTCCACGTGAACCTTCTCCAATGATACGTGCATCAACTTCTCTAACAGGTGTAATTTCTGCTGCCGTACCTGTTAAAAATGCTTCATCAGCAACATAGACCTCTTCACGGGTAATGCGTCTTCTTGATACAGGGTAACCCATATCTTCAGCCATTTCTATAACCATTTTTTGAGTAATAGAAGCCAATGAGTTGTCATTTGGTGGAGAGATAAGTTCTCCATCTTTAACCATAAAAAAACAAGCTCCTGATGCTTCAGCTACGTAACCTTGGTCATCAAGAAGTAGGGCTTCATCATAACCACAATCAATAGCTTCATACTTTGCCATTTGAGAGTTTAGGTAGTTGGCTGTTGCTTTTGCTTTTCCCATGTTTGAAGTGTTTCCAGCTCTTGTCATAGATGCAATTTTAAGTTTAATACCAGATTTTAGTCCCTCTTCACCAAGATACGCTCCCCACTCCCATGCGGCAAGAACCGTCTCGACAGGAGCCTCTTTATGATACACACCCATAACACCGTAACCTAAAAAAGCAAAAGGTCTTAAATATACATTGTCACCTGTAAATTCATTTTTTCTAACCAGTTCAATCTGTGCTTCATTGAGTTCCTCTACACTGTAAGGGATATCAATAAGTGTCATTTTTGCAGACTCTTTAAGTCTTTTTGTGTGGTCATTTAGTCTAAAAATTGCATAACCATCGGCTGTTTTATAAGCTTTTGTACCTTCTATAACACCATTTCCATAGTGTAAAGTATGAGATAAAACATGAGTTTTTGCATCATCCCAAGGTTTAAACTCACCATTCATCCATATATATTTTGCTGCATCCATCTGTGCTTTGCTCCATGTAAAAATTAATTGCACATTTTAGCCAAAGTCGTGTTAAACTCTCTTTTTATGATAAAATATGAAAAAAGCTTAGGTGGTGTGGCATGAGAATTTTTATAAAATATTTTTTATGGTTTTTAAGTTCTTTAACTATATTGTTCTTTTACTTCCTAAATACTTCTGTTGGTCATGAAAACTTAGGTTACTTGGTTGAAGATTATCTCTCTAAAAAAACCTATAATAATATAAAAGTACACTCTTTAAATTTGGAAAAATACCCACATATAGTTATGAATTTAACTGTAAATAATAGTGCAAATATTTTCTTAAAAGGTAAAGCTGATAACTATAAAGTAGATATGGATTATCATCTTAAAGGTAAAGAATTTAAGTTCAATAATTTTTATATTGAAGATAATATTGATGTTCAAGGAACTTTACATGGGCCATTTTCTGAACTTTTAGTAGAGGGTAAGGGTGAATTATTTGATGGTAATATAGTATACGGATTTACAAAAATACCTACACAAATTAAAGATATGAATATAATGTTAGAGGAAGTAAATAGTCAAAAAGTTTTAAAGTTTTTAAAAAAACCTCTTATTGTAAAAGGTAAAGTAGATATAGATGCAGCGTTTAAATCTTTTTCTAAATATAAAAAAAGAGGTCAGGCTAAGATTGTTATGGCACATGCTCTTATGCCTGATATTGCTCCAAAGGTTCCATTCTCTTTACATACAACTATAGATTTTGATGATATCGCTTATAAATATGTAGGAAAAATAGATTCAAAGATAGGGAACCTAACAGTATTTAATGGTGAGTATCATCAGAGTAAAAAAGTAGCACAAGCAAATTATGAGTTACACTTAAAAGATTTGGCCTATTTTGAAAAGTTTTTAAAGCATAAATATATAGGTAGCTTAGATGCAAATGGAAGTGTTATTTATGATGATGAACTCTTAGTTAAAGGCTATACCCATAAGTTTGGTGGAAGGTTAGAGTATACTTATAAGAAAAAAAATATCGATTTAAAATTACATGAGGTTTATTTAGAGCGTCTTTTAGAACAGTTCTCTTATCCTATAGTTTTAAGGTCTGATGTCTCTGGAACTATTAATTATGATATGAAAGATAAAATTGTTTTAATGAACACAGAGTTAAGAAAAACACGTTTTATACAAACTCAAATGACCAAGATGATTTATGATACTATAGGTATAAATCTACTCTCAGGAGAGTATGACAAAAGTACTTTTACAGGTGGATACCAAAACCAACTACTCTCATCAGAGCTTAAACTAGATGATGGTGTAAGCCACCTCTATTTAATAGATACAAAAATGAATGCTCAAAACAATAAAGTAAATTCCAAATTTGAGATTAAAATGCAAGGTCAAGAAATTTATGGAGATATTTATGGAACATTAGAAGATCCAAAAGTCTCTGTAGACATGAGCAGACTATTGAAGTATCAGATGAATAAGCAGATGGGTGCATGGTTAGGTACTCAAAAAAGTGAAGTGGTTAAGAAAGAGTTAAAGAGTGTTAAGAAAGATGTGACAAAGAAATTAAAAGAGATAAACGTAGATGATGTTACTCAAACAGCTAAATCAATTCTTAATGGTTTTTTTTAATTATCAATAAAAAACACAATTGTTCCACAAAGATGGTTTAAAATGACACCCGTATAATAAAAAAACACATTAAAGGACAACAATGAGTAAATTTGTAAAAGTAGCAGCAGTAGCAGCATTATTGACAACAGCAGCATTCGCAGACACAGCAGCATGTGCAGGGTGTCATGGAGCAAACTTTGAGAAAAAAGCATTGAACGTTTCTAAAGTAGTTAAAGATTTAACTAAAGAAGAGATTGTAACAGCACTTAAAGGTTATAAAGCTGGTACTTATGGTGGAGCAATGAAAACTGTAATGCAAGGTCAAGTTGCTAAACTTGATGATGCTGCAATTGAAGCATTGGCTGCTGAGATTAAAAAATAGTCTCTTTGCAACTACTTGAGAAGGTTTTTGACCTTCTCTCCTCTTTAGATAATCCAATACTTTTTTAATTTCTTTCCCTACTTCTTAATTTTCTTAACGCTTATTGCGTTATAATCATTTATTATTTTTTGAGGATATTATTATGTTTACTATATTTAACAGTGATGCCAAAGGTGAAGCCAAAGTTTTTATGGGTAGCTTGGAAGAGACAAGAGAACATCTGTCAGAGCGTAAAAGTCCTTATGACCAGACTGTTGTAAGTACAGCACCCATTTGTACTGTAGAAGATACGCTTCAAGCTCTGAAAATAGCAGAAAAAGCAGCAAAAGTTACAGCTAAATCACCTCTTCACCAACGTGTTTCATGGTTGGAAGATGTAGCTGATATGTTGGAAACTCATAGAGAAGATATGGCGATGACCTTGGTGAATGAGGTAGCCAAACCCATAGCCTTCGCTCGTGTAGAGGTAGATAGATGTATTGAGACCATACGTCTTACAGCTAAAGAGTTAATTGCTCTTCATGGTGAGACTATACCTACAGATATTGCTCCAAGTGGTAAAAAAACCATTGCTTATTTTACTAGGGTTCCTGTTGGCGTGGTGGCATGTATTACCCCATTTAACTTCCCTCTAAATCTTGTGGCTCATAAGATAGCTCCTGCTTTAGGTGCTGGTAATGCTGTTGTCTTAAAACCAACCCCTGAAGCACCACTTACAGCCTATAAACTAGCCAAACTTTTTAATAACTCTAAATATGCTATAAAAGATGCACTTTGTGTTGTTTATGGTGATGTTGAAGTGGGTAGTACTTTAGTTAAGAGTATGATACCAAGAGTATTATCATTTACAGGTTCTGTCCCAGTTGGAAACATTATTACCCAACAAGCAGGAATCAAAAAGGTAAGTTTAGAGTTAGGTGGAAATGCTGCAACCTTTATAGATAGCTCTGCAGATGTTGACCATGCAGCTTCACGTTGTGCATTTGGAGCATTTGTTAATTCTGGTCAAGTTTGTATCTCTTTGCAACGAATTTATGTTCACGCTTCTGTTTATGATGAGTTTGCAGCATCTATTGCTACTGAAACCAAAACATTAAAGGTAGGGTCACCTTATGAAGATGATACCTTCATGGGACCTCTGATAGATGAAGAGTCATTAAGTCGGGCTAAAACATGGGTCGCCTCAGCTCAAAATGAAGGGGCAACGCTTCTAACAGGTGGAGAGGTGATAGATGGTGCTTTTGCTCCAACAGTTATGACAAATGTAACAGATGATATGAAAATAGTTTGTGAAGAGGTTTTCGCTCCTATTGTCTCTTTAGTAAAAGTAGAGAGCTATGAAGAGGCAATAGAGAAGATGAATGACTCACCTTATGGCTTACAATTTTCTATCTTTACTAATGATTTAAGACTTACTAAACGTTTTATAGACGATGCAGAGTGTGGTGGGGTAGTTATAAATGACATTCCAACCCTACGTTTTGATGTTCAACCTTATGGAGGTTCAAAGCTTTCAGGAGTAGGGCGAGAAGGTCCAAAATGGGCATTGGAAGAGTTTACAGAGATTAAATCAGTAGTGATTTGTTAGATGAATAAGCCAAAAGTAGCAATCTCCTCTTGTCTTATGGGTAATGCCTGTCGTTATGATGGTGACCATAACCTAAATGAGAAGTTGCTAGAGAAGTTAGCTGATTATAAAATAGTTACTTTTTGTCCTGAAGATTACTGCTTTGGGACACCACGACCTACCATGGATTTGATAGATAATGGTAAGAGTATAGAAGCTGTTTCTAATGATGGTGGTAAAAATTTATCTGAACCTATTTTAGAGTATGCAAAAGATTTTTTTAAACAACATCCAGATATTGAACTTTTTATAGGAAAAGATAGAAGCCCATCTTGTGCTGTTTGTAGTGGAAAAGTTTATGACAAAGATAAAAATCTACTCCATACCCATGGAGCAGGTCTTATGGCTAAAGTTGCTGTCGATTTAAGGATTAAAGCTTATGATAGTGAAGTCTATTTAACGTAAGGAGTTATACTCTTTTGCTATGTTTTCTCTAGCTTTTTTCTCATAAAGCTCATAAAAATAATCGCTCATATAAATTTTCTCTTTTTCTAAAAAATGCCTTAAGACTTTTTGTCGACCTTCATGGTAAATATCATCACTATAAGTAGCATACTCTTTTCGTATATTTTGAGTGTAGGTTCTATAAACATCTTCACTTGAACCTAACACAACCAAATCTGCATCTAAAAAAAGAGCATTATGTTTTGAGCTTGGCTCATGTGTTTTTGTTTCTAGTATTAATGTAGTAACTCCCTCTATAAGTTTGCTTTCCATACCTAGAAGGGTCAGTTGCTTCTCACAAAGAAAAGCACTCTGTTCTTCGTTGTCACTAGATGAAGCATCATAAACAATGTCATGGTAAAAGATGGCAAATTTTATAACAGCATCAAGTTTTGGCAGTTCAGCGTATATATGTTCTAAGTGTTTGAGTGTGTGGTAGTATCGTGTTGATTCTGAATGTCTTTTTTCTATCTCACTCCATAAAATAGCTATGATTTGTGGCTCTTTAGTAAAGTTTTGGCATAAGGTTTCAAATTTGTTTTTTAACATCTTACAGCTCCACTCCAAATTTAACAATATCTAAACCAAACTTATCTCTTAAAGATTGAATATCTTTACCCAGTAAAGCTTTTTTTGCATCATCTTCAAAGTCAAAAAGAGACATGGTTGAGCCTTCTAGTTTGTTGAAGTTAGAGACATTTATAGTTAGTTTTATGGCTCCACTGTTTTTGTAGACTATATTGTCGTACATCTCTAAGAGTTGGGTTTTAAATAGCTCTTCTGAAAAAATGCGTTGCAGTGTAATGCTACTTTTCCTTTTGATTCCAAACTCATACTTCAGAGCTAAGTAATAGGTTGTAGGGTTGACTTGGTGTTTTAGTATCATGTAGACGATGTGCCTTGCCATGATGACTACGCGTCTTCTTACTTCTTTGTGGTCGTGTATGGGGTCAAAGGTTCTTGAGATACCAATGGACTTTCTTGCTGTTTTTTGATTTATGAACTCGTTGTCAATGCCCAGCACACGGTTGTAGATGTGAATGCCAGGTTTTTTCCATGAGTAGAAGAGTTCTCTGCTTTTCTCTATTTCACCTAAGGTGTGAATACCATAAGCTTTTAGACGTGATTGAAAAGCTTTGCCTATGCCAGGAAAAGCTTCTATGGGAATGTTCTTTATAAACTCTGAATTTTTTTGAACTTGGTAGACTCCAAAAGGTTTGGCTTTGTTGGTGGCTACTTTGGCTATCCATTTTGAGGGGGCTATGCCAATAGATACAGGGATTTTGAATTTTTGAAAAACTTCATCTCTTAGTTGTATGGCAAAGTTGTAGCACTCTTCCTCTTTTACCCAGCCTGAGAGGTCTCCAAAAAACTCGTCGATGCTGAACTGCTCTATTTTTGGAATGCTCCTTTCCATATATAAGGTGATTTTTTTTGAGAGGGTGTGGTAGAGTTTATAGTTTGAGGGAATGACCAAAAGGTGAGGGCAGAGCTGTAGGGCTTGAGCAATGGGCATGGCTGTTTTTACGCCATAAGCTCTTGCTTCATAAGAAGCAGTGGTAATGATACCACGAATTTTTTGTTTACCGTTAATATTGTCTACAAAAAAAGATTCAAAGCTTTTCTTCTTGTCCGAGTAGAAAACAGGTGATACAAATGCACCCTTGTTGTCGTTCATAAGTTTAATGTTGGTTCTTTTCTTATTGAATATTTCTAAGTTAGAACGTCCTCCAACGGCTATGGGTATACCATCTAGTGCTGGATTAACAGAACGTTCTGCTGATGCGAAGAAGGAGTCAATATCAATATGTAAGAACATAAACCATTATACAGTAGTTTATGAAAAAGCATTAAAAATATGGCAAATTGTCATATTTTTATTTTTTTACAAGTTTATGGATAATTTTTAAATTAATTAGCTATAATACTAGCTAGATGAAAGATGAGTGTGGAAATATATTTCTTCTCTATTTGGATTCGACTTGATTTGAAAATTGATTTTTTCAGAGAAGTTATATATTTACAAAAGGTACGACAATGGCAGAATTAGTTAATGGAACTGTGAAATGGTTTAACGATGAAAAAGGTTATGGATTTATTGAGCAAGCAAGTGGAGGAGCAGACGTGTTTGTACATTTCAGACAAGTTAACAACCCAAGTGGTGGTAGAGTTTCTCTTGCAGACGGTCAAGCTGTAACATTCGAAATCGGTGAAGGTCAAAAAGGTCCACAAGCTGAAAACGTAACAGCAGTATAACTGCTACTTACAGAAGGTAGTTTTCGAACTACCTCTCTTTCTCCTAATTTACAAAATAATCACAAAAATACACATATCATAGTTATTATTTATAGCATATTTGGCTATAATGTCGTTAAAAAAATTAAGAATAATTTATGCAACGATTTGAAAACTATCTCCAAGAAAATTTACCAAAGGTAGAGACTTTCCATCCTCATTACAATAGTTCTATAGCTCTAATGCTATTGGCTGGTGGTAAACGTTTTAGACCGATGTTACTTTTGTCTGTAGTAGAAGCGTATGAGCCTTTACTTTTTGAAGGTGCATTGGCTCCTGCTTTGGCATTGGAGTTTTTGCACACCTATTCGCTCATACATGATGACCTACCAGCGATGGATGATGCACCTCTGCGTCGTGGATTTGAGACTTTACATATTACTTATGATGAGTCAACAGCTATTTTAGCAGGAGATGCACTGAATACTGAGGCATTTTATCACATAGCAAAAGCACCTTTACGAGATGATATTAAGATAAAACTAGTAGAAATTTTAGCACGTGATGGTGGTACTTATGGGATGGTACTGGGACAGTCTATAGATTTACATTTTGAAAATGAACCTTTGAGTCTTGAACAGGTTAAAGTGTTACATAAAAATAAAACAGCCAAACTTATCGCAGCTTCTTTGTTGATGGGGGCCGTTATAGTTGGTCTTGAGAAGAAAAAGCAAGATGAACTTTATGGTTTTGGTATTGACTTGGGTCTACTTTTTCAAATTCAAGATGATATTATAGATGAAACACAAAGTGATGAAGAGGCTGGGAAACCTACTGGTAACGATGGAGATAAAAACTCTTTTATAAACTTAATAGGTTTAGAAAGAAGTGTTGAAGAGGCAGAGGAGTTGGCAGATGAGTTACAAAGTAAATTTGGCTCATTTGATAAAAAACTACAAAAGGCACTTAGCCCTATTATGGATAAGTACCTTTATCGACATAGATAGTATTCGATAAAACAGAGTCTACATTTCGTTTATGTAGGTTCGATTTTATCGAACATAGATTTAGAGTACAAGAAAAAAGGAATTTAAATGGCAATGACAGAACAGAATATTATGCGTAAGAAGATGGCGAATACTATTAGATTTTTAGCAGCAGATATGGTACAGGCAGCAAATTCGGGACACCCTGGAGCTCCAATGGGTTTGGCAGATATTGTAGTAGTGTTAAGTGAACACTTAAATCATAACCCTAAAAATCCAAAGTGGTTGAACCGTGACCGTTTGGTATTTTCTGGTGGACATGGTTCATCTCTTATCTATTCACTTTTACACCTTTGGGGTTATGACTTATCTTTGGAAGAGTTAAAAAACTTTAGACAACTTGACTCTAAAACTCCTGGTCACCCAGAGTATGGTCACACAGATGGTGTGGAGATAACTACAGGTCCTTTAGGTCAGGGAATCGCCAATGCTGTAGGTTTTGCAATGGCTGCAAAATATACAGGAAACCAAGTAAATTCTGAAACTTGTGAGCTTATAGATCATAAAGTTTACTGTTTATGTGGAGATGGTGACCTTCAAGAGGGTATCTCTTATGAAGCTTGTTCTTTGGCTGGACATCTACAGCTTGATAACATGGTACTAATATATGATAGTAATGAGATTACTATTGAGGGTGATACAAGTATCGCTTGGTCAGAAGATGTTGAGGGAAGATTTATCGCCCAAGGTTGGGATGTCAAAAAAATCAATGGTCACTGTTATGATGATATTGATAAAGTACTTAATGAAGTTAAAACAGCTAAAAAACCAACTATTATTATTGCCAATACTATTATTGGTAAAGGTGCTATGGAGTTAGAAGGAACAGCTGCTACTCATGGTTCTCCACTAGGAGAGACCATCATTGCTGAGTCAAAAGCCAAAGAGGGATTCCCTGCTGAAAGTTTTTATATTCCTGAAGATGTATTGGTACGATTTAGATGTGCTATAGAAAAAGGTGATATGTTAGAAAAACAGTGGATTCACCTACATAAACAAGCACCACTGATAGAGCAAAATGAAGCAATGGATAGAATGCTTAATCCTGATTTCTCAGCTATTGAGTTTCCAGACTTTTCAGACAGTGGTTCTATGGCTACTCGTGATTCAAATGGTAAGATTTTAAATGCTATTGCTAAAGCTATTCCATCGTTTATTGGTGGTTCAGCTGACTTGGCTCCGTCAAATAAAACAGACCTAAAAGATATGGGTGACTTCCCTAAAGGGCGAAATATGCACTTTGGAATTAGAGAACACTCTATGGCTGCTATTACCAATGCCATGGCTCTTTATGGTACAGTTATTCCTTTTAATGCAACGTTCTTTGTCTTCTCGGACTACTTAAAACCATCGGCAAGAATCGCAGCATTGACCAGCATTCAAAACTTCTTTGTATGGACACATGATAGCATTGGAGTAGGGGAAGATGGACCAACTCATGAACCTATAGAGCATATTAGCCAGTTTAGAGCGTTACCAAACTTCTATGTTTGGAGACCTGCTGATGCGACAGAAAATGTGGAAGCATGGAAAACTGCTCTTAGTATTAATGCACCTCATGGTTTTGTTCTCTCTCGTCAAAAGCTTCAGACACTTAAAC
>JALUKQ010000058.1 GCA_027056485.1 Campylobacteraceae bacterium | reverse complement strand
CGAATGTGGATAGCATCATATAACTCTTTATGAAACTTTTTATCAAGATTTGCAAACATTGGTATCTCTTCAATTTTCAGCATTAAAAATCCTCTTCTCAATAAAAAGAAGATTACAACAAAATTAATTAAAAATTGATTTAAAATATTATGTACTATTTATTATTTATATATTCTAATGCCTCTTCCATAAGTGCTATATGGTAGTTTTCTTGGTTGTTGATAAAAGTAAAGAATGCAGCAAAATGTTCAGAACTTTCACTAACGGCTGCTGCTAGTTTTTTACACTCCTCTTTTGCTCCTATCTCTTCTTGAATACCATCTTTTAAAAACTGTTTTAAGTCATCAAATTTATAGATCTCTTCCATTAAAGATCTTGGTACACCCAGTATACCCATCTCTGCCATCATCTGACCGAAGCTTCTTAAGTGAAAAAATGATTCATCTATAAGAATTTGGAAAATACGGTTTAAAAAAGCATCATTAGAGTTTGCTTTTGAGTAGTTATAGACCATAATAAGCTCATACTCTTTGTAGCTCTCTTCAAACAAAAATATGGTTAATGCATCTCTAGCTTCATCTGTTAGTTCTACATTGGGGTAGTTTTTTTCTGCTAAGAAACATCTCTCTACATTCTCTTCAGGTAGCTTTACTAGCACTGACTTGATATAGTCTAAATCACTTGCCATTCTAAAGGTAATGTGCTCATCTGTACAGCTTGAAAGTTGAGACTCTATAGACTCTATTCTTCCTATAATATTGTTAAGCATATGAGAAATATGTGTGACCCTAATAGGTACTTGAGGAATGTCGTAAGTGTAAGTAATGTTGTTTTTAATAAAGTCATTTTCAAGCCAAGTTAGATGTTTGAAGAGAATATTTGAAAACTCATATAACTCTTGCCTACTTTGTGTTTGAGACATAAATCCTGTGAACTGTGTAGCTAACCATGCTTCGTGAACTTCTTTAAATAGTTGTTTCATTATTTTTCTTCCTCTTGGTTTTCTTCTTCTTTGGGGGTACAGTCTGTAGTAATATGATAAGAGTACATAGAAAACTCAGGGTCTCTTTGTTTTTCTCTGTAAGTATCTAAAGCAGCTTTAAGTGCTAGTGCTACCATTTCTGTACATGCTGCATCTTCAGGAGTTTGGTTTTCTAGTAGACCAAGTGTGGCAGAGACTAACTCCTCTGCTCTTGAAAAATGGATATCTCTAGCTTCAGAGGTTACAATGGAACCAGATACAATAGTAGTAGTACACCCAATAGCTTGAAATGATATGTCCGTGATAAGTGGGTCGTCTTGCTTATCTACTTTTAAGTGAATGGCTACTTTCTCACCATTTTGTGGGTTTTTACCCATACCACTTGCATCAGGATTTTCCATATTTCCATAATTTTGTGGGTTCATCATATGCTCTATAAGGTGTGCATCTGCTGTCATTTTATCCCTTTTTATTGTCTCTTTTTAGTGCATTATATCGTTTTGCATTTTAATTTAGTTTAGGGAATGGATTTATTGAAAAATATCCAGTTTAATGAGAGGTTTTTTTCATTCGCAAAGAGTGCAATAGCTTTGTAAGGTATTTTATGACGTTTTTTTATCACAGCATAATATGTAGGGTCAAAACCCAAAGCAATGGCAAGATCTTTGTCTAAAACTCTCTCTCCACTCTCTTCATATAAAAATCTTTTAATCCTACTCATAATATCAGAAAATTCAAGCATTTAATGCTCCTATTATTTTTTTGATAATTTTAACGAATAATTCCAAATATATGCAAAAATATGTCAAATTGTCATTCTTTTACGGTTTAAAAACTTTTTGATTCGTTTTAAACACGCTATAATAGCGATTAAAAACTAGGCTCATTTATGAAAAAACTCTTAATATCTTTTTTACTCTTCTATAGCATAAATATTTTTGCTGATGTTGTTGATATACAAGCAGACCATTTTTATGCAAGTGATATAAGTCATGAAGCTTTTTTTGAAGGTAATGCTCGAATTAAACAGGGAAACAATGAGTTTAATGCATCTAAAATAATAGTTTTCTTTAACAGTAAACGTAAAGCAGATAAGTATAAGGCATCTGGTTTGGTTAAATTTGATTTGACAGAAAGCAACATACATTACAGTGGGCAGGCAGATAGCGTTGTATATTCACCGACAAGCTCAAAGTATCTCTTTTCAGGTAATGTTGTTTTAGAAGATTTAACCAACAATCGAGTGATTAAAGCTAAAAGTGTTTCACTTGATTTAAAAACTGGTTTGGCAGATATTAAGGGTGGAAAGAAAAAACCTGTACATTTTAGATTTGAAATAGAGGATAGAAAATAATGGCAACACCAAGACTTGTAAATGCAGACTTCATGAAGTCTGCCCAAGCATTAGCAGACTCTGTAGAAGATACAGTAAGTGAAGTAGTGTTTTTAGGACGCTCAAATGTGGGGAAAAGTTCAACTATTAATGGTTTGACTTCACGTAAGAACTTAGCAAAAAGTTCTGCAACTCCTGGGAAAACCCAACTTATAAACTTTTTTGACATACGTTATATTTATGATGAAAAAGATTGGAATATTCGTTTTGTAGATTTACCTGGGTTTGGATATGCTAAAGTATCTAAAGATCTTAAAGGTGCATGGCAGAAAAACTTGGTCGAGTTTATTAAGCATCGTGTATCTATTCGTGTTTTTATTCACCTTCGAGATGCACGTCACCCCAATGCACAAATAGACCAAGATGTTAACAAGTATGTGAAAGAGTTTATTCGTGGAGACCAACTCTACTTAGATGTTTTTACAAAAATAGATAAGTTAAATCAAAAAGAGAAGACAGCACTTAAAAAAGCATTTCCTGGATGTATAACTATTTCTAACTCTAAAAGAAATGGCTATGATAGAATACATCAGAAAATTTTTGAACATATTTTTGGAGTAACAGAATGGTCAAACTAGTTAAAGCTAAGCTTTCAGATATCACTGAAATGCAGAGTTTGGTTGTTTCTGAAGTTAAAGATGGAATTATTTTGGAGAGAAATGAAGATGAAGTCTCTACCAATATCCGTTCTTATGTATTGGCTAAAGAGAATGAAAAGATAGTAGGGTATGCAGCGTTACATATACACTCACTACGTTTAGCAGAGATTCGTAGTCTTATTGTCTCGTCTGAACATAGAGGTAAATATATTGGTAAAAAGATAGTTGAGTTTTGTTTAGAAGAAGCAAAAAGTTTAGAGGTAAGTGGTGAAGTTCTAGTTCTCACTTATCTTCCTTCGTTTTTTCAAAAAATGAATTTTGTAGAGATTCCTAAAGAGAGTATACCTGAACATAAAATTTGGGCTGACTGTATTAAGTGTATTCATTTTCCTGTATGTAATGAAACCTCTTTGGTTTATAAGTTTGCAAGTTAGAGTATAGATGAACAGATATAGCAGTAATTTTCATAGAGATAAATTAGATTTTTTAGAAAAGTTGGGACTATTTTTAGTCGTTATAGGTTACCCAGTCTTGGTTTCTATTTACTCTATGTTACCACCATTAATAGGTTTAGCAGGTTATATCATTATTTCAAATGTCAATAAAAATAAAATTTATGCCTTAGCAGGAATGGTCTATTTGTTAAATTTAGAACTGAACTTAACGTTACCCATGTTACTTTCTATATTTGTAGTTGTTATGACATATATCTTTCTCTACTCACCATTAAAGCTTTTGATACGATGTCGAGTCTGCTTTTTATTTAGTATGATTGTTATAATAGATGCTTTTTATTATTTAACACTTTTTCTTTATGATGCTATGTTTCAAACAACAACTGTTGTTAGTGATATGATGCTGGTTTACTATATTATGGTAGATATTTTTATAGGAGTATTATTGTGAGATTTACTATAATCATTACAATTTTTATACTTTTTTGGATGACGTTGATTTTTCAGATTTTCCAGATAAGTATTAAATCAAATACCTATTATGAAAATCTAGCACAGATAAATGTTGAACGAAAATATTTTATGAAGCCCGTTAGAGGTGAGATTCTAGACAGAAATGGAGAACTTTTAGCTGTAAATGATATAGGTTTTTCTATTAAACTAGCTCCTCATTTAAAACGAAAGAGTGAAGTACTTGATAAGACTTTAGATAGTATAGTTAAAGAGTTTCCAGATTTAAATAAAACTAAACTGTTAAAAAAATATAATAAAAAAGATTCGGCTTATAATCATAGATTTATTCCTATAGTTGACTTTATTGGCTATAACGAGATGATAGGGGCTTACCCGAAGTTAACAATTAACAAACATTTAAAAATTGAGTCAGAAACAAAACGTCTCTATCCAGCAGGAAGTATGGCAACACATGTTGTAGGCTATGTCGGTCGTTCAAACAAAAAGCAAAATCAATATGATAGAGAGAAAAATGCTATCGAGACAAAAGATAATGGGGATTTGGTAGGTGTAGTTGAAACGGTAGGAGTTATTGGAAAGACTGGTTTAGAGAGACAATACAATAAAATTTTGCAAGGAGAGCTAGGTTATAGAATGGTAAAAGTCTCTGCAACCAACAAAGAGGTAGCAGAGATAGATAGAAAAGAGCCTCTTGAGGATCAAAACCTTGTTTTACATCTTGATTTAGGTTTACAGAAAAAAATAAATGAACTTTTTATTGGTCAAGCTGGTGTGGCTATAGTTATGCATGTTAATGGAGATATTATAGGTGCAGTCTCTTACCCCTCTTATGATCCAAATCTCTTTGTTGGGGGTATCTCTTCTAAGGAGTGGAAATCTTTGATAAATGATTTTAATCACCCTTTTACTAATAAAATAGTTGCAGGTACTTACCCTCCTGGTTCTGCAATTAAAATGGGTATGGCACTTGCATTTTCTAAGGCTGGGACATCTTTAGATAAGACTGAACACTGTAGAGGGTACATCACCATGGGTAAAAACGAACACAAATTTAGATGTTGGTCACGATATGGACATGGGAATGTCGGTCTACGTAAAGCTATACGTGAAAGTTGTGATGTCTATTTTTACAATAAGAGTTTACAAACAGGAATTAATGCTATCTCTGATACTTTACATGAAATAGGTTTGGGAGTAAAAACGGGAGTAGATTTACCAAGAGAAAAAAGTGGTATTATCCCTAATAAAGCTTGGAAAATGAAACGATATAAACAGCCATGGTACAGAGGAGAGACAGTTATAGCCTCTATTGGTCAGGGCTATGACCTTGCCACACCTTTACAGATAGCTAGATATACAGCATTTTTAGCAACAGGTCTTTTACCTACTCCTCATTTTGCTAAAACTGTAGCAGGTAAAGAGGTTGCTACAGAGTATCAATCTATTGATGTTAACCAAAAACATTTAAATACCATTCGCTTGGGTATGTACGATGTATGTAACTCTCCAAGAGGGACAGCCAGACGAACAATGTCTGGACTTCCTATTACTGTAGCAGGAAAAACTGGTACTTCACAGGTTGTTTCAATTCCTAGAGGAGAGAAACGAAGAATGAAAGAGCATGAGATGGAGTATTATACTCGTTCTCATGCTTGGTTAACTACCTATGCTCCTTTTGAAAATCCTGAATATATTGTTACAGTTTTAGTAGAACATGGTGGACATGGTGGTAGTACATCGGGTCCGATAGCAGCCGAAATATACAAATGGATGGCAAATGAGGGTTATTTTGGTGAGAAGTTTAGAGGGAAAGTTAAAATGAAAAAACTTAAAAGACCTAAAGAAGAGATAAAAGCAAAAAAGAAAGATAAAATAAAAAAGGAAAAGAGTAATGGCTAATATTATAATGTTGGTTGTATTTGCGTTAATTGGTTTGGTACTTCTAGTCAATATTTTTAAAGTATTTAGTAATATCTTTGGAGGTTCAAACTCCTCAAATATTGAAGAGGAAGAGGTTGAAGAAGATAATCCACTACGTGATGAAATACGTAGTGAAATTAATGAAAAAATTAAACCTCATTTAAACTCTCTTGAGGGTATGTATGAGAAGAGTGAAAATGATGCTAAAACTTTCTCTGCCTATGTTTTCGATAAAGTTAAAGAGAAACTTGCTCCCCTAATAGAGAAAGATGAAAAACTCGTAGAGGAAGAGGTTTGTAAATGTTGTGGTGATTATGAGGGTGCTGAGTGTAAAGAGAATTTCTGTTTAGATGGAACTGGAATCTCTTGTGATAATGCATAATTGTGTAATATAAAATTGTTAAAAATTATATTTATATATTTTTTTATATGTAATTAATGATTTTTCTTATATAATTCCGAAATTTTTTAAAATAAGGGAAAAATTGAAAAAAACATTGTTACTGCTAATGCTTGTCTTCTTTTCAGGAGAATTGGTTGCAAAAACCACATGGTCTAAAAGAAATATACATCTTGAGAAGATTTATAAACAGGTATCTAAAAAAACAAATATAAGTAAAAAAGCCTTAAGAAAAGCATTTACTTATTATAAAAAAAATTACAAGAAAAAAGCACTTTCTAAAAATTATCTTGCTATTGCTGATTATACTAAATCTGCAAGAGAGAAACGTCTCTTTATCATAAACCTTAATAATGGATATGTATTTAAACATAAGATTGCTCATGGGAAGCGTTCTGGTGCTATTGGTGGAAGAGTAAAAAGGTCTAGTAATAAACGTAACTCATACATGACACCATATGGATTTTTTAAAGTTGGTTCAAGTGTAGGAAAAACAAGAAAGAAGCACTATCATTATCTCTCTGTTCAAGGTCTACAATGGAGCAACAGAAAGGTAGGTAAGCCTTCAAGAAAAGGTGGACGTGATGTCATCATACACCCAGCAAAGTATGTAAAAAATGGAGGGCGTAGTCATGGCTGTTTTGCTATTCGTCCAAAAGATCAATGGAAAGTATTTAAACGATTAAAAACAGCACTACTTTATAGTTATACGGGTAGATAAGTTTTATAAGCTTATCTATTTTAAATCTTGAACACAACGTACCTGTCTGTCATAGGTTTGAGCAGCATTTGAGGTTGCTCCATCTTTAAAACTTACTCCCCAAAATTCATCTGAACTTCTAGCATATACGGTACTTGTCCAGTAGAGGGTATCTTTGCTTACATGGTCAAACTCCTTTAAAATAGAAGGTTTGTAACGTTTATAGTCTACTATGGTCAAAAGCTCTGTAAGGGTTGGTAGTCGCCAAGACTTATACTCTCCTATCTCTAAGTCAGTACAGTACGCTTCTGCTTCCATATGATTTACTTTTGTATCTTCTGTATGCATACTATCTTCCCACAGTAGTTTATTTATATCATCTTTTACTACAAGTGCTTCTGCATTTATCATACTAATTACGGAAGTTAATATTATTAGAGTTTTTTTCATCTGAGTATCCTTTTTAATTATATTGTATTTATTATAACTTTTTATCGCTACAATATCGCCAATAAATAAAGGAAAAATTATGAAAGTAATTATCGACTTAATAGAAGATATAAGAGAGAGCATTAATAATAATGAAATGTATAGTATAACAGCCATGCTACTTAAAGAAGATGCTAATAACAAAAAGAATCTGCTCTATGCTGGTGAAGCATCAGTTGGTTCTTTTTATGTAGACAAAATATCTAAAGAGCTTATTTTAGTTGTAGAAAAAAATAAAGAGCCGTTATCTGTGGGTGAACTTGTAAAACATCTACTCATTATGGATATGGAGATGATGATGTATGAAGTAAAGTTACAGGTGAGTGAAGAACATGCACCTCAAGAGTTAGTGGGCTTTGGTTTTAATGCTACCGATGCTAAATATGCACTATTCATTATGGCATAATCACTCTTTGGGTAAAATACAAAAATTTTAAAAACAAGGGTTTTATGATGTCAGTTAAATGTGCATTTTTATTTGCAGGTCAAGGTTCTCAAGCTATGGGAATGGGAAAAGATTTTTTTGAAAACTCAGATGTTGCAAAGCAGATGGTAGCAGATGCTTCAGAGCGTACAGGTATAGACTTCGAGAAACTTCTTTTTGAAGAGAACGACAAGTTAGGACAAACAGAATTTACTCAACCAGCTATCTTACTCGTAGCAACCATTGCTCATAAGCTTTTTACCGATGTAATAGATATTAAGCCGACACTTACTATGGGTCACTCTTTGGGTGAGTTTTCTGCTCTAGTAGCATCTGGTGCTTTAGATGCTATCGATGCTGTTGAACTGGTTAACCTTCGTGGTAAACTTATGGCTGAAGCTTGTACTAACCAAGCTGTAGGCATGATGGTCTCTTTGGGTCTTTCAGATGAGGTAGTAGAAGAAATTTGTGAAGAGCAAAGAGCAGCAGGTCTAAAAGTATGGGCAGTTAACTACAACTCTGACGGTCAGATAGTTATAGCAGGTATCAAAAAAGATTTAGAAGTTTTAGCTCCTATCTTAAAAGAGGCAAAAGCAAAAAGAGCCATGCTTTTAGATATGTCAGTAGCTTCTCATTGTCCATTATTAGAGAGTGCAGTTGAGCCACTATCTGCAAAACTAAATGAGATGATAAAAGATGCGTTTGTAGCTCCAGTTATCTCAAACGTAACAGCAGAGCCTTATGAGACTAAAGCAGAAGCACTAGAGTTATTACCTAAGCAACTTGTTCTTCCTGTTAAGTACAAACACTCTATGGCAAATGTAGATGACAAAGTAGACTGCTACATAGAGTTCGGTCATGGAAATGTACTAAAAGGGCTAAATAGAAAAGCAACAAAGAAACCACACTTCAATGTAAGTGATATGGCTTCACTTGAAGCTACTATTGAAGCTATTAAGGCTCTCTAGTTTTAACTCTTTCCCAACTTAAAGTTGGGGGGATTATATTTATAATCGCTTCAAAATCTCATGATAGATTAACCAAAGCTCTACACCTATAACACTGTACATAAAAAGATTAAACAAAAAACCACTACTTTTTTTCTTAGATTTTGGTTTTATAGCTGTGATATGTTCATGAATAACACCTGCTTTTTCCATTACAATATGTTCTACTATCTCATCTACAACATGGTCACCTGTTATATCATAGTTATTTGCTTTTGCCATAGTAAACCTTTTTTAATAAAATTTACTAAATTATAACATATCTACTTTTAGCAGAAATTATAATTAAAAACTAGTATGATTCTTATGTAAAGTTTTAATACGTTTATCAAGAGCATCTATAATATTTATTATTTGGTTTTGTAGAGTATAAAAGTCAGCCATGTGTGATGCTGGTATATCATCGGTAGCTCGTATCTCTGTTAATATTTTTTTTAAACTTTCTCGTTTTTGTTTTGCTTCAAATAGGTCTAAAGTAATAATTTGTGTATCTATTTTATTAACCATCTTATACCATCTATTTATTTTTCGTTTACTATAGAGATGAAAAGTAGGAATAATCACTTCTATAAAAAAAGCAAACAGTACAATTAGAGGAATAATAAATTTAAATATATAGTCTTTAAATTTTGTTAAACTTTGGGCTACCCAAAAGTTAAAATTTTCCTCATAATAGTTGGTAGGATTTGAAAAATAGAACTTTGAAGCTTGATGTTGTTTGACTTTCAGTAAAGAAGCATTAGGGAAATCATTTTCATTATGAAAAACTCCAGCTTTATGATGGATTTTATAGGCTATTTTCATCATAAGTCTTACCATCTTATCAGAACTATTGCTATTGGTCGCCAACAAAGTATTTTTAGCTAACAGTTTATAATCTTTTTGAGGTATCTGTTTTTTTATATCAAAAGCATGTTTATAGACATTAACAATTTCAAAATATTTATCTCTATGTATAAAAAATTGCCTATAAGCATTGGAGTCAGAGAAGTTCATTAGTTTAATATCTTGTGTAGCTATAAGGTCTGAAAGTAGTGGTGAATTTGTTGAAGAGATATAAAACATAGCATCAATTTTGTTATCACGTATATATTCATACGCCTGTTGACTAGGAAGATGATAAAATTTACTATTAAATCCATGAACACCTACTAGATTTAGGAGTTCTAACGTAACAGGTAATATGCCACTACCTTTTTCACAAATAGCAATTCGTTTCCCTTTTAAATCTTTCAAATCATTAAGCGTATCGCCTTTATAAAATATCCAGATGGGTTCAAGCATAATATTTGCCAAGGCTATAACGTTACTATTTTCAGTTCCTCCCTGAACAAATGCAAAGTCTAGTTCACCCTCTAAAAGTCGATTTTGGGCATCAATAGAACCTTTAGTCTCTACGGCTTTTAATTCAACACCATATTCTTTTAACTCTTTAGCATAAGAAGCTGCATAGGTACTGTATGCTCCTACTTTAGAACCCACACCGATGGTAATAACTTTTTTATGGTTGTTGCTATCTAAAGCGATATATAGTATTGGCAAAAGCAATAATATAATAGAAACTAAGATGATTTTCAATGTTTTCATGAAAATGATTATATCAGAACTCCTGTTAAGTTGTATATGGGTATTGAACTTATGTAGATTTAGCAGAGTAATATAGGGTTGTTGTTCCCATATTAATACACCCACAGATAATAATTGACGAAGATAAATATACAAGCATATCAATTAATTAAAATTAGAGTTTTTATGAATTTTTAACATTTTACTTAGTATTAAAAATTATGAGTAAAATCAGAAAAAAATTATAAAATCACTACTATATAAAGCCCCAAATAGTATAAAGATAAAATTTTAATCTATAATATATTTATAGATAATTTTAAGATAATAGAAAATTAATATCAAAATATCTAAAAGGGGAGTTATAACTTGTGTCAGAATTTCAAAAACGTTTAAATCAGATAAGAAAAAAGCTGCTCGACTTAAGTAAGCGAAATCAGCTTATTAAGTATCGTCGTCCACCAAAATCAAGAAATATAAAAATTATTGATGAGTCTCCTGAGTTTATCTATGAGTATTTGGTACATCAAGGAAAAGCATTTAACTTTAAAGCCATTCCTTACCCTAAAATGATGCCAAAGTATAGAGCTTTGATTAAAGAGAAAGAGAACATACTCTCTAATGAAGTGCCTAAGCTAGAGATAGAGTTAAAGCTATTAATAAGTAACTTTCGTTGGATTCCCAAAAGCGTTTCTGCTATAGCTACTGCTTCTTTCTCTATGGTTCATCAGATAAAAAAAGTTGAAACAGCTAAAGAGCGTTTAACGAAGAGAGTAGAGGAGTTGGTTAAAGAGATTGCCGTATTTGACAATGATGAAAACTTTACAGTAGAGTCACAAGCCAAAGAGATGGGCTTGGTTCTCTCCAATGAGATGCCTGAGATAGAACTTCATGATGAGAACAATTTTGACATTCACCTTGATAGTGACTTGCAGACGCTCCATTTTCCTTATGATTTAGAGCAGATTTTAAAAAATATTGAGTTTCGTTCTCGCTCTATTATGGAGATGACAGGGAGCAATATGCTATATCTGATACTGGGTGTTTTAGAGTGGATAGAGCCAAATAAACCTGACGGTGTTATAAAATCGCCCCTTATTACCGTACCTGTTTCACTTAAACGACTTGGTTTTGATGCAACTCTTAAAACCTATAGATATTCACTTGATTATACGGGTGATATTATAGAGACCAATGAGTCTTTAAGTCAAAAGCTCTATAGTGACTTTAAAATCAAACTTCCAAAACTTACCGAAGAGCTAAGCTTTAACAAGTACCTAAAAGAGGTACAAAAAATCTGTACGCAACAGAAAAACTGGAAAATAAAACAAGAGATTTCACTCGATTTTCTACAGTTTGGAAAAGTGTTGATGTATAAAGATTTAAACCATAAAGGTCTAAAATCACACCCTATCTTAAGAGATATTTTTTTAGGAAAAGCTTCAAACAGCTCTGCTTATGCTGTTAATGAGTATGAGATAGACAAAGAACCAATGGCAAGAAAATCTCCATTGGTTTTAGATGCTGACAGTTCACAGCACAGTGCCATTGTCGATGTCTTAAAAGGTAAAAATGTGGTCATAGAGGGACCTCC
>JALUKQ010000057.1:1748-12115 GCA_027056485.1 Campylobacteraceae bacterium | reverse complement strand
CGTGATGATTTATTGACTAAAAATGCAGAAATCGTTAAACTATACTCAAGAGAAATTAAAGAACATGCACCAGATGCAATTGTGGTCGTTGTCTCTAACCCTCTTGATGTTATGACCTATGTAGCACTAAAAGAGACTGGCTTCCCAAGAGAGAGAGTTCTGGGTATGGCTGGTATACTCGATGCTGCTAGAATGGCTCACTTTATTTTTGAAAAACTAAACTATGGTGCAGGTCAGATTAGAGCAACTGTTATGGGTGGTCATGGTGATACGATGGTTCCTCTCCCTAAATTTACAACCGTTGCTGGTGTACCTATTGATGATTTACTTGATTCTGAAGAGATAGGTGAAATCGTTAAGAAAACACGAAATGGTGGTGCTGAAATAGTGAATCTACTAGGTGATGGTTCTGCTTATTATGCACCTGCAAAATCTACTACGGTAATGGTTGATGCCATTTTAAAAGACACCAACCAAATCCACTCATGTGCCATTATGCTTCAAGATGACTATGGATATTCAGACATTGTCTCTGGTGTACCTGTTATGATTGGTGCAGGTGGTGCTGAAAAAGTTATTAACATGACCCTAAAACCACTACAAGTAGAACGTTTTAAAAAATCTGTTGCCTCAGTACAAGAGATGATAGACAAACTTCATGAACTAAATTTCTTTGAGTAGTGTTATATAAAATAGGAGTAATTTTCTCCTATTTTATCAATATTATTTATACTACTCTTCTATAAACATCAATTTTACTAATAAATGTTACCCTTTTCTACAAAACTTCAATTTTTTATTATTATAATCTATTAGAATTTGCTTTATTTTCCATAGTTATGTTATTTTATTCGCACTCATTAGTATAAATTATGATTTAAATCAAAATTATTGATATTAATCAAAAGTATACTTATCAGTCAAAAAATCAACAATATGGAGAGTGCTTAATGAATAATCAAGATGTTATTTCAACTGATGTGCTTATTGTCGGGGGTGGACCTTCTGGTTTAGCCACAGCAATAGAACTTGCCAACAAGTTAGAGCAAACAGGTGAAAAAAAGAGAATCCTTCTCATAGAAAAAGGGAGTGAGATTGGTTCACACATACTATCAGGTGCTGTATTAATGCCAGAGGTCTTTAAAGAACTATTAACAGCCGAAGAGTTTGAAGCAATGCCTTTTGACTCTAAAGTCTCTACGGATGTTACAGTTAAGTTAAACGATAATGGACAGATGGAACTTCCCTTTCACCCTCCATATATGAATAATGAAGGCAATCAAATTGCTTCACTCGCACAAGTGTGTAAATATCTAGCAACAGTTGCCCAGAGTAAAGGTGTAGAGATATATACAGGTTTTGCTGTAGATGATATGCTTTATGATAGCGATGGTAAAGTAGCTGGTGTTAAAACCAAAGATACAGGTCTAGACCATAATGGTAATAAACTAAAAAACTATCAAGAGGGAACTGTAGTAGAAGCTGCTATCACTATTCTTGCAGAAGGAACTAGAGGAAGTCTTACTAAAAAAGTTATTCATAAATTCAATCTAGATTCTGGGAAAAATCCACAAATTTACTCACTAGGTGTTAAAGAGATTTGGAAAGTTCCTGAAGGAAATATTGAAGCTGGTGCTGTTTACCATACCTTTGGTTATCCACTTGAAGACAAATCAGAGTTTGGTGGTGGATTCATCTATGGACTGAGTGAAAATAGAGTAGCACTTGGATTAGTGGTAGGACTTGATTACGCAGACCCAAGCTTTGACACTCATGCAGCAATGCAAATTTGGAAAACTCACCCTTATGTATCAAAATTCTTAAAAGATGGAAACATCATAGAGTTTGGTGCGAAAACACTTCCTGAAGGTGGTTGGAACTCTATGCCTAAGTATTATGAAGATAACCTCATGATAGTTGGAGATAGTGCTGGATTCTTAACCACAGCACGATTAAAAGGTGTACACCTTGCTATTGGTTCAGGTATATATGCAGCTCAAACAGCTGTAGAAGCCTTTAATAAAAATGATACATCTAAAAATACACTTTCAAAATATGAAGAGCTTGTTAACGCCTCTTTCATCTATAAAGAGATGTACCCTATTAGAAACATGAGAGCTGTAATGAACGATGGTATGGTTTTAGGTGGACTTAAAATGGGAGTTCAGTTAATCACAGGAGGAACTTGTCTGTTTGTACCAAAAATCCATGCTGATGCCGATGAGACACAGAAAGTATCTGAGTTTGCAGGTGTTCCTTTTGCAACAAGATTTTCAGGAAAACTTGATTGGGATAAGAAACTCACCTTTGACAAAGTAACCAGTGTATTCCACTCAAAAGCCATGCATGATGAGCACCAACCTGTTCATTTGGTTATTAACAATCCAGAAGAGTTCCAAAAATCTAATATTGAAGAGTATGGATTAACGGTAGCTGCTGCTTGTCCTGCTGAAGTTTATGAACTGCATACCGATAGAAACTCTGGAGCAAAATCATTAAGAATGCATGCTGAGAACTGTGTACACTGTAAAACATGTGACATCAAATCACCTAACGGTGGAATAACTTGGACTACACCTTATGGTGGAGATGGTCCTGAATATAACTATATGTAAGCCTAAGGAGTAATAAATATGACAATAATTTCTTTAATGAAACAAGTACCATTACCATCTGAAATGAGAATGGGTGATGATGGTCTAATGGATAGAACAAAAGCAAAGTCAATTATTAATGTTGACTGTCAATATGCTTTAGAAGCTGGTCTTCAAATCAAAAATGAGTACCCTGAAGCAAAACTTATAGTATGTTCAATGGGACCTCCTTCCTTTACAGAATCACTTGAAAATGCTTTAGCTATGGGTTATGAAGAGGCATATCTTTTAAGTGACAGACGACTAGGTGGGTCAGATACTTATGCTACTGGTTTAGCACTCTCTCACCTACTTAAACACCTTGGTTTTGGAAAAGGTCAAGATGAAGACTTTATTATCGTTGCAGGTCGTCAAACATCTGATGGTGATACAGCACACGTACCTTCACAAGTTGCTGAGTTTATGGGTATTCCACAAGCTACATTTATAGAAACTGCAGATTTTGTAGATGGTAAAATTGAAGCAAAACGAATCATAGAAGGTGGTTATCAGATGATACGACTTCCTCTTCCTTGTGCTATGAGCTTTACCCCAACAGGAATTGACCCAAGACGAGCCACATTAAGTGCTGCTATTAGAGCAAGAAAAACTGAAATCAAAATGTTAGATATTGATGATGTAAACCTTAGTACAGAGTTTATTGGTATAGGAATTCCTGGAGAAAATGGAAGTCCTACTATTGTATCTAAAGTGGCAACTATCAAAAGTGAAAGAGCCCCTGCTAAAATATGTGAAGGTCACAACGAAATAGAGTTGGTTGACTCTCTTTTAGCCAATATAAAAGAGGGCAAAAACACTATTGAAGTAAAAGAGAAAAAAGCCAAAAAAGCTAAAAAAGTAGATGATTCTATTAAAAGAGTAGACTTTAGAAAAGGTTCTTCTGGTATCTTAACTTGGGCAGAGGTAGTAAAAGGCGAGATTTCAAGACCCTCTTTAGAACTGTTAACACCTGCAAGAGATTTGGCAAATTCATTAGAAGAGGGAACTACTGTAACTACTGTTCTTATAGGTAAAGATGTTGGTGATTTGGCAAAAGAGCTTATCGCTCATGGTGCTGATGAAGTAATTGTGGTAGATGATGAGAGACTTGAAGAGTATCGTATCTTACCATTTTCAGAGATATTCTCACAGGTAATAGAGGAGAGAAATCCAGAGATTGCTCTGTTCGCTGCAACTACAGCAGGACGAGAGTTAGCTCCTAGAATTGGTGTAAAAAGAGGTTCAGGGGTAACAGCTGACTGTACTCAACTTCTTATTGGTGAACATAAACATAGAAACAAAGAGACAAAAGAACAAGTTGTTTATGCTCCTATATTGGAGTCTAGAAGACCAACATACGGTGAGTCTAAACTGGCTACTATCATCGGTTTTGTATGTCCTCAAATTTCAACAGCACGTGCAGGAACTTTTGAAGTACCACAAAAAGATGAAAATAGAGAGGGTAAAATAACACCATTTACCCCAAAACTAGAAGAGAAAGAGTTTGCTTCTGAAATTATCGAAACAGTTATTGGTGAAGGTGGTATGCAGGGTCTATTTGATGCTGATATTATCGTAGCAGGTGGACGAGGAACAGCTAATGATGGTATGAAACTGGTTAAAGATTTAGCAGCAGCACTAAAAGACCAAGGTGTTAACGCTGAATGGGCTGCAACCCGTGTTATGGTCGATGAAGGTGTATCTGAGTATGCTCGACAAATTGGTCAAACAGGTAAAACAGTTCGTCCAAAAGTCTATATAGCTGTTGGTGTCTCTGGTGCTGTTCAACATATAGCAGGAATGAAAGAGTCAGATACTATTGTTGCAATTAATAACAATGCAAAAGAAACCATATTCTCTAATGCCGATTTTGCTATAGTTGGGGACTATTCTGATATACTACCAGAACTAATTGACAGAGTTAAAACAGGGTTTACATTTGGTTTAGAAGTCAAATAAATTAAAAAAAGGATAAATATGACAGGTAGAAAAGTAGCAATCATAGGAGCAGGAGCAGTAGGAGCTAGTGCAGCATATGCCTTGGCATTGAGTGGTTCATGTCATGAGATATTACTTTATGATATCTTCCCAGAAGTAGCTATAGGTAAAGCCATAGATATTGCACAGGCAACTAACTATGCTCCACGAGGCACTGTTGTTAGAGCAGCGATAAAACCAGAAGATTTAAAAGATTGTGATGTGGTTGTTATAACAGCAGGAGTTCCTAGAAAAGCTGAAATGACTAGAGCTGATTTACTTAATATCAATGCTGGTATTGTTAAAGAAGTGACTGAACATATTAAAACCTATTCTCCTGATGCCATTATTCTTTGTGTCTCCAACCCTTTAGATGTTATGACTTATGTTGTACATCAAGTAACAGGTTGGGATAGAAGTAGAATCATTGGTATGGGTGGGGCTTTAGACGGATCAAGAATGTCATATCAAATTTATCAAAAAACAGGATTTGCTGCAGCACAAACACGCTCCATCGTCATAGGTGACCATGGTGAAAATATGATACCTTATCCAGAAGTTACCGGTGTAGGTGGTATGCCTTTAACTCAGGTTCTATCTAAAGAAGATATTGAAGATGTTATTGAGAAGACTAAAAATGGTGGTGCAGAAATTGTAAAATACCTTAAAACATCTGCATTTTATGCTCCTGGTCGTGCTATTTCCATGATGGTTGAAGCTATTTTAGGTGATGAAGGAAAAGTTATCCCATCTTGTGCTATGCTTGATGGTGAGTATGGTTATACCGATGTTACAGTTGGTGTACCTTGTGTAGTTGGAGCAAAAGGTGTTGAGAAGATTATTGAACTTGACTTTGATGAAGATACAAAAGCAAAATTTGCTAAATCTGTAGAATCTATCAACGAAAACATTGCTATCTTACGTGATGGTGGTTTTTTCGATAAGTAGTCAAAAGACTACTTATTTCATGGCTTGAAGTTTTAACTCAAGCCAACTCTCAAAAAAGTTATATTATCTCTCTTGTAATTGAATATCTAAATCTACATGCATCGCATCTAGTGACATATGTGTAGGTGAATCATCACTGCTTACTGTCATATTTTGATGAATAGCTTCTCCACCAATCTCACTAAAAATATAGTTTACCAATCGTAATGAACCATCTTCTGATGGGTGTACAGAATCACCATAATACTCACATGTATCACTATTAGCTCCATTATTTAAACAATCAGCTACATCCTTAGTAGCCTCTCTTCCACTTACAAATGCTAAGTAGTTAGCTCCTTCAGAAACCAATTGACTATATACCTCTTTATAAATTGTTTCCATTATATCAGTAGTTACTGGTCCTTTTCCAATATTTTCATATAACTTATATCTCACTGGTGATACCATCAATATTTTTACATCTCTTCTATATCCATGAAGTTTTTTTATAGCATCTTTTATTATATCTTTCAAGACTGATTTAGTTACATTATCATGTCGTGCATCATTAATTCCTAAAGAAAACTCTACTATATAGTTACTATGATTTGTAGAAGGAATCTTATTGAGTGTATCTTGCAATCTAGGTTTTATTTTACCACCTGGATACTCAGAAATATTCTCTTTCCATCTATATGCTTCTATTCCTGAGTATGCTGTATGGTCAAATGCTACCCCTATTCTATTTAATTGGTTTCTATAATATGAATCTACCAATATAGTATTGGTCTTATTGTTACCTTCTAATACAAATGGATAATTTCTAGTTGAATCTCCTACTACAATATAATGAACATCAGTATTGATACCTTTTGCAGAGTCTTCTAGTAATTCCCCAACTGCTGACAACCCAACAACCTCACCACACTCTTCAGCAAGCTCTTTTACAGAAACTGCTCGAGCACTTGCATATTGCCAATTACTATCACTGCGTATAGCTATATATGAAGTTGTGCTTGTTGCTACAAAAGTAAATGCAATATTTACCTTTTCTCCTCCACTCACATAAGAAGATGAAGCAATAACTCTCCTCTTATCTTTTACTGGAGTAGCACTACTTACTGTAACATATGAGTTAGATAAAAAGTTCTCATTTCTATTGATATCAGCTCCAAGTAACTCTGCTGATACTTGGTAGGTTTTACCAACTTCCGTTCTAAAACTACGATATAATCCTGAATCTGCATTAATGGTTGCAACATAAATATACTGCTCATTATTATAGACTCTTGCATAGGCTCTATTTTTATAAACTTCTCCAAATGTTAACCAATTCCCATCTCCAAGTAATTCACTACAACTACTACTGTTTATAGTTTCATCTTCAATTACATGAACTACTCTACTTACTTCTACTGCTTGATTATCTGCTGCATCTTTTACATTATAGGTAACCGTATAAGTTCCTATAGTTGTTGTATCTACGGGGTTATCAACAACTATATCTGATGTAATATCCCCATCTACATTATCTGTTACTGTTGCTCCTGCATCATTATAATTTGCACCTTGGATAACCTCTACCTCTGATGCTCCAGTTAAAGTAATAATAGGTGCGACTCTATCTGCTTCAGGAGAATCAAGAGTTGAAGATTCATCTGTAACATCAACACTTATAGCTCTGGCACTTGCATACTGCCAATTACTATCACTACGTATGGCTATATATGAAGTTGTGCTTGTTGCTACAAAAGTAAATGCCGTACTTACTTTTTCTCCTCCAGAAACATAATCTGAAGAAGCTATAACACTACTTGCATCTTTAGTGGGAATAGCACTGCTTACTGTAATATATGAGTTAGATAAAAAGTTCTCATTTCTATTTATATCTGCTCCAAGTAACTCAGCTCTTACCTTATATGTTTTACCAACTTCTGTAGTAACATTGCTATAGAGACCTGAACCTGCAACTATAGTTGCTACGTAAATATACTGCTCATTGTTATAGGTTCTACTATGTATCGCATCTCCCCATACTGCTCCAAAACTTTTCCATTCTCTACTACTATTTAATAGTTTGTAGCTACTAGCTTCACTTTGTTTTACTGTTTTAGACTGAGTATCTGATGTCCCACACGCAGTTAAAAACAGCATCAATACTGACAAAAACAGCGTTTTTACCAACATTGCCCTTTTCTCTTTTTTCATCAAGGTTCCCTCTCTTTTTTATGAACTCTATTTAAAAATAAAATATACTATTCTCTACTTATCAAACTACAATCATATATTTATGTACATATTTAGTTTTAAAGATAAAAATATTATAAATTATTAAAACTTATTTTATTATAGTTATAAAACACTTACATTAAACTTGTAATGTATGCAAGTAAGAAACCTTATTTTGTAGCTCTTACCGTTGGTATTTTTATGCTTGGCTCTCTAGCAACTTCTTGTATGTCATTCCATACAGGATGATCAACTTTATTCATATTCTGAGACAATTTATTGGTAATTCCTGAACTACCACTATAGGTTCTAGAAAAGATAATATTAATTGCAGACCAATCATCATGATCATGTAAACTATCTGTTATACCATCTTTATTTACATTAAAATCAGTCAATATATCATCACTACTTTCATTACAGTTAAAATCAACAGTTCCACTATTTGGATAGCCTAGTCCGTTCTCTTCAACAATACCATTTACTTCATCTAAATTATTTGCACCTCCATGAGAGTAGTCCAGAATAAAGTTATCAGGATTACCCCAGAAAGGATTGGTAAGCCCTATAGTATTAGAAATATTTGAACATTCATTATTAGAAGAGTCAGCATAATAACGGTCTCCTTCATTATTATTAATCGTTGCTAAACCTTGTAATTGGTAAAGATAATTCATAACACTAACATAATTTGGTTTATAATTTTTACTCTCATCACCTCCATGATCCAAGCCTAAGTTATGTCCAAATTCATGCATCACTGTTCCTGCTTGAAAATTAATTAATATATTAGTATCTTGTTCAGAGTTTGTGGAGAGGTTCCATCCTCCTAATGTCATTAATGAGTCATTACCTAACATCTCTGCACATCCAGATGACCCAGCTGAACCATTACTATTTTGAGAAGTTCCAAAAAGCATATAGTAAAAAATCTGTTTTCTATTTACTTGCATGTTATCTACTTTATAACTTCGTGCATCAATGCCTGCATTAGTACAACCTAAGTTAACAGCTTGAGAATAAACAACTTGATTTCCTCCTCCCAAATCCATTAATGATGGATCAATATCTATTATTCCATTTTGACTAAATAAATCTCCCACATCAAAATGAACAGTATAACCATTTGCTAAAAATGAATCTCTAACTTTTTCCAAAGCCTTTTGATGAGGAACAGTACCTTCATCAAGTTCTAAAGTTCCACTATTGGTTGAATCCATATAATCAACTTCTATAAAAATATCTTTTTGATTCACTCTTGCACCAAAGGTATAAAGGTCTATTCCAGCATAAGTAGATCCTTGAATCTCTGAACAGTCTGGGATTCCATCTTCATCTGTATCATCATTACAAGTTACATCATTCTGAGCTCCATAGGTTTGAAACTCTCGCTCTGTCCAATCAGATAAAGTATTTGTATCGGTACTGCTTAGATCCCGTACGATTGATTTCCACTGGTCTGAACCAAATACTGGAACTTCTAAACCAGACCATGCTGTTCCTGTTGTAGGAGTATAAGCATAACCAAAAGTTACAAAATCAACCGTTTGTCCATCTTTTAAAAGTTCAAGAAACCCATTACTTGTAGAGTACCATACTGGATATTTTGTTGAACCAGTATCTTTTAAGTAAATGACTTTGTCATTTTCAATATCTTCTAAAGTGGTATCAAATGCTGGTCCATAGTTTGGTCTTACCACCAAGTAACCTCCTGCTGGTATATTTTTACTTGGTAAAGCAAACTCAAATGTACCAGAATCACTACCATCATAATAACGAGACTTTAATGTATAGTCAGATAAATCAATATTTGAATCTGAGGCATTATAAAGTTCAAACCATCGAGAAGAATTTGTATATACTCCACTTGACAACTCATTAATTAATAAACCTCTTGTATCATTAGCATTATTAACAGCCTCAACTATACTATTAAGCTCAGCTATAGTATCCACATCTTCACTATTTGCATCATTGACAGCACTATTTACTGCATCTAAATTCTCTTCTGTTACACCTACTACTCCTGCATCTAGATAGTCCTGAAGTGTAGGAATTGGATTATTACTATTTTCTGCATATGCTTCTATTTTTACTTGTGCTACCTCTTGTGGTGTTTCATCTAATCCTGCATCATTAATTGTCCATGAGAAATCATTTATAATTTTAGCTCGACTCTCTGATGCATCAACAGAATAGTTAATCTCTTCAGCATCAAATATTACATTTTGTTGTAATATTAAAGTTGACCATCCATTTAAAATAGCATTATAATTCTCTTTTGACAATGATATCATATCAGAAAATATATTCTGCATACTGGTTACATTTGAAACATCCCAATTCCCTATAGATTGATTAAAACTATCTGCCTCAGCAAACATTCCATTCATATTTGTTACATTTAAAGTATTCCATTCACCTATTGGTTGATTAAAATCATTTGTACCAAAAAACATATTTTGCATATTTATTACATTTGAAACGTCCCAATTTCCTATAGATTGATTAAAATCACCTGCATAAACAAACATTGATTGCATATTTGTTACATTTGAAACATCCCAATTTCCTATAGGTTGATTAAAACTATATGCC
>JALUKQ010000057.1:0-1648 GCA_027056485.1 Campylobacteraceae bacterium | reverse complement strand
TCCTATAGGTTGATTAAAACTATATGCCTCAGCAAACATATAAGACATATCTGTTACATTAGAAACATTCCAATCTCCAATATCTTGATTAAACTCATATCTATTTTTAAACAACTCACTCATATCAGTAATACATCCCGTATTAACTTGAGTTACATCTTCATCATTTGCTATTTTAACTTCTAAATCTGCTCTACTTATACATGGTATTTCAAATTCAATATCATCAAACTCAATAGGTTCAGTAGTAAAATTAGCAATATCACTTCTGACCATCTCATTACCCTCTGCATCAAATACTTTTACTTGAAATCTTGTACCTTCTGGGTAAGTATCATTAAAACTAATTGATAAAGGATTGCCATTAAGATTACCATATATAGCCATGGTTCCTTGAGAAGGTATAGTTGTTGGTTCTCTATCACTATAAACTCTAACCGTATATACTTCACCACCTATAGTTCTCGTTACTTCTGCACTGTTACCTGCATTATCTTTTGCTATCTTATCTAGGTTAAAAACAAAACTCAATGTTACTGGAGATGCAACTTTCACCCAATAACCTTTTCCTACTTCAAAGGCTGTAAAACTATTTAAAAAAGGTGTTCCATTATCTACATACTCTTTTTTATATGTTGACCCTTGTCCTGCTCCTTGTACAATAAGTAGATTATCTTCTCCTAACTGGCTTTTCATCTCTTCTAAAGTCAAAGGAAGCATAGCACCTATAAAGCTCCAACCTTCTCCTAAAGCAATAACTTTATTGTTAACTTGCTTATCAGCCATATATGTAAAGTTTACATCTTCTGCAACTTTAAACCAAAAGGCTTTTCCTGCTTCTGTTTGAGTAAAACTATTTAGAAAATCTAAACCATCATCGACATATTGTTTTTTATATGTTGAGCCTTGTCCTGCTCCTTGTATATTTAAAAGGTTTTCTACCCCTATTTTACGTTTTAACTCTTCCAATGTTACATTGGCATCAAACTGTACTGCGTTATATCCTGCATTTAACACAACAGTTTTTTCTATCTGATTTGCTTGTAACATTTGAAAACTCAGCAATAACCCTATTACTATCATCATAAATTTCTTCATTTTTATTCTCCCCTTAAGATTTTATATCTCTATACTACTAAACTCTAAAGTATCACCTGTTAATACTTTTTCGTTACTCTCTCCTACCAACTTACCATCTTTATATACTTTTACTTTAAATACATCTCCATCACTGTAGTTACTGTTAATTGTTAACAATGATGCTGTATTTTTTCCATTGATTTTTCCATATATAGCTTTACTTGATTGTGATGGTTTATCATCTACTTCTCCATTGGTATAAACTACTACTTTGTAGTTATTAAACTCTCCACTGGCTTCATGGACACTATTATCCATAGCTATATTAAAGCTCTCTTGTACAACTTGATTCTCATCTTTTTGTGCAACTAGAGATGAGGCATCTCCACATCCCACAAATAAACTTACCAATACTACTAAGCTTAACGTTTTAAGTATCATCCTATTTCCTTTTATTGAATTTTTATTATCGTATACATATATAAGATAATAAAAATTCTTATTAATTTTTTAATAAATAAAAGTATAAAAACTAACTATACTTAAAATATATTTTATACTGTATTAT
>JALUKQ010000056.1 GCA_027056485.1 Campylobacteraceae bacterium | reverse complement strand
TGAGAAAATTTATAAGCTTATGGAGGTTAAAGTGAATAAAATCCCTTACAAACTGTAGTGCCTACTTTTTTTATGAACTTATGCTTTTATGGGGTTTGTGTTGATTTGGTGGGTGAAGTCGGGAAAGGTGTGTTTGTAGCTTGTAATAAGCTCATAAGCCTCTTTGGTTTTATCAATATAGAGATAATTTTGTTCGATTATCTCACTAAAGGTACTAATGCCAATGGGTAGTTTTTTTAGGTTCTTTTTCATAAGTCAATTATATCGGACTGGGCTTAGGAAAAGAAAAACATACTATTGGTTTCTCACAACATATGCATAGTTACTCTTTTCTGTATTAATATAAAAATCCAAATAAATACAGAGGAATTTTATTGCCACTACCTATCTCAATATCATCTGCAACTACAAAACTATTATCCATATCTTTTATCTGCTTAAATCCTTTGCCTTTACCACCAACTTCTACAATATATTTATTTTCTATTAGAAAATCACCTTGCTTTGGGATAAAAAGAGTATAGCCCTCTAACATAGATGAAAAAAATACCTCTCTAAGTGTCCCTATCTCTTTATTATCACAATATGCAAAATGTAGATTTGGATTGTTAAGATAAATTTTTTCTGGTTTTGTTAAAATAGCCTCTTTCTTATTTGCACTCCTACTTAGTCTCAGAATTTTTGCTTTTTGTAAATAATCTAAATAGATATAAAGCTCTGAATATTCATTTTTATGCATATCCATTTTAGATAAAAGAGTTTGCATATTTGGTGTATATGGGCTACTACTACAGATAAATTCAATTAGTTTTTTAAACTTTCTAATAGTGGAATATTTTATATTGGCAATAGAGGGAATATCAACTTCAAGAACTACATTGATAGTCTCTTTTAACTTTAAAAGATACGATGAGCTATCTTGGTTTTGAAAATAGAAAGGATAATATCCATTTGCTACAAACTCTTTAAAATCTGGCAAAATAGAGGGTTTATCAATTTTTTCTAAAATATCATAAGATAAATCTATATGATTTTTAAAAACATCACCTAACTCGATAATTGGTAAAGATATATCATACTTAAACTCAAGAAACTCTCTAAAAGATAACCCCTTTACCTCTTTTTTTAACAATCTCCTACTTAAATCTGCTTTTGCATGATTTATAGACAATGCACTACTTCCACTTATAATAACCCTCAAATCAAAAATATCATAAATGTTTTTCAACTCTTTTTCAAAATTTGGATATTTATGAATCTCATCAATTATAAGTAATTTTCCCTCATGTTTATAAAATTCTTCGGCTATTTCAAACAGAGTCTCACTGTCAAACCAATCAATACTAACATAGAGTTTTTTTGAATTTGGAAGTTTATGCTCTTTTAGATATTGTAAAAGTGTTGTTGTCTTACCTACACCTCTTGCTCCTACTATTGCTAAGAGTTTTTCATTGTTTAATAGTTCGTCGTAAAAATATCTTGTATGATTTGTCTCTAAAGTTTTTATTAGGGCATTTTGAAATTGTCTAAATTTATTTAACATATTTTTCCTTTTATAGTTTAAACTATAAAAAATTGTATCATATTTATAGTTAAACCTATAAATTAAACATCTATAGGTTTAAGCCTTTATCTTTTCCCGAATTTAAATCCAAAGTGCAATTTCTAAACTTTTAGTATTTTTTTGAAGATACGAAAAGCTAACTTGGGATTTGAGACTTAATGGTAAAAATGGGGGTCTGAATAATTACTTTTTTTTATCTTTAACCAAATAATCATCCACCAATTTTAACTTTAAAGACTTGCTCAATCCTCTATGAATTTTAATTAACATTTTACCCTCAAGGGGTACCCCGTCATCGGAGAAAATACTCCACCATCCAAAGAATTTGTAGTGTTATGTATGCCTAAATATTTGTATTTTTTATAGGTAAATAAGTAAGGTAAATTTGTTCTCAAACTTCTATAGGCTGATACAAGTTTTGCATGTGTATAATTTTCTTTTCCTGTAACTTCGCTAAGTGTCTTTTCTGCCAATTGTACCGTACTTTGAAGAAGTTTTTAGACCCCCGTTTTTACTATTAAGTCGCTTTCTCGTCGGATTTACCTAGCTTTTAACTAGCAGTTTGGGTTTTTTTATATAATTATTATATGTGCATATATAGAATAGTTTTAATTTAAACTATTTTATACTTCTCCAAATACCACTCAACCGTCTTCAAAATCCCAGAGTCAAAATCGTCATCGGCTAACCAGCCTAGTTCTGTTTCTAGTTTGCTGGCATCTATGGCATAACGTCGGTCATGCCCTGCTCTGTCTTCTACAAAGGTAATGAGTTCTTTATAGCTTTTTTCTGCTGGAACCTTTTGGTCTAAAATAGTACAGATTGTGTCAACTATTTGTAAGTTGGTTCTTTCATTTCTTCCACCTATATTATATATATTGGCTTCTTTACCTGTATGGTAGACCAAACCTATGGCTTTACAGTGGTCGAGTACATAGAGCCAGTCACGAATGTTTTTTCCATCACCATAAATAGGAATAGGCTCATGAGCTAATGCTTTTCGTATGATGGTTGGTATTAGTTTCTCATCATGCTGTTTTGGTCCATAGTTGTTTGAGCAGTTGGTTATAACCGTGTTGAGTCCATAAGTCTCTTGGTAGCTTCTTACCACCATATCAGAACTCGCTTTACTTGCAGAGTATGGTGAGTTAGGGGCATAAGGAGTCTCTTCGGTAAAGAGGTCAGTCTCATTCAATGTTCCATAGACTTCGTCGGTACTTATATGGTGAAATCTGCACCCTTTATAGTTCTCTTTATAGGTAAATGGTTTTTCCATCCACTGTTTATAGGCTACATCAAGAAGCGTAAATGTTCCTGTGACATTGGTCTCTATGAAGACTCCTGGATTTTTAATGGAGTTATCTACATGTGACTCAGCAGCAAAGTGAATTACCCCTTCTATGTTATGTTTTTCAAAGATATACTCTAACAGTTCACGGTTACAGATATTGCCTTTTATAAATGTATAACGGCTGTTTCCTTCTACCTCTTTTAAGTTCTCTAAGTCACCTGCATACGTTAATAAATCTAAATTTATAATGTTATAGTTTGGATACTTTTCTAAAAAATAGGGTACAAAGTTTGAACCGATAAACCCTGCACATCCTGTTACTAAAATATTTTTACTGCTCATAATAGTCTACTCCATATTCAAACAAATCATCTGTTTCATTTAGCAGAGGTTGATTTTTATCTTTATCTGATAGATTGAACATGTCACTATTTAACATCCAATCAATTCCTAATGCTTCATCATTAAAAAGTATTCCTCTATCATTTTGAGGACTATAGTAGTTGTCCACTTTATAAGCAAAAACGGTATCATCTTCCAACACTACAAAACCATGAGCAAACCCTCTAGGGACAAAGAGTTGTCTTTTGTTTTCAGCAGAGAGTTCTACTGCTACATGTTTTCCAAAAGTTGGGCTACCTTTTCTAATATCTACAGCCACATCAAGAACGCGTCCTTGAATAACACGTACCAGTTTGGTTTGTGCAGCAGGAGCAAGTTGATAGTGTAAACCTCTTAGTACCCCCTTAGAGCTTTTCGACTCATTGTCTTGGCAAAGGTTTACTTTATAGCCTAAGAATGCTTCTAGTTTATCTTGACGAAAAGTCTCTACAAAATAGCCTCGACTGTCCCCATGTACTTTAGGTTCTATAACAATCACATCTGCAATATCTGTAAGTATAAACTTCATTAACCCTCCTTAATAATAGCATCGAGTTTAGACTCATTGGCTCGGCGAATCATATACTGACCATATTGGTTTTTCTTTAATGGCTCAGCCAATCTTAAAAGCTCTCGTTGGGATATATAACCTTTATCAAAAGCTATCTCCTCTAAACAAGCTATTTTAAGTCCTTGTCTCTTCTCAATAACCTGAATAAACTGACTCGCTTCAAGTAAAGATTCATGAGTTCCTGTATCAAGCCAAGCATAACCTCTTCCCATCAATTCTACCATTAAACGCTCTTCTTTTAAATAGTCTTGATTTAACGAGGTAATCTCTAACTCACCTCTATCACTGGGTTTTACCATTTTTGCTTTTTTTACTACATCATTAGGGTAGAAATATAACCCTATAACTGCATAATTACTTTTTGGAACATCTGGCTTCTCTTCTAAAGAGATAACATTCCCATCGCTATCAAACTCTGCCACTCCATAACGTTCTGGGTCATTGACATAGTACCCAAATACAGTTGCTTTATTCTCTTTTTTAACATGCTCAACAGACTTAGAAAAGAGTTCAATTAAGCCTTGTCCATAAAAGATATTGTCTCCAAGTACCAAACAGACATCGGAAGAGCCTATAAACTTCTCACCCAATATAAATGCTTGTGCTAAACCATCTGGACTAGGTTGAACAATATATTCAAGTTTTATTCCTATCTCTGACCCATCGCCTAAGAGCTCTTTGAAAAGTGGTAAATCTTTTGGAGTTGAGATAATAAGTACCTCTCTTATACCTGCCAACATAAGTACAGACAGTGGATAATATATCATAGGTTTATCATAGATAGGTAGTAGTTGTTTTGAAACCCCTTTCGTTAGGGGGTAAAGTCTTGTTCCTGAACCACCTGCTAATATTATTCCCTTCATATTGCATCCTTATCGTATATTTATGTTATTTTTGGAGTATTCTACTCCAAAATATGTTTAAAAAGAGAACATTATCTTATAAAAGCATACTCTCTATACAATATTTTGATAAAAACTGAAATATTAATGAAAATTACTAATAGATTATATAAACGAAACTAACTATAAAACTCTCTATACCATTTAACAAAGTTTGTAACACCTTTATCTAAAGGGGTAGATGGGCTATAGTTAAAATCATTCATCAGTCCCGAAGTATCTGCATAGGTTGACTCTACATCACCTGGTTGCATCTCCATAAAAATTTTCTGTGCTACTTGACCAAGAGAACACTCTATTTCAGTAATAAACTCCATAAGATTTACAGGTGCATTATTTCCGATATTATAAATACGATAAGGAGCAGAGGAGCTTCGAGGTGTTGGTTCTTCAGGGTTCCAACTCTCATCAGGTTTGGCAGGATTATCTAAAACTTTTATAATCCCATCTACAATATCATCTATATAAGTAAAGTCACGGCTCATGTTTCCATGGTTAAATACCTTTATTGGTCTATCAGCTAAAATAGCATCGGTAAATAACATAGGAGCCATATCAGGTCGCCCCCAAGGGCCATAAACTGTAAAAAAACGTAAACCTGTAGTTGAGATATTATAAAGGTGACTATATGCATGTGCCATCATCTCATTTGACTTTTTAGTAGCAGCATAAAGACTTACAGGGTGATCAGTATGATCTGTCGTTTTAAATGGTTGCGATTTATTAAGACCATATATACTAGAGCTGCTAGCATATGCTAAGTTTTTAACTCCTGTATGTCTACATGATTCTAATATATTCATAAAACCAACTACATTTGAGTCAACATACGCATGAGGATTCTCTAGTGAATATCGAACCCCTGCTTGAGCAGCAAGGTTACAAACAGCATCAAACTTTTCTCTTTTAAATAACTCTTCTACTGTTTCTCTATCAGCTAAATCAGCTTTTATAAATTTATGACTCTTATTACTTGAGGTTACAAGCTGATTATCTTTAATATCATCTTGTTTTATACCTAACTTTTCCAATCTAGCATACTTAAGATTAATATCATAATAATCATTTATATTATCAAGACCTACAACTTCATCACCACGTTCAAGTAGTTTTTTTGCTAAATGAAAGCCAATAAATCCTGCTGTACCTGTTACTAAAACTTTCACCTCTAAAACTCCCTAAGACAATTTTTAATTTTATTCAATATTTTACCTAAAAAAATATTCAGAAATGCTCTATTTTACTATTCCTGTTGTATCTATGACTTTTTTTAGTATAATTTTTTCTTTTTCTAACTCTACAAACTCTTTGTGTTTAACCAAAATTACCACAACATCTGCTTTCTCTAAGGCATTAACTAAAGAACTAAACTCTACATTTTTTCTATTAGAAAGTACGTTAGGAAGTTCTTTGACGTTAGGTTCAACAGCTAAAATATTAAAATTAGCATTATCAGAGAGCATCTTTGTAATCTCCAAAGCAGGAGACTCTCTAAGGTCATCTATATTTGGCTTAAATGCTAAACCTAAACATGCTATTTTTGGATTTTCTATATCTTTTAGTGCCTCTTTTACTTTTGAAATTACAAAAAGAGGTTTACCATCGTTAATCTCTCTTGCCGTTTTCATGAGGTGTGCATCATTGGGAAAAGCATTGACTATGAACCATGGATCAACAGCAATACAATGCCCGCCAACTCCACAAGCAGGTTGTAAAATATTGACTCTTGGATGTCTGTTTGCCAAAGAAATAAGCTCCCATACGTCTATGCCCATCTTATCACAAAGAATAGAGAGTTCATTGGCAAAAGCAATACTCACATCTCTTGATGCATTTTCTGTTAGCTTACTCATCTCAGCTGTTCGAGAGTTTGTTGCTATACATTCACCATCAACAAAAAGTTTATAAAGCTCTGTTGCAACTTCAGTACACTTTGAAGTCATACCACCAATAATACGGTCATTTTCTACAAGTTCACGAATAACATGTCCAGGTAAAACTCGTTCAGGACAATGTGCTATACGTATATCAGAATCCTCTCCTATTTGTTGAGGAAAAGTTAAATCTGGTCTCTCTTCAGCTAGCCACTTTGCCATCTTTTCAGTAGCTCCTACAGGTGAGGTTGACTCTAAAATAACCAAGTTACCTTTCTCTAACATAGGTGCCAATGACCTTGTGGCAGACTCTATATAATCCAGATTTGGCTCATAGTCATCACCTTTAAATGGTGTTGGAACAGCCATAATAAATGCATCTGCTTTTTCAGGTGCTGTGGTTGCTCTTAAATAACCCTCTTTCACTGTCGCTTGAACTAAAATATCCAACTCTGGCTCAACAATATGTATCTCACCACGATTAATAATATCTACAGCTTTTTGATTAATATCTACCCCAACAACACGAACTTTTCTTGATGCTAATACAGCAGCTGTTGGTAAACCTATATAACCTAATCCTATCATACATACTTTATTAAACTTCATTAACTTATCCCCTTGATGAAAGTAACAATTCTTTCAGATGCTTTTCCATCTCCATATGGGTTATGTGCTTTACTCATTTTTTCATATGATTCATCATCATCCAGAAGATTTTGAGCCTCTTCTATAATAACTTGTATATCTGTCCCTACCAACTTAACTGTTCCAGCTTCTAACGCTTCTGGTCTCTCTGTAGTATCTCGCATAACCAGTACAGGTTTTCCTAAACTTGGAGCCTCTTCTTGTACTCCACCACTATCTGTTATAATAAAATAAGATTGACTCATCAAGTAAATAAATTGCTCATATTGCAGTGGGTCTATTAAGTAGATATTTGATTCATCAGAGAGAATCTCTTTAACAGGCTTTTGAACATTTGGATTTAAATGTACAGGGTAGACAATATCTATATCTGAATTGTTAACAGCAAGAGTTTTTAACGCCTTACATATATTTATAAAACCTTGTCCAAAATTTTCTCTTCTATGTCCTGTTACTAAAACTATTTTTCTATTTTTATCCATTTGATATTGACTACTAATATTTGTAATAATTTTCTCTTTTAACTCTTTACTATTTTCTATTTTATCGAGTGCTAAAAATAGTGCATCTATTACAGTATTACCAGTAACGATAATATCTTCACCATTTTTATTTTCTCTAAGTAAGTTATCTTGACTATTGATGGTTGGTGCGAAATGATAACTGCTTAAAACACCTGTTATTTGTCTGTTTGCCTCTTCTGGCCAAGGGCTATAAATATCATGAGTTCTAAGACCTGCTTCTACATGACCTACTTTTATTTTTTGATAAAAAGCTGCTAAAGAAGTAGCAGATGTAGTGGTAGTGTCACCATGAACCAAAACAATGTCTGGTTGAAAATCACTCAATACATCCTTCATACCTAACAATACATTAGCTGTTATAGCATATAAGTCCTGTCCTGCTTTCATAAGATTTAAATCATAATCTGGCTCTATCTCAAAGATTTCAAGCACTTGGTCTAACATCTCTCTATGCTGTGCTGTCACACATACTTTTAACTTAAGAAGCTCTTCTTCCTCTAACGCTTTAACTAATGCTGCCATCTTAATGGCCTCTGGTCTTGTACCAAATACAACCAATACTTTTCTCAAAATAATATTCCCTTTTTTATTTTTTAATTAAACCATACTTTTTAACTTATATATCCACTTGGGTTTTGACTCTGCCATCGCCATACATCTTCACACATCTCATCTATACCTCTTTTAGCTTCCCAATCTAAAACTTCTTTAGCATAAGAGGGGTCAGCAAAACAAGTTGCTATATCACCTGCTCTTCGTTCTGCTATTTTATATGAAACTTTTTTCTCAGACGCACGCTCAAAAGCTTCTACCATCTCTAAAACTGAATATCCATTTCCTGTCCCTAGGTTAATGGTCATTGGCTCTTTAAAATTTTTAATTCTATCTAAAGCATTCACATGCCCCTGTGCCAAATCGACTACATGAATATAGTCTCTAACTCCTGTACCATCTACCGTATCATAATCATTACCAAATACTGAAAGATACTCTCTCTTACCCACTGCTGTTTGAGAGATAAAAGGCATAAGATTATTGGGTAGACCATTTGGGTCTTCACCTATGGTTCCTGACGCATGAGCTCCTACAGGATTAAAGTAACGCAGCAGAACTATTTTCCACTCACTGTCTGAGACATAAACATCTCTTAATATCTCTTCAACCATGAGCTTTGAACGTCCATAAGGATTAGTAGCAGAAAGAGGAAAATTCTCTAAAATAGGAGTAGTATGAGGATCACCATAAACTGTAGCAGAAGATGAAAAAATAATAGACTTACAGTTATACTCTGACATTACTTCACACAAAACAGCTGAACCATTTACATTGTTATCATAATACCGAAGAGGTTGTTCTACTGACTCACCTACAGCTTTAAGCCCTGCAAAGTGAATAACAGCATCTATCTTATGTGCCATAAAAACTTTACGTAAATCTTCTCTAGATCTAATATCACCTTCTATTACTGCAATTTCTTTACCGACAATAGCCTCTACTCTACGTATACTCTCTTTTGATGCATTAGAAAAATTATCAAAGATAACCACTTCATATCCTGCTTCTATCAATAATATTGTTGTATGGGAGCCTATATATCCAGCTCCTCCTGTTACTAAAATTTTCATTTATCCCCCCCCTTTTTTATTATATATTTAACTGTCAGAATTAAAAATATCTCTAGTATATACTTTTTCTTCAACATCTCTAATATTATCAGAAAGTCTATTAGCAACAATCACATCAGATAGTTTTTTAAACTCCTCTAAATCATTGATTATTCTTGAATTAAAAAATGCATCATCATCGCAAGCTGGTTCATAAATAACCACTTCAATACCTTTTGCTTTAATACGCTTCATAATACCTTGAATCGCAGAGGCTCTAAAATTATCTGATCCACTTTTCATCACCAATCTATAGATACCAACTATTTTTGGATTTTTTGCTAAAATAGAGTCTGCTATAAAATCTTTTCTTGTACTGTTTGCATCTACAATGGCACCGATAATTGAGTTTGGAACATCTTTGTAGTTTGCTCTTAACTGCTTAGTATCTTTTGGCAAACAATACCCTCCATAGCCAAATGATGGATTGTTATAGTGAGAGCCTATTCTTGGGTCAAGTCCTACCCCTTCAATAATCTGTCTACTATTTAAGTGATGTGCTTCGGCATAGGAGTCAAGTTCATTAAAAAAAGAGACACGCATAGCTAAATAAGTATTTGAGAAAAGTTTAATTGCTTCTGCTTCTGTTGAGTCTGTATATAATATATCTATGTTCTCTTTAATTGCTCCCCCAGCTAATAGATTGGCAAATGTTGTAGCACGCTCTGAGATTTCACCAACAATAATACGTGAAGGATAAAGGTTATCATAAAGTGCTTTTCCCTCTCTTAAAAACTCTGGTGAAAATATAATATTATCACTCTTGTATTTTTCTCTTACACTTTTAGTAAAGCCTACAGGTACTGTTGATTTTATAATCATAGGCAAATCAGGATTAAAAGCAATAACATCTTTAATTACCATCTCAACCAAAGAGGTATTAAAATAATTTGTTTCAGGGTCATAATCTGTAGGCGTTGCAATAATTACAAAATCAGCACCTCTATAAGCCTCTTCTTTATCTAATGTTGCTTTAAAATTTAGTTCTTTGTTTTTTAAATAATCTTCAATCTCCCTATCTTCAATAGGAGACTCTTTTCTATTAAGCATCTCTACTTTCTCTGGTATAACATCTAATGCAACTACTTCATTATTTTGTGCCAATAAAACTCCATTTGACAACCCCACATACCCTGTTCCTGCTATAGCTATCTTCATCTTTTTCATATATATACGTTTACTCCTTAATTTAAATGAACTAAATTATATCTAAGGTTTAATTAATATAAAACCCTAAATAGAACATTTTTTAATATTATATATTAAATTCCTAAATCATAGATTTGCACTACTCCAACAAAACTATTTTTATCTGTCACTAAAAGAGAATTAACCTTTAAATCTGTCATAACTTTTTGAACCATTGTCAACTTTTCTCTCTTATCTATAGTTTTTGGATTTTTAGACATAAGTTCTTCTGCACTTAACTTAAAAAACTTCTCCTCTAAACTCTCCATTGAACGTCTTATATCTCCATCGGTAACAATTCCAACTATTTTTTCATTTTCCATTACAACAGCTAACCCTAAACGTGCTGTTGAGATTACTTGAATAAGCTCTTTTGTAGATGTATTTTTAGTCACTTTTGGTAAATTATTTTTTCGCATAACATCTTCAACTCTAGTTAAAAGTCGCCGTCCAAGACTTCCTCCTGGATGGAACTGTGCAAAATCCGTATCCTGAAAATCTCTCTCTTTCATCAATGCAATAGCCAATGCATCACCCATAACCAGTGTTGCTGTTGTTGAAGAGGTAGGTGCCAATTGCAGAGGACAAGCCTCTTTTTCTACTGATACATTTAAATGATAGTTAGCATGTTTTGCTAAAGTAGAATTTATATTCCCACTCATCGCTACAATAATATTCCCTTGAGATTTTAAAAAAGGTATAAGCTTTAATACCTCATCGGTCTCACCCGAATTTGAAATGAGTAAAACCATATCATCTTTTTCTATCATTCCTAAATCACCATGATAAGCTTCACCTGGATGTAAAAAAAATGAGGGGGTTCCTGTGCTAGCCATAGTTGCAGCAATTTTTTTACCTATAATACCTGACTTACCCATACCAGAAATAATCAATTTTCCATGGCAGAGTAAAATATCTTTAACAGCTTTTTCAAAATCATCTGTTAAAAGATTTGACAAATGAGCAATGGCTTTTGCCTCTATGGAAAAAACTTCCTTAGCTATATTTTTTATATTCACAATATTACACCTTATGGTCAAATTCTGGGACTATCTCTTTTAAAATACTCAATTCATTTTTATTTTTTAGACGTTCTATTTGAGATACAAGTATAGCATAATCAACAGAAGGACTACTCGAAACTAAAATAGAGTCATACTCTGTTTTTAAGTCTGCATCATCTATAAGTAGCTCCTCATAAAGCTTCTCTCCTGCTCGTAAACCTGTAAATTCTATCTCTATATCATCACGTCCTGAAAGCTCTATCATCCTTTTTGCCAAATCAACAATTTTTATAGGTTCACCCATATCTAAAATAAAAAGCTCCCCACCTTTTGCAATAGAGGCTGCTTGCAAAACCAACTGACAAGCTTCAGGTATAAGCATAAAATAACGGGTAATATCTGGATGAGTTACCGTTATATTCTCTCCTTTTTCTATTTGGGCTTTAAACTTTGGAATAACAGAACCTGAACTTCCCAATACATTGCCAAAACGAACGGCTACTATCTCAGTGTTTCTACTTGGTACTGCATGGGCATACAACTCACAGACCCTTTTAGTCGTTCCCATCACATTGGTAGGTCGTACAGCTTTATCGGTTGAAACAAGTAAAAACTTGGAGACATCATGTGCAACGGATAAATCAATTACATTCTTGGTTCCAAATATATTATTTTGCACAGCAGACTCTATATTTTCTTCACATAATGGAACATGTTTATAGGCTGCTGCATGTAATACTACATCTGGTGAATAATTAATAAATACCTCTTCTAAGGCTTCTCTCTCTTTTATACTTAACATAACAGAGACAATATTGTTCCCCTCTAACTCTTCACTTATTTGATATAAGTTAAATTCTGAATGGTCTAATAAAATAATCTGCTTAGCACCAAAAAGTACTACTTGACGTGAGAGTTCAGAACCTATACTTCCCCCTGCTCCTGTTATCATTACCACTTTCCCTGCTATATAGTTTGCTATACTTATCATATCCAAATCTTTTGGTTTACGTGCTAGTAGATCTTCTATAGAAATATCCAAAAAAGAGGGATTGTCATCTTGGAATATCTGAACTATCTTAATATCTCTAATTCCAAAACTATTCAACTCGGTAAAGAGTTCATCAAGTTTTTCTCGTTCCATATCTTGAGTGATAATGACAGATGTAATCTTATATTTTACAATTGCTTCTACCATAGTCTTATGGCTATATACTTTTAAATTTGAAAAGTAAGTTCCTCTTAACCCTTCATCATCTGAAATTAAAGCTTTTGGAGTGTACTTTATATTTCCATTTATTGCAGACTTTATAATATGTGTAGCACGTTCACTTGCTCCAAAAAGGAGAGTAGGAGTCTGTACAGTTTCATAAGCAGACTCTAAATAGATACGTCTAGAGATACGTAAAAAACCTATAAAAAAAAGAGAAAGAAAAAAGTCAATTCCTATAACAGAACGAGGGAAATTCCCAAAAGAGTTATATAGAACTAAAAATATAAGTGCAAACAGTGGGTATATCAATAGATGAGAAAAAATAAGTTTTTTATACTCTCCTAGACCAAAGTATCGCCATGCTACAAAATAGATTCTAAATATAAAAAAAATAAGTATTTTTAAAGGTATTAAAATCATCATCATATTTAACATTGAAGGAAAAAATATGGAAGGAATAGTAAAGTTGAAACGTAAAAGATAAGCGATAACAATCGTCGCTATAGAGATTAAAATATCAACCAAAAGAAAAAAAATAATTCTCTTTGCATTGGTTGGTTTAAAAAGACTCTCTAAGAACATATATTTTTAATAACCTCTACTACACGCATTAACTCATCATTTTTACACTTTGTTGGTGAAGGAAGACAGAGACCTCTGTCAAACATCTCTTCACTTGTTCCATCAACAAAAGTTTGACTATCTTCAAAAAGCTCTTGCATATGCATCGGCTTCCATAGGGGACGACTCTCTGCATTAACTTCTTCTAATGATTCTACTACCTTTAAAGGGTCAGTTTTTTCAAAAATAAGTGTTGTTAACCAACGGTTTCCATAAGAACCTTTAATCTCTGGCATAAAGCTTATCTCTTCTATACCAGATAACTGCTCTTTATAAAATTCAAATACTTCTCGTTTACGTTTAACACGTTCAGCAAGTACTTCCATCTGTGCCACACCTATGGCTGCTAGAACATTTGACATACGATAATTATAACCATACTCTTTATGCTCATAGTGTAAAAATTTCTCTTTTGCTTGAGTTGAAAAAAACATCGCTTTTTCTATCCACTCTTTATTGTTTGAGACTAACATACCTCCTCCAGAAGTAGTTAATATCTTATTCCCATTAAAAGAGTAGACACCAAAATCACCGAAAGTTCCACTCTGTTGACCTTTATATGAAGCACCCAAAGATTCTGCTGCATCTTCTATAAGGTATATCCCCTCCTCTTTACAAATAGCAACTATTTCATCTATCTTTGCCATCTGCCCATATAAATGGGTTAAAATAAGGGCTTTTGGTTTAACCTTTAACTCTTTTATAGCTTTTTTCAGAAGTTCTGGTGACAAATTCCAAGACTCATCAGAATCTATAAAAACAGGTGTTGCTCCTTGGTAAAGTATAGCATTAACAGAACCTATAAAAGTAAAAGTAGAGGTTAATACTATATCACCTTTTTCAATACCTAAAACTCTAAGTGCCAAGTGTAAACCAGCCGTTGCAGAAGAGAGAGCCAAAGCATTAGAGGTGCCAGTATACTCTTTAACAGACTCTTCAAATCTATTTACAAAAGCTCCAAGTGGTGCTATATAATTACTCTCAAATACCTCAGCTATGTACTGTTGCTCTTTTCCACTCATGTGTGGTGGGCTTAAGAATAGTCTATTCATCTATCTTCCTCATAACTTTTGCAGGAACACCAAAAGCAACAACATTATTGGGGATATCCTCTAAGACTAATGAGTTTGCTCCTACTATAGAGTTTTCACCTATGGTTACATTTGGCATAACTGTAGAGTGTGACCCTATTTTACAATTTTTTTTAAGATGAACCCGACCTTGTTTATTATCAATGGTTGAGATAGAGTATAGGGAACAGTGAGAACCTATCTGAACATAATCTTCTATAACCACTCCATACTTTGCATTAATATAAGAGAAAGCTCCTATATCTGTCTTGTAGCCTAATTTAAAACCTTCAATATGCTGAGCTATCCAATTATATTTTGTCATCACACCATCTTCTACTTTTGGATATTGCCAACCATCAAATCGTTTATCTTCTTTCATCATTTGGTCCCTTCAAATTTTTCCATGGTTACAGAAGAGCTAGAGTTTACATCACTCCTCTTTATAACTTTTAAAAAAGTCATCCACATTATCTTCAAGTCAAGTAAAAAAGACTGGTTTTCTACATACCAAACATCATATTTAAACTTCTGCTCCCAGCTTATAGCATTACGTCCATTGACTTGAGCCCAACCTGTTATGCCTGGAGTAACAGTATGCCGTTTTTTCTGCTCATCATTATAGCATTCTAAATACTCTACCAACAGAGGTCTTGGACCCACAAAACTCATCTCTCCCTTTAGTACATTAAAGAGTTGTGGAAGTTCATCTAAACTTGCTTTTCGTAAAAATCGTCCCAATTTGGTTAAGCGTTTATCATCAGGTAAAAGCTCTCCATTTTCATCTTTTTCATCGCTCATGGTTCTAAATTTATAGATACCAAAAAGTCTCTCTTTATATCCAGGTCTCACCTGTCTGAAAAGAATGGGTCTACCTATTTTTACAAATACAAACAGTGCTGTTAAAACTATAAAAGGTAAAAAAAACCAAATTAGTACCAATGCTAACATCTTATCTAACATGGGTTTAATAAGCATTGGGTACATGATAGAGAGCCTATTTTACTTTATATATTTTACTATATGGTGATGAGACAACCAACTCAAATAACTTTTTATTATATTTTCCAAGCATAAACATCTGTACATACGCAGAGTTATACGTTTTTCTATCCATTACGATTATTGAGCCATAACTCTGTAAATATACGACACAAAACTCACCATCCATATGCATCAATTGTGACTTTACTTTTGGTATACCATTGGCTCCTAAAGTAGCTATATCGAAACGTTGTACTTTTTTTATTTTTCCTCCAAGTTCGATCTCTCCCTTTGCCGAATCAAAAACAATACCATTTTGAAGTATCACCTTAGCTCCATTTTGCTGTGCTGGAGCAGAAGGATAAAAATGAATGGTTCTCTCAGGCTTACCTGTTTTTAGGTTAATATTACCAAATACACCAACAGTTGGAAAAATACGCATCATTCTATATGGAAAATACAAGTAAACATCTCTTGTTTTTGCTGGAAGTTCATAGTTTTCACTCTTTAAATCTTCCATAAACTGCTTTGGACTCTTTTTACTATCTTTAAAAAGTGTATCAGCAACAATGGAGTAATTAGAGTCAACATAAGTCTCTACAGACAAACGACTTAAGTTTGCCACCTGTTGAGGTGAATCTGAAAACATAAGTTTAGAGATAATATAGTTATCATGAGTATGTTTACCACCATCAATTAACGTGTTTGTATCAGAGTAGTACCAAATAGGATAACCATAATCCCACCAAGTGAGTGTATAATCTTTATTTGATGCTATATCATCAAGCTTATCAAGGTCAGCAACTTCTGTTTTATTTAAAACAGTAGGGACTAGATAACCTTGAATATGTTTAATATTTGGGTAAATCATAGCAGCTGTAGCTAAAATAACAAATGTATATTTAGCTATATTTTGTTGCTTTTTATCTGCTACATTCTCTTTTAGCCTATCCCCTAAAAAGAAAAATAGATAAACAGCAGAAAGAGCAGCTACAGGAACAGCATACACCGTAAAACGCAATCCACCAATCATAGAAAATACACCCACACCTATTAAGGGTAAGGCAATTAAAAATGCTTTGTGTCTTATAAACAAAAGGACATAGCCTATAAGACTTACTATCACACCAACCTCTGAACCAGAAATTCTATTTGCCATAGTAGAGAAAGGAATAGCCCCTGCTTCACGAACCGTCTGTACTACTTCATAAAACTTTAAAGATCCTTCTGCCACACCACGGTCTGCATAAGTAACAACATGAGACCAGATAACAGCAAAGACATTTCCAAAAAATAAAAAAGCTACAAAAGAGAAGACTGCTAAATATAATAATTGTTTCTCTTGTAATTTTTTAGATACTATTACAGCCACAAAAATGATAAAAAGTAAAATTCTAGTCTTTATAGGTAAGGTAATCATTAGAGGTATACTTAACAGTGTAATAGCTCCATAAAGAGAGATAGCCCCATCTTTATAAGGAGCTGTCTCCTCATTACTAATAACTCCTTTGTACTCAAGAACCATATATAAAATCAACAAAATATACATAGCATAGACAAGCGTCATTCCTTGAGGGTAAAAGTAAGGGTAGATAAACACAAGAAATGAAGCAAAAACTATACTTACAAAATGCTTCTTATAAACCACCGATAAAAAGGAGTAAAAAATCATAAACTGTAAAAAGACAGAAAACATATCAGAGTCATAATACCCTACCATAGTACGGTTATAATAACTCCAAGCAATAGAACCTAGCAATGCAGCCAAAAACCCAAGCAGAGTATTGCCTAACAAACGCCCAGTAAGCACAATAGGTATAACAATTAAAGAGGAGATAATCGCAGGTAGATAAAGAGAAACCGTATCAAGTGAAAAAGATGTAAACTTAGTAGCATAAGCAGTCAAGAGTACCAAACCAGGACTGGCAGATATAGCACTTGCTCTCTGTCTGTCTTCTGCTATAACCCCATCAATAATATCTTTAGCATTGGTTGAAAAAAAATACCCATCATTGGTATTTATCATCAACTCACCTGCGTACATCATGGAAGCATTATCTGCAAAATGCATAGGCCAATACATTCTAACACCCATACTAAACATGTATGCCAAAACAATAAAAAGAACTATTGATAAAATATTCTTTTCTATAAAATTTTCTATTTTTGTCACTACTTTTCCTTTTTTACTTAAATTCCTATATCTTAACTTAAAAGTCTATTTTCCCAAATCTTCATAAAGTTTTATATACTGTTTAACAACCTGCTTAACATCAAACTCTTTAATGGCTAATATTCTACCATTTTCACCCATAAGCTTTCGTACATCATTATCATTTAACAACTCTTCTATCTTTTTTGCCAATAATTTTGAATCTTTCACTGGTACTAAAAAACCATTTTTACCATTTTTTACCACTTCCCTACACCCAACGGTATCAGTTGTTATAATCGGTTTTGCCATAGAGGCTGCTTCAAGCAGTGTACGAGGAACCCCCTCTCTATAACTTGGTAAAACATAAATATCACTCATCCCTGTAAGTTCTAACACGTCATCTCTATGCCCTAACCATAGAACATCTCCAGAGTTTAAAAACTCTTTATCTGCCGAGGAGTGGTTCCCTTCATCTATATCACCTACCAAAATGAACTGCACATTTTTACAACCTGACAAAAGCGTAGCAGCCTCATAATACTCACGAATACCCTTATGCCAAATAGCTCGTGCCACCATAAGAACAACTGTTCTCTTCTCTATATTTAACGATTTTTTCAACAAGTCAATTGTCTCTTGATTTATAAGTGCTGGGTCAAACTCTTCTGTATCTATCCCCACCGATTTTATAATTTTTATTTGACTCTCTTTAATAATTCCTCTACTTTTCAAATATTCAGGGTCATCTGAGTTTACAAATACAACTTTGTCTGACATCAAAAAAACCAATTTATATAACTTCTCTATAACGGTACGAACAGCTATATTTTTTCTTGTATCTTCAATGTAAAAAGAGCCTAAGCCCTCAACCAAGTTTATAATGGTCGGAATTTTTGCCATTTTCCCGGCCAATGTTCCATATATATTTGGTTTAGCTGTAAAAGTATGAATCATGTCAAGTTCAAGTGGTTTTATGGCTTTGTAAATATTATAAATTGCTTTTATCTCTTTGAGAGGGTTTAGGCTAGAACGCTCTATATCATACGATATGGCTTCTATACCATCTTTAGCAAACAAATCAAACTTATCACCTCTTGGGCAAACAGCATAAACTCTATGCCCCTCTTCTACGAGTTTTTTCATAATAGGTAGACGAAATAAGTAAAGGTTTAGGTCTAGGTGCGAAAGGAAGGCTATGGTCATATTATCTAAACTCTCTTCGTATTTTTTTAATAAAGTTTAAAAGCCCTACAGGCACCAAATAAGCAGGGTAAAGTAAAATATAAAACCAATCTTTATTTTTTTTCATTAACTCAACAACTGCATCTATAGAGATATAGTTTCTGCTTAAAGCAAAACCTCCATAGACAGTAATAAAAATGTTAGAATAGATGAATTTTTTTAGACTTTTGTACTGTTTGTGTTCTTTTAACTCTTCTTTATTTTCATAAAACCATTTAATGGGACAAGGGACTATTCCTTCTTTATGTATCATTCCACTTCGGTTAGATGCATCTAACCTATAAATAGAGAGAGGTTTTGCTGAAAAAGCAAAGTTTCCAAGTAGAGAGAGTGCTAACCAATAACATAAATCTCCTCCTCTTTTTTCTCCTTTAGGAAAAAGTACTCCTTTATCAAAAATAGTTTTTCGAATACAAACACTAGAAGAGTTTAGCATTCCATAATTTTCAGAAAAAGTCTTTGGAAAATCCTCTATAATGCCTTGAAATTCATCGTAAAAACTAACTTGATTTTTTATAGATACCCCATGTTCATCAACACTTTGACTAGCTGTTGAATAAAAAATGGCACTTGGATATTTTTCGATTAAGCTCTTAATCTCCAATAAAAAATCTTCTTCCCATAAATCATCTGCATCAATTAAAGCAACATACTCATTTTTCACTTCACTAAGACCTTTATTTCTAGCTGAAGTTTCTCCTGAATTTTTTTGAGAAATTAAAGTTACCTTCTCCCCAAAACTATTTTTAATTATCTCTACGCTCTTGTCCGTTGAACCATCATCTACAATGATAATCTCATCTGCTGGGTAGCTTTGATTTAGCACTGAATTTATAGTGTTTACTATATCTTCCTCTTTATTATAAAGAGGGATTACTATTGAAAACTTTATCATTTTGTCACCATACTCCAAACTCCATAGAAAAAATATTTAGAAAAAAGAGCTTTAATACTTTTTTTATAATAAACATTCCAAAACCATTTTTTACCTAAAACTTTTTTTAGTTCTTGGTTATCAAATATTTTTTCTCTATAATTAGCTTCAACAAGCTTAGAAAAATATTTTTCTAAGCTACTAAACTCTATCTGATTATCTCTGATTCTTGTATTGACTGTCAAATTAAAATGAAGTCTATTCTCCTCTTCGTTGTTTTGAATATTTAATCTTTTTAAAGAATATATAAAAATACTTTTTATAATTTTATACCTGTCTTCTATATTTTTATCTGATACTCTTGTGATGCTCTCTTCAAGAACCCTATATCTAAGAAGAGGTATTTTCAAATTAGCAAATTTAGTATACTCTGCCATGCGAGTCCAAAGTTCAAAATCTTGTGCTTGTAAAAATTTCTCATTATAAAAAAGTTTATTATCTATAAGTATCTGTCTATCTATCATTACAGATGGATGAGCAAAAATAGATGAAAAGAGTAATTCTGTTTTCAATTTCTTGTCATTAGAGTTAAGTAGCCACTGTTTTCCCGTATCTAAATTTAAAATAGCTGTACCACAAATACCTATCTCTCTATTCTTTTCCATAAAGTTAATCTGTTTTTCAAGTCTCAAAGGAAGGCTAATATCATCAGCATCCATTCTTGCTATATACTTACCTTTTGCAAACATTATCCCCTCATTTAAAGAAAAAGGTAACCCCTTATTCTCTCTACTTATAAGTATAATCCGTTTATCTTTTCTCATAAAATCTTTAATAATATCTAAGCTATTATCAGTTGAACCATCATTAATAATAATGAATTCAAAATTAGTATATGTTTGAGTTAAGATACTCTCAATGGCTTCAATCAAATATTTTTCACTATTATAAGTAGACATTACAATAGATACATAAGGTAGTTTCATCTATATTTTCCGTAAAACTTTAGCAGGATTCCCTACAGCTATACTATTTGAGTTAATATCTTTTGTAACAACAGCTCCTGCTCCTACAATAACATTGTCTCCAATAGTCATACCACTTAAAATAATAGCACCCACACCTATTTGTACATTGTTTCCTATAGTAATCTTTTTATTAATATGTAATTTTTCAATTTTAAAAACCTTAATATCAAGACTTGTTGAAACAATTTTAGCCAAAGCAGAAATAGACACATTATTTCCAATTTCAATACCACCTAACCCATTTAGGTAAGCCCCATCATTTATACTTACATTATTTCCAATTTCAATTTTTTGTGGATTCTTAATATAACAATTTCCCCATAAATAAAAATTTTTACCACAACGTTTAAAAAGTTTGGAATAGTAAAATGCTTTAATTCTTACAATTTTATATGCCAGTATATGTATTATTAAAAATATTTTTTTGACTATCATTATATCTCTGTCCAAGTATCTGAAGACCATTTATAGTTATTAGGATTGTCTACCATCCACTTTTTAGGAGCAATAACTAACTTATTACTATTTTCATTTAACCAACCAGCCCACCAACTAAATGAACTATTTGCTAAAATATTATGTTTACAAGACCTCATTAACATCAAGTCATCTAGTTCTGTTTCTGTATTTTCTACAAATATTTTATTATCAATAAAGCCAAAATTCTCTTTACACCAAAGAATATCATCTGAAAAAATAAAAAACTTTACCTCCTTAAGCTCCTTGAATAGATAATTTACTGCTTTTTTATAGTAATTGATATCTAATATTCCTATTTGAGGATTATTTAAATAATCTCCTCGCCTCACATGAATAGAAACAGAGACAAGAGATTGAATCTGATTTAAATAATTGTTAGCAGTAACACTTATTTCCTCTTTAGGTAAGAAATCTTGAACTAAACTATCTCGTATAGGTAAAAAATAATTTTCATTCTGCCAATAACCATCTAAATAAATATCAAAAAAAGAGAAAACATTATTATCATAAACTGTTCGTTCTTTTTCCTTATAATAAGTTGATTTTCTAGGAAATTTCAGCTTTGATAAAAATCGATTTGTATATCCAGCTAAATATATTATCTCCTTTTTTGTAGCTAAACTTTCTTCAATAGAAAAAATATTTAATCTATATCCATTATGTAATTTGTAACTCTCATATGCAGATATATCCAACTTAAATGTATTGTTATTCTTGATAGCAATAGCTTTAGCAATAGCATACTGAAACATTTGATTTCCAAGCCCTCCACTTATTTTACTAATTATCATTTTTCTTTTTTCAACATATATAAACCTGTTCCAAAACCTTTAGTTTCATCATAATTGTCATACATTTTTGTTCCATAATGGTACTTCTCTTCTAAAACTTTAAAATTTAAAAAAAGTTCTAAGATATATGTTCTTGTAAAAGCACGATGAGCATTAAAATATATTTTATTTTCATTATCAATAGGAACAGAAAATAAAATAATACCTCCTACTCTAAGTACTCGACTTAACTCTTTAATAGCTTTTTCACTACCAAAAGGGTCAATAGGGTCTCCATAACGCCCAAGTCCTATATGTTCAACTACACACAAAGAAGAAATCGTTCCTAAAGAATTATCTTCAAAAGGCAACTCTAAAATAGACCCTTTCTGAAAAGACAAGTTTTCTAAGTCTAACTCAATAGGACGAATATCAATCATCGTAATAGGTACAAACTGGGATAAAATTCCAATAGTTTTTGCCGAGCTTCCTACATCATAATGCTCTATTGGTTTTAGTTCAAAAAGCTTTTTTGCAGCCCATGAGTCTTGAAAAAAATAAGTCGGGTCTAATGGTGTATGAGACAAGTTATCAAACAAACATGGATACCATTCAACTGTTTGAAATTTTTTATTTTTTGGCATATTTTTATAGTTTTTAAATTGCCCAATAAACCATAAATATTGTTTTGTTAAAACAATGGGTTGAAACTTTAAAAACTCTTTTGTTCCTCTAAAGAAAAAAAATATATCTCTAATGATTTTATTTTTTCTTAACTTCTCTTTCATCTATTATTTCCTTAATTCAATTTTATAAAAAGTCATCATTGCTTTTAACTGTAACAATACATTTCCTCTTGTTTTAGAATAAAATATATCAACTACAAATATGGTTACAGTAAAAGAAACTATCGTAGCAACGATGGCTCCTTTTCCTCCATATTCCTCAATCCATAAATAATTTAAAAATACATTTATTATTGTTCCTAATAAAGTAGTAATAATCGCAAATTTCATAAGATTTTCGGTTAAAATAAATATGCCTCTAGCTGTTCCCATATTTGTAAAAAAAAGTCTTGTAGACATTAATGCTAAAAGTATACCAGCACTCTGATATTCCATACCAAATAACAATACTACTATCTCCTCTGCAAATATAAAAACTATTGTACCAACCACCAAAAATAGTAAAAAGTTCAAACGATAAAAGTTCAATAATCTATGTTGATAAAGTTCTTTAGAATAACTCTTAGCATTTTGAATAGAAGGATATAAAGAAGTTTTTAGCAACATAGGCACAAAACCAAATAGTTCAATAAGTTTTAATGCCACACTATAATAGCCAACTTCTATACTGCCAATCATTGTATTAATCATTACTTGATCTATTCTAGCTTGTACCATTATCGCTACGGAAGCTAAAATTAAGGGCCAACTATCTTTTAATAACATTAATGCTATATATTTATCAAATACCCATATTTTAATAGAAAGATTACTTTTCAAATAAAAGTATAAAAATCCAACAGCTAAAACAAAACTATCAAACAAAACTACCCAAGCAAAAGCTATAAGAGGAGCTTCATTTAAAATCAATATTATCTTAATCAAAGAAGAGAAAAAAAGAGAAATGAAGTTTGCATAGACTACAAACTTACTCATAACTCTGCTTTGAAAATACATATCTACCACATTAAAACTCTGAAAAATAGTTGCAGAGGCGATAATAAAAATTATACTATTTGTAGTCGCATCATTTGAAGTAAAATTAATAGCAACAGCCAAAATTATAAGTACAAGAAAAGCACCCAGTAACTTTAAGTAAAAAGCTGTACCTAAAAGTTCATCTCTTCGGCTCTCATCTTTAACAAGTTCTCGTATAACAATACCATCAAGCCCAAGTGTTGCAATGGCTGTAAAAAGCCCCACAAAACTTTGAGCATAAGAGAAAAGACCAAACTGTTCAGGACCTAAATATCTTGCTACCCAAATACCAATAAAGAGTCCTACTACCATTCGGAGTATTTTTTCTCCAAAAAGCCATGAAGTATTTTTAAAATATTTCATGAAACCTTGATGGTTTTTTAGTGATTTTAGTTTAGTTAGCATTGGGTATCTCTCTCATTTAATCCAAACATTATACCCAAGAAAGATTAATCAAAAAAACCAACGAATCCCATAAAACAATACCTATAAGCTTATGTTTATATATATTAAAACCCTACAACTTCTAAAAATCATTCAAACAACTCACCTAGCCCAACTTAAGCTCTACTTTTTGTCTATGCTTTGAAATTAACATATCAGTTCACAGTAAGTAAATCTCGTATAAGATTTTTCATCTACTTAAACATCTCCAATAGTGTCTCAATAATTTCTAAAGAAGTTTCTTCTGTGACTTGACCTATTTTTTTAATAATTCGTTTTTTATCAACAGCTAGTATCTGGTCTAGTAGTACCAAGCCTTCTTTCTTTTCAAATTCTATTTTAGGTCTAAATATAAACTCAAAACCTTTACTTGTCAAAGGAGCAATAATAACAGTTTTAAGAACATTCATTTCATTTGGGGAAATAACAACACAAGGTCTTGTTTTTTGTATTTCTGAACCTACTGTTGGGTTGAGCTTGACAAGTACAATGTCAAATCGTTGAACTTTTTTTACCATTGCCATGCTTCTAAATCACTATCATCTAAAAAGTCCGATAATAATGCTTCATCTTTTTGATTTTCATATTCTGCTAAAACTTGTTGAATATTTTCACTCCATTGCTTTCGAGGAGTTTGATTAATGGGTTTAATTAGCAACCCTTTGTCTATCACAATCAATTCAAGGTCACTATTTTCTAGTTTGGCTTGTTTAATGAGAGGTTTCGGTATTCTAATACCTTGTGAATTTCCTATGGGTGTTAGTGTTGTCATTTTATTATCCTTATATGCTTTGAACTCTATTTGTAATTATAATGTAATTACATCGTGAAGTCAAGGCTTATAAAATAGATCTATATATTTTACAACCCAGGAGCCTTCCACATACTCTCAACAAGCCCTCTATCTACCAACTTCAACTGCTCAACATAGACCTTTTGCCACTTCTCTTGAATAGCTTGATAAAGTTCAAAATTTTCCATATTGGAAACATACTCTCTATCCCAACTTACTAACACATCTGAAGCCTCAACCAAACTTTCATAAACCTCAGCCCCAATACCTGCAGCCATAGCAGCACCCAGTGCAGTTGCCTCTGTTACTTTAGGAATTTTTATTTTACATCCCGTCACGTCAGCTAAAATTTGACACCAAAGCTCACCCCTACTTGCCCCTCCTGCAAAGACAATCTCATCTATCTCTATGCCTGTAAATGCTTGAATTTTTTTTAGATTAATCGCAGAGACCATACAAGCATTTTCTTGAAGACTTCTAAACATTGAAGCCCTATTACAAATAGTTGGGTCAATAGATAAGTTTATAAAAGAGGGACTGGCATGATACCACTTGCCATACTTCATCGCGTCAGAGAAGATAGGCATAATGCCATGCGAACCTACAGGAACTTTTGAAGCTTTCTCTTCTAAAACAGCATAGGTATCTATGCCACGCTCTTTGGCTTCTATTTTCTCCATGTCACAAAATGCGTCACGGAACCAACGCATGACCAAACCAGAGAAGAACGTTATCCCCTCTGCTTGTGACAAACCTGTTACAACATGTGGGTTCACACGTATAGCCATATCTTTAGGAGGCTGAACCTCTGACTTTATATTAACTACTTGTTGCCAAAATGACCCACCAAGAATGGCTACTTGTCCCTCTTTCGTTACTCCTAACCCAGCAGCACCCAGTTGAACATCACCACCACCCATGACTACTTTTGTAGCAGATGAAAGCCCTGAATCTTGATGGATTACATTTCCCATTACGGTTCCCACTTCTAAAACAGGAGGAAAAATATCATCTTTAATGCCTACTTTGGTTGCCATAGAACTTACCCAGTCACGCTCTTTTAGTGAAAATATCCCTGTAGTTCCACCATTACTTGGGTCAGTTGCTATAACACCTGAAAGCTTTGCCAATATCCAGTCACCTATCATAGAGACAGAAGCAACCTTCGCATAAACCTCAGGCTTATTGTTTTTAAGCCACATGATACGAGGTAATGCTCCCAAAGCAAAGGTTTGACCAGAGAGAGCATAAAACTCCTCTTCTAGTCCATCAAAATTCTCTTTTAAGTACTTTACCTCATCAACAGCACGAGCATCTACATTTGCTACAGCCCAAAGCTCTTTACCCTCTGCATCATAAAGGACAATTCCCTCACGCATAGAGGTAGCAGAGACAGCCACTATATCTTCTGCTCGTACACCTGAAAGTTTAATGGACTCTTTTATACACTCAACCGTTATTGCCCAGTTTTTCTGCGTATCAAAAGTCATAGAGTTTGGTACACCCTCAACTTCAAGATGTATCCACTCTTGTTGAGAAACAGCTATTTGGTTTCCCTCTGTATCAAAAATTACGGCACGAACCGAACCTGTTCCTGCGTCTATTGCCATTAGGTATTGCATGTTATTTATCCTATTTTTATAAAAGGTGCGTTAGAAAACAGCACCCTACAAATACGAAAAATTATTTCTTTCGTAATTTCGCCTGTTCCAACTCCCAATACTCCATAGCAAAACTATCAGCCATAGAGATACTCTCATACCCACCAAGCTTATCTGCACGAAGCACAGCCATCATGGTGTGTTCAACTATATCATTTAATACATTACACTCTTTTTCACTTTTACCAAACACCACCACACCAAAATCTTTAACTACAGCATAGTTTGGAGCAGGATTTAGCATAATTTCATCGGTAGCAAAAGCTTCAAAATACTCTTTATATCCCTCCATATACTCTTCTAATGCTTCATCTATATTATTACCATCTATAATTAGAGGCTGATGTTTGGTACGAATAATATGCTCAGGAGTCAAAACTCCACGTGTTGCAAACTCTTCAAGATAGGAGTTAGATGCATAGTTTAGAGCCAATTGAGTTTGATTGAGTTTTAAAACTACCTCATGCCCTTTTGCCTTTTCAATAGCAGACTTCAACCCCTGCATATCAAACCCCGTAGGTTCGGTAACACCGAACACAACTTCAGCATTCTCATTCAAAAAGTCCTCAGCTTTTGTAACAGCTTCAATCATCTTATCATAAGAGTTTTTAGCATCATCATCAAAAGTAAAAATCCCATGATTGTGTAAAATAATCCCTTCACAAGCATCCCAATCAAAATCACGAGTCATCTTATAAATCTCATGAGCCAAAACAAACCCTGGCATAATATAAGGTACTATTAAGAAATTTGGAAAAAGTTTAGCAATGTGCTCTTGCCCATTTACAGAGTTAGAAATAGTCACCACAGCATCGGCATGAGTATGGTCAACCACTTTAAAAGGAATGAGTGCATGAAGTATCGCTTCAACTGAAGGGTTAGGAGCAGAGTTATCTATCATTGCCTCTTTTTGACCTGCTACCATATCGGTATCACTAAGCTCTTCAAGCTTTGCCATCTCTAAAAGGGTTGACATCTTCACAGGTGAAAAGCCCTCAGCCTTAATAGAGACCAAATCCCATCCAGAGCCTTTTACATAAAGTATCTCTTCACCATCAACCAGACTCTTTACCGAAGTGTTTCCCCCACCATGAAGTACCAGTTCGTTAGAGCGTCCAAGTAAATTAGAAGAGTAGATTCTTAACTCCAAATCTGTTTTATAGTTACTATCCTCTTTGGCAGTCCATAAGTTTTCCAAAACCTACCCCAACACTTCTAATTCATCAGAATATTTTTTCTCACAGTAAGGCTCATAGCTTGACTTATAAACAGCATAATGTTCAGTTGATTTATGCCCATCTAAAGCCTCTTCATTCTCCCAAGACTCATACGCCATAAACTTTCGAGGGTTGTTTTCATATTGAAATATCTCATAAAAAATCACCCCTTTTTCTGCTTTACTTGGTTTTACCATTGCAGTTAGCAGTTCTTTCATCTTCGCTATACTTGTTTCATCATCTTTTGCTATAAAAGTTACACGTTTTGTTATTGTCATCTTTTTCTCCATATTTTTTAATAATGGATTATAGCAAAGGAAGTCCATTTTCCAAAACCAAATTTAACAAAAAACAAGATAATTACCTGCGACAGCTCTTCACCTTTTCTTTTTTTTGGTTACTTTTCTTTCTTTGTGGTGAAACAAAGAAAAAAAAGTGACAAAGATAAACAAAATTAAGAAGAAGCTCGAACCCTCAAAAAAACAGGAAACTTCGGATTTCCATACTTCGTAAATCCATTATATTTAAAAGTAATATTTGAATCCAAAGCAGGAGGATTTCTCCTATCCTCATCACTCAACCCAGACCCAATCTTCAAGACTCTATCATGCCACTCACAAAGTAAAGAGCCAACCAAGCCCTTAAACTTTCCATGACCTTTAGTATAACCACTAACCACACACTCATCATCTTGAAAACTTTTAACCTTTAAAGCTTCAGATGTTCTCTTATCAATATATAGTGCTTTTGGATTACGAACCACCAAACCCTCTGCTCCTAACTTCTCCACTCTTTTAAGTTCAAGCTTTAAATCTTCTTGCCCTTTACAAACTGTTTGAGGAATAATTTTTATAAATTTAGAATGGTATTTTGCTAACCATTTCTCTAAAACACTCAAACGCTCCAACAAACCACCCTTTTGATCTGGCACTTCAAAAATATTATAGCGTATCTCTTTCCACCCATCATGAGGCTTTTGCTGATTAACAATAGAGCTAATATGTTCAAAATCACCTCGTTTTGTCCACAACTCACCATCTATCTCAAAAGGTGGGAAATTTTTACTAAACCAATCAGGCACAGCAAAAGCTTTTCCACTTCGTGAAACTAGCTCTTTCCCATTCCAATAGCCACGAACCCCATCTAACTTTTCACTCATAAGCCAGTTTGTTACATTGACATCGGAGTTGTAGCTTTTTAAGAGTAGGAGGTTTGGCTTTTCTGCCCATAACAACAGAGAAAAAATAAAATATAGAACTATTTTATTCATCTTAAATAATCCCATCAATATCATCAACACACAACAACCGATACTCCACCTCATACCCTTTAAACTTCTGTAAAATATTAACCGATTTTCTCACTAACTCGTCTCTCTTTAACCGTTTAGCTGATAACTTCACCTCACAAAGCAGTAACTTCTTATCTATCTCATCGACAGCCACAATGTCTATTTCGTTCTGATTTCCACGCTCCCAATAGTTACCAATGCTTGTATATATCTGTTTCTCTTTTAAAAGTTCCATAAAGAGTTTTTCTAAAAACTTCCCTTTAAAAGTAGAGAAATCTCTATGTATAATACTCTTTAAACGCTCATACCCCTCGGCTTCAACTATGGATTTATACTTATAGATAAAGCGAAACCAAAACGCCAAAAAGTTGTCTACTATTTCATACTTTTGTACTTTAGCATTGACTTTTGAACCCATAGGTTTAATACTTTTAATAATATTATAGTCATTCTCCAAACGGCTCAAATGTCCTGAAATATTCTTTTCTAATATAGACTCTATCTCTGTTTTAGAAGTTTTTGAAGAAGCAATAAGACTCAAAATAGAGAAATAAGTACCATACTCTTTTCCAAACTCTTCAATAAGCCTATTTTTACCCTCATCTAAAAAAAGTGAATTTGAACGCACTATCTCATCTATCATACTCTGTTCATCTAAACTTTCATACAACACAAAAAGTTCTATATATTTAGCTACCCCTCCTGTCAATACATAAAAGTCTAGTAGGTTTTGAGGACTATAAGCATTATGGTCTTCCAATATCTCTTTTAGCACCGAAACTTTTAAAGGTTTTAGGTCAATCTTAAAGTCAGCACGACCAAAAAGTGGCTCTTTTTTATCTTCATAGATTTTCTTCATTAACGAATAGACCGACCCACAAGCGATAAAATGTACCCTACTCTTATTTTTATATAAATCCCAAAGTTTTTGAATAGAGGAATAAATGCTCTCATTGATTTTATAAAACTCTTGAAACTCATCAATAATCACGGTAAAAGCCTGTTTTTTCCCCAACTCTAGCAGATACTCAAAAAGCTGTTCAAACTTTTTTATCTCACCCAGTATTTTAACTCCTAACTTCTCCTCTATCTCATGAGAGAACTCTTCACACAAAAGAGTTTCATTTTTTTTAGAGACAAAAAAGTAGAGTGTTTTATCTGTTGAAAAGTTTTGCAGAGCCAAAGTAGTTTTACCCACACGCCTACAACCTATAAGCATGGTCATAATGGCTTGTTTATTTTTTAGCTTATCTGCTCGTTTTAGAATATTTAGTTCATCTTCTCGGTTGTAGAATTTCATATAATAACCTTTATTATGATAACTTGGGTTATTATAACATAATAAGTTAACTATTTCCTTCTACTCATCTTTATCCTGCACACATAATACATGATAATTACGCTCTTCTTTATAATCCAATCGTTCCAATATAGGAACTTTTATATTAAAACCTACAACCCAAGCAAGATTATCATCTTTTACAGTAGCACTCCAAAACAATTTTGCATCCTTTATATTCTCTAAAAATTTATTATCTACAGTAAAAATATCCATTCTAATACCTTCATCAATTAGTCTATTTGAATTACTACCTCCCTCTATTTTTGTATAAACTATATTTTTTTTTAATTCATCTTTAAAAGGTAACCTCCACGTATTCTCTTTACTATTACAGTATTCCTTAGCTTCATACCAAGTATATCTTTTAGTAAAAGGAATATTTTCATAAATTAACCTATCAATTTCAACAGTATTATCTATAAAAGTCATAATAGCATCAAGCGTTTTATTTGTTTCAATTACTTCTACTTGTTCTTGAGATTCATCGATATTCTCTACACTATCCTCTATGGTTGAAGTGCTCTCTTCTTTTTCAACTAAACTCATTTTTTCTTTCTTTTCAAGAAAAGAGAGTTCAATTTTACAATAATAAATAGCTGACTCTATACCTTTTTCCTTTAAAATTTTATTCGCATTATCAATAATCTCTTCTGCATTAGGAGCTTTTTCTCGAATTGATTTCCTTAAACTTTCATACTCTGCTTCTAACTTGGCATACTTCAAATCTTTTTTCTTTATATCTTCTATCAAGTAATTTGTTACATTTTTATCTTGCTCTATTTTTTTCAATACTTTACTGTTCTCTTCAACAATACTCTTAACCTCATCATTCTGATAAAAAGAAACACTTCCCACAAAAACAAGTAAAAACAAAGTCAAATAATTCTCACGAACAGAAATAGAAGTACCCTCAGACTCAGCAACCTTAACAAGTGAAAGCACAACAAAAACAAATGTACCCAAGGCTACCAATTCCCAAGAACCACCAACATCTAATATAAAACCAAGCACTTCCAAAAAAGTAGAAAAAGAAGACTCAACAGCTGGTATTTCACAAAAGGTTTTAATGGCTGAACCAAACTTCCATGCAACAGCTTCACGAATGGTAAAAAGTAAAATAAGGTAAGAGACAGACCAATAGCTTTTGGAAGATTTGAATTTTTTGATGAAGTTTATGGTTGCATCTACAGTTGGATGGTTTAGTATGTTGATGTATGTTTCTGATAGTCCCATGTTTTCCCTTTAGGTATCTATGGGTTATTATAACCCAAACTGCTAGTTAAAAAGAAGTAAAGAGTAAGAGTAGTAGAGTTCCATAAAAGCTGTGAGAGGCAGATTATGGAACAAAGAATGATAACAATATACTGCTTAATAGAAGAGTTTCTAA
>JALUKQ010000055.1 GCA_027056485.1 Campylobacteraceae bacterium | reverse complement strand
TCATCTTTAGGTCTAAAGACATCATCAGGTAGTTTGTTTTCGGATGTTCCATCTACATTAATAACAAAAAGTTCAGGATGTATCAATGTCCTTAACTCTCTTCTTACTACCATATTGGTGGTCATAATACTCATAGAACAACCATGACAAGTTCCAATAAGTTCAATATAAACCACCCCACTTTTAACACCCAACAGTGTTATGCCCCCACCATGAGAGCTGACATATCCACTCACTTGTGGAAGAGCATTTTTTACAGCATAATAGAGTTCTTCATCTGAAAATGATATCATAACAAGTCTCCTTACATAATTTAAAGTTATAATAATTATTTACATGGATTATAATCTTATTAACCTTAAATAAGAGTAATATAGTCTTATTTATTTTAAATAATGCACCTCTTTTTAAGACTTTTTGATTAAAATCCACGTAAAAAGAGCCGTTAATGTACCAAATAGACAACCCAAAAAATAACTATAAAAATGTAACTCATGCTTTCTTTTTAGCATTAGCCATTACTATTGCTGAACCTTCTACCATTTTACCTCTTATTATCCACCATTTTAGTGATAGTGTTGTCATTGTGGGCATTTTTACCTCCTTACTTCGTGGTGGTGCTATTACCATTCAACTCTATGCTGCTTTTCATGCACAAGCCTATGCACGGGTACTTCCCTATCTTGGAAAAGTATTTTTCTTTAGGTTTTTGAGTTGGTTTATGATAGGTGCGAGTATCTTTTTTATAGGTGATAGTAACAAACCTTTAACGCTATTTTTTATAGGCTTAGGTCTTTTCTTTTTCTCTTTTTCAGCAGGTTTTGGAGCAATCTATTTTAAAGAGTTACAGGCTAAAATCTTCTCTAAAACTTACAGAGGTAAAACCATGGCAAATCGTCAGATTGCAGGGGCGATTGCTTCTATTGTTAGTGGTGGAGTAGCTGGGTATGTCCTCCAAAACTATGAAGCACCACAGAGTTATGCCTATCTTTTTATGGTTAGTAGTCTTTTTATGATTATAGGATTTGGAACATTTGTAACCATTGATGAACCTGCCAAAAAGAATGTAGCAACCAAAGAGAAAGATTTTAAAAGTTTTATAAAAAATGCTTTTCGCCTACTCAAACTTGATAGACGTTTACAACAGCAGATTTTAGCCATATTTTTAAGCTTTAGCTACCTTATCTCCATGCCTTTTGTTATTTTGAAAGCCAATAGTACTTTTGTACTCACAGGGTGGATGTTGGGTGGGTTTATTACCGTACAAATGCTAGGAAGCATCTTAGGGAGTAGCCTTCTATGGAGACGCATCTCTAACTATGAGAAAATGCTCTCATTGGCATTTATTTTTATGATACTGGCATTTGTGGTTGCACTCTTTGCCCAAAGCATCTACAGTTATGCCCTAGTTTTCCTACTTCTAGGTATAGGGCTAGATGGTTTTTCTAACAGTAGTATGAATTTGGTTATTGAGATTGCTCCAGAAGATAAGAGACCTGTCTATACTGCGATACAGACAAACTTGGTCTCGTTTGGACTTTTTTTCCCTATAGTAGGTGGTTTACTTTTAAAATTTACAGAAAGTTATACGCTCATTTACGCTATAACCATTACTCTTTTAGTATTAGGTCTTTTTATGAGTCTACGATTAAATAAGATAAATGACTAATGTTTAAAAAAGAGCGTTACTTACGCTCTTCATCTTTAGAGTTAGTGCTATGGTCATCATCTCCACCACTAGCCATGAGATATTTACCATACATCATGGCTGCAACTACACCGAGTACAATAAGGTAAGCTACCCAAGGTTCTCTGTTCATTTTAACTCCTCTTATTTTTTAGTATTGGTTTTAATATAAATGTACCCAATATCATCACCAATAGTAACTTTACCAATAATGTTCCAGTGTCCAATTTTATCAATTTTAGCTGTAGTAGAGTAATTGTTATTTTCAAATTTAAACGTATCAAGATTAATATCATCCATATCTGCAATGGCTCTTGTTATCTGAAATTTCACATTTGCATTGGTTACAGGAGTATTACTCTTTTTATCTTTAATACTAAGAGAAATTTTATTGTCTCCCATTATTAACATATTTTGGTTCGTACTTTTTTTCTCTAAAGAACGTTGTCCATAGAGCAAGTCATTAAGCTCCATACCAACTTTTCTACTGTTGATATTTACTTCTGTATTGTATTTGTTATTAAACTTGGCATTTGAAATAACCATAGTATTATAGTTTTCATCAACATCTTGGTAAGAGGTCATAAAACTTTTGTCTTCATAGACAGGTGTATTGACAGCACTCTTAACTGTCCATACAATCATGGAGAATGTCATACCAAAAATAAAAAAGAAAAAAGCCAACCAGAAATGGTATTTTTGAATTTTTATACTCATTTACCTTTCCTTTTATTTTTCCATAAGGCATAACTGTATACTAGAAGTCCTGCTACAACTATAAAATACATAAAAATTTTCCATATTAGGGCAAATGTTCTACCTCCACCGTGAATAACAGAATCTACTTTAACACCTTTTGATTTGGCAATAGATTCAACCACAGCTGAGTAACCATTTAACAAAGCTGCTGACATTTTTGCTTCAGGAGAATTTTTATCATAAGAAGCTAAGAGAGGAATAATATAACTACTAAGAATAGTGTCTCTATCTACTACATTTTTAAGTTCATCACTTGAAAGCATGTTAACATGCTGGTCTTGAAGTGAAACAGTCAAAAGTACATAAGGGTCTTTTAAATTTTTAAGAAGATTGGTCTCAAAACTTTTTATAAACTCTATTTTGCTTTTAGTATCGCTAAAAGTTTTATCTGCATAACGATTACTTGCATAAACATAGACATTTACGCCTGTTTTTACAAAAAGTTCTTTTCCCATAGTGTCTATTTTTTCAATAGTTCGAGGGTCAAGACTCTCTTTACCTTTTAGAATAAATTTACTATTTATATTTTTAAATTGAGGAACAGAGCTATTATTTTCTGCTGAAGATTGAAGGGTAAGTGTAAGAAGGAGTGCAAAAAGCACTCCCACATTTTTTAGTAAACTTTTCATTTAACCAACAAATACTCTGGTTGGGTCAAGAAAAGAGAGCATAATTGTCACTACTGCTGATATTGTTAGCATAATTCCAATAACTTTATCCATTACTTTTCTCCTTGAATCGTTCTCTGGTCAAGATTATCTAAACTGTTCATTTTAAGAGCTTTAAGGTCTTGATTTACAGAATAAAATGTTTCAGCATTATCATTTTGTGTACCAATTGCTAAAAATGTCAATACACCAAGAATTGATAATAATAGTGCAACAGCAATAAAGTAACCAGTTAAACCATGGAGAAGACTAAAAAGTCCTCCTTCAGTTTTTGGGTCGATTTGTGTATTTCCTGCCATATCTTATCCTTTTACCTGAATTGAGTTAAGGAAGTGTCTTAATGACTTCTCTTGAGTTTCATTTAGACGACCCTTAAAGCTTGGCATTGTACCAATAGCACCTTTTTTACCATTTTCAAGTACTTTACCTACTAAAGTATCATCATATGCTGAAAGATTTGGAGCCATACCATTCATACCTTTACCATCTGGTCCATGACATGATGCACATGCAGCAAACTCAGCTGGTTGTTCACCTTGCATACCACCAGCAATCCAAGTTGCAATCTTCTCAGCACCTTCACCAGAAGCCATACCAGCAGGCATAGCACCCATTGGGTAACTAAGGTTATTGGAACCATTATTAATGGCATGAAGTACTTGTTCCTTACTCAATCTATGAGTTAAATCTTGAGCTTTACCGTCAATACCTTCTGCATCAACACCATGACAAGGAGCACACTGTACCAAAAATACAGATTCACCCATTGCTACAAGTGTTTCATCACTTGGATTTTCCCAAGCTTTTGCAAACTTAGCATTGTTCTCAAGTACTTCTTCATTGTATTGACCAATTTGTGAAAACTGGTTGGTTGGGTAGCCTACAAAGAAGTACCACATCATCCAAATAATAGTACCCATGAAGATAAGAGCCCATCCAGAAGGAATAGGATTAGTGTACTCACCAATTCCATCCCAATTCTCATCAGCTAACTCACCTGTTGCTGTATCGTTTTTAATTTGGTTAACATATTTAAGTACAGTAAATACTGTAATTACAATAATTGCCAACGCACCTAACATTGTTAAACTATTAATATAATCGTCACTCTGAAATGCATCACCTGCTACGAAGTAAGTTCCTGCCATCAAAGCAACAATTAGAATAATACCACCTATGACCATTTTTTTCATATTGTATTTCCTCCTAACCGTTATTTTTCTTTTGAATTGTCTCTTTTTTCAAGAGGAGCTGCATCAAGTGAATCATTAAGTACCAAATCTGAATACTTCTCAAAGTCTCGCTCTCCACTTCTCTGTCGTTTATAGAGAGAAAAAGCATACCCATAAAAAATTATGAATATAAAAAGAAGAATAAAAAACTTACCGTATCCTGCCATTGTCATTAATGTCTCTTGATCCATATCTCACCTCTTATTTTAAAGAATTTAAGTATGCGATTAACGCTACTATTTCAGGAACTTGTCCGTTAGCAACTGCATCTTTTACAGATTGATTTTTCATGTCAGCTGCAACTTTTTTAGCATCTTCCAATGCTTGAGCTTTTGCATCTTCCCATGAACCAAGTGCTGGCATACCTTCTTTGTCGTAAGGAACGCCAAATAGTGATTTTTGGGTATTTGCATTAGCATACGCTGTTGCAACATCTGCATTGTTTGTAAACATATGTGGGTACTTAGGCATAATTGAACCTGGAACAACAGCTGATGGGTTCATCATGTGGTTTTCATGCCAATCTGTTGTTCTGTAGTTACCAACTCTATGTAAGTCTGGACCAGTTCTTTTTGAACCCCAAACAAATGGTCTGTCATATGCATACTCTCCACTTAATGAATACATACCATATCTGTCTGTTTCAGACTTAAATGGACGAATCAACTGTGAGTGACATGCGTTACAACTGTCTTTAATATAAACTTGTTTTCCTGCTAGCTCTAAAACAGTAAAAGGTTTAGTCCCTACTGTTGGTTGCGAAGCTTTTGCGAAATCTGGAACGATTTCAATAAAACCTGCAAAAGCAACTGTTAAAAATAACATTACAGCAAAGAAAAATGGTCTTTGTTCTAACCAATGAAACATAATTTCTCCTTTCTCTTAAGACGCCATAGGCGATGCATTTGCTGGCTCTTTATCAAGTACTCTACCTGAAGTCATCGTTTTAAAGATGTTATAAGCAAATAATAAGAATCCAATTAGGTAGAATAGACCACCAACAGCTCTAAGTGTATAGTATGGGTGAAGTACTGTTACTGTATCAATAAATGAGTAAAGTAATGAACCATATTCATCATATGCTCTCCACATCATACCTTGAGTAATACCAGCAATCCACATAGAAGTAAAGTAAAGAACAATACCTACAGTTTGAAGCCAGAATTGTGTCTCCATCAATGATTTTGAGTATAACTCTCTTTTAAATATTCTTGGTGCCATATGGAATAACGCAGCCATTACCATAAATCCAACCCAACCAAGCGTACCATCATGCACGTGTCCTGGAATCCAATCTGTAAAGTGAGCAATAGCATTTACTGATTTAATCGCCTGAATAGGTCCTTCAATTGTACTTAACATATAGAATGTAGAAGCCATAATCATAAACTTAATTAGTGGTGATGTTTGAAGTTGTCCCCACTCACCCTTCATAGTAAGAAGCATATTAATCGCTGAACCCCAAGATGGTAAAATAAGTACTACTGACATTGCAGAACCCATAGTTTGCATCCAATCTGGAACAGTTGAATAAATTAAGTGGTGACCACCAGCCCAAAGGTAAACAAACATTAAACCCCAAAATGCAAGTACTGACAACTTATATGAAAATACATTTTGTCCAGACTCTTTTGGTAAAAAGTAGTAAATCATAGCAATAATTGGTGTAGTAAATACAAATGCAACAGCATTATGTCCATACCACCATTGTACTAATGCATCATTTGTTCCTGCATACATAGAAATTGAATGCATTGCTGAACTTGGAGCACCATTTGCCCAGAACATTGTAGGAACTTCCATGTTGTTAAACAAGAACAACATAGCAACTGCTAAGAATGAAGACATGTAGTACCATACTGAAACATAAATGGTTCTCTCACGTCTCATACCAATCATTCCAAACATTGATACACCCCATAGAACCCACCATACAACGATAAGTAAATCTAGTGGCCACTCTAATTCAGCATACTCTTTTGATGTTGTAATACCCATAATAAGTGTTACTACTGCTAAAGGAATAGTAATAAAATAGAGCCAAAAGTGTAACTTTGCTACTGTCATTAAAAATTTAGACTCTTTTAGAGACATTTTTAAAACTCTTTGTCCAACATAGTACCATGTTGCAAAAATACCACTAAGGGTAAAACCAAATGCTACACCGTTGGTGTGAATAGGTCTCAATCTAGAAAATGTTCCATACTCTCCTGCTAAGTTACTTAGTTCTGGAAAAGCAAGTTGAAAGGCTAGAATCACACCTACTAACATACCGATGATACCAAACAAAATTGTAGTAAATGTAAACAGTTTTACTACTGAGTAATCATACTCAAGTTGTGCATTGCTTTGCATCAATACCTCCTCTTAAAAATTTTGATAGAATAGTGACATAATGTGACTATCTAATTTTAATGGTATAAAGATAACCATTAATATACACTTAAATTTATGATAAAGATGCGTTATAATAAATAACTTGTTTAGTTTAAAGCTTGTTAGTAAAATCAAATTTATTAGAAGGTGTTTTAAAATGTTATTAGAACAATACAAAGAGGCTATTGAAAACAGTAATATCGTTTCAAAAACTGATATTAATGGTATTATAACCTTTGTAAATGATGAATTTTGTGAAATATCAGGTTATAGCAAAGAAGAACTTATAGGCAGAACCCATAACATTGTAAAACATCCCGATGTTCCAATAAGTAACTTTCAAAAACTTTGGACTACCATCAAAGAAAAAAAGACATATAAGTCTACTGTTAGAAACAGAGCAAAAGATGGTTCTGACTTCTATCTCAATACAACCATCACTCCTATACTAGACGAAAAAGGAGAGATAGAAGAGTTTATAGCTATTCGTTATGATGTTACAAAAGAGATAGAATTAAAATTTGCCTTAGATAAAAAACAAGAACTACTCTTTATGCAGTCAAGATTTGCAAGTCTGGGTCAAATGATTGCCAATATTGCACACCAATGGAGACAACCATTGGCTCAACTAAACTTAACACTTTTCTCTCTTAAAAAAGCTTCTGTAAAATCAGAAAAAGAGAATATTCTCAAATACTATAATGATAGTAAAAAACTAATAAAGGATATGTCTCAAACTATTGAAGACTTTTCAAACTTTTTTAACCCTAATAAAAAAACCGTAACATTTTATTTAACATCTTCAATAACTGATGCATTAGAGATACTTAAAAATGATATAAAAAAAGAGAATATCAATATAAAAATTAAGTCAGAAGATATTTTAGTTGATGGAATATCAAATGAGTTAACTCAAGTTATTATTAATATTATAACTAATGCAAAAGATGCCTTTATTACAAACTCTATTAAAGATAGAAAAATCACTATTACTATTTCAAAATCCTATATTGGTATTGAAGTTTTTGCCTTTATTATAATAGAAGACAATGCTGGTGGAATTTTAGATGAAAACCTTCAAAAAATATTTGAGCCCTACTTTACTACAAAACACTCCTCTTTAGGTACAGGTATAGGTCTATTTATATCTAACCTAATTATTCAAAAAAGTTTACATGGTACCATAGAAGCAATAAATATAGATAGAGGTGCAAAATTCACCATTACTATACCCATTACCAAAAGGAGATAATTATGTATAGCCAATTTAAAAATATAACCATATTATTAGCAGAGGATGAAAAAAAAATAGCCATTGCAATGAAGAATGCCATAGGTGAGTATTTTCATAAATTTATAATTGTACATGATGGGAAAGGTGCATTAAAATCTTATCATAAATATATGCCTAATATTGTTATAACAGATATTCTAATGCCAAAACTTACAGGACTAGAACTTATGCAAGAGTTAAGAAAAGTAGATAGTGATTTACCTATCATTATTTTAAGTGCCCATAGTGATAGTGATAAACTCTTAAAGGCTATAGATTTAGGTGTAACTAAATATTTTGTAAAACCAGTTGACCCTGATGAACTTTTAGAATATTTAGCAACACTTATTCCTAAAATAAAAAAGAGTAAAATTATAAAACTAAAAGATAATTTCATATTTAACGCTCAAAGAAAAGAGCTTTATCTCAATAGCTCTACTATAAAACTAACAAAAAGAGAGCTGAACCTATTAGAGTATCTTTTAGAACAAAAAGAGTATATAGCAAGTAATAAGATTATAAAAAGAGTAATTTGGAACGAAGATGTCTCTGATGAAAGACTACGAACATTTATTAGAAGATTAAGAGCCAAAACTTCAAAAAGTTTAATAATTAATAGTTCAGGCTTAGGCTATGGTATTGCTACTTAAATTAGACCTCTTCTTTTTTATTCTGCTCTTTTTTCTCTTTCATAGCCTTAACTTTTTGCTCTTTCTCATAAGCAGCCTGAAGGTCTTCTTCACTGTCAAAGAGCAGTCCATCCATCATTTTTTTACTGTCATCAAACTGACCACCTTTAGCAGCCCAAATAAAAATACCTAAAAGGGTAAAACTTACTATTATACCTACTGTTAGTTCCAATATTAAAACACTATTCAATTTTTATCCTTTATTTTAATTCTCATTGAGTTTCCTACAACCAGTAGAGAGCTTAAACTCATGGAGAGTGCAGCAACCAGAGGTATAACATACCCAGCCATTGCTATAGGTATAGTTATAACATTATAAATAAGAGAAATGGCTAAATTTTGTTTAATAAACTTAAATGTTCTTCTTGAGATCATAAAACTATCCTCTATCGCTTTTAGTGAATTATTGAGTATAACCACATCACTTATAGCTAATGCTACATCTGCCCCACTTCCCATAGCTATAGCAACATCAGCATAAGAGAGTGCCAAAGCATCATTAATACCATCACCAACCATTACCACCCGTTTACCATTCTCTTTTAAGCTCTTAATATAGTTGGCTTTATCTATAGGTGAGAGTTCTGACTTATAATCTTTTAAACCTATACTATTAGCAACACGATTAGCAACCTTTTCATTGTCTCCTGTTGCCATGATAATATTAACATCAATAGTAGATAGATAATCAATAAGCTCTTTAACCCCCTCTTTTAAACCATCATCAAGTTCAAAAGAGAGAACTACTCTACCATCCATAGCAAAGTGATAAACAGTATAAACTGTGTCAAATTCAAAATCAATCTCTAACTCATCAATTAAACGGCTATTTCCACCAGCAATTATCTTACTATCATAATTAGCCTTTAAGCCTTTACCCTCTACTTGTTCTATATTGGACAACTCTATTGTCTCTATAGATTCAAAGTTCTTCTCTAAATATTTTTTAATAGCCAAACTTACAGGGTGTGTTGAGCTATCACTTAAAGCATAGAGTTGAGGAAGTATCTCTGAACTTATTTCACCTGTAACATTTTTAACATCCAGTTTACCTTCTGTAATGGTTCCCGTCTTATCTAAAACAACTGTATCTACTTTAGAGAAGGTCTCTATAAACTTAGCCTCCTTAAATAGTAATCCTTTCTCAGCAGCCCATGAAATACCAATAAGAGAAGCAATAGGTGTAGCCAATGCCAAAGCACACGGACAAGCGATAACAATGACTGAAATAGCCACAATAAGAGCCTCTTCAAAGTCACCACCAATCCAATACCAAGCTCCAAAAGTAGCTAACGCTAAAAATAGAATAGTTATAGAAAAATATTTAGAGAGTTCATTGGTTGTATCTTCTATTTCAGGTTTTGAAGCCAATGCATCTTCTAATAGATTAACAATATTACTCAAAGTAGAATTTGCATAATTTTTTGTTGCAGTATAACGAATTACTTTTCCCGAATTAATGGTTCCACTGTAAATAGTAGCACCTTCTTTCTTCTCAACAGGTAAAGATTCACCACTTAGAGAACTCTCATCAAATGTTGCAGAAGAACCTATAAGCACACCATCTACCGTTGCCTTTTCTCCTCTTTTAACCTCAATAATATCGCCAACTTTTACAGCATCTAAGGGAACTACCTTTTTAACCCCCTCCTCAACAATAGTCGCTTCATGAGGTACTTGTGAACGAATCTTATCCATGGTATCAACAGCATTCTTTTTACCTATGACCTCCAAGTACTTCCCAACTAAAACAAAGGTAATAATCATCGCAACGGAGTCAAAATAGCTGTGTCCTTTACCTCCAAAGAGAACATATAAAGAGTATATATATGTAAGTGTTGCACCAGAAGAGACTAGTAAATCCATATTAACAATACGATTTTTTAGACCATAATAGGCTCCCTTAAAAAATATCCAGCCACTATAAAAAAGTACAGGAGTTGAAAAGATAAACTCTGCGATATGAACTAAGTGCAGTGTTTCATCTTTCATACCAGAGAAGAAACCTGCATATTTTGCTACATCTATCATCATAATATTCATAGAAGCAAAGACTGCAATTGCCATACGCATAAAGTAATCTTTTTTATTTTTAGTGGCTTTTATATCTTCTGCTGTTCTATCATAAGGATAGGCATTGTAACCGATACTTCTAATAGTATCTATAACCTTTGAAAGAGCAATAGTATCTTCATCCCAAACTATTTTTGCCTTATTATTTGTAAAATTAATACTCGCATCAACAATTCCTTCTGTATTCGCCAAAACTTTTTCATTTAGCCAAATACAAGCAGCACAATGTATCCCCTCTATCACTAAATCTACCGAGGAAAAACCATCAGTTGTTGTCTTAATATAACGCTGTTTAAAACTCTCCATATCAAAACTACTACTATCACTCTCTACTTGTAAAGGAGGTGCAATTTTACTGTTCCCAATCTTCTCATAAAAGCTATCTAAGCCATCATCTTTTAGGAGATGATAAACTCCTTGACACCCATTGCAACAAAAATATACATCCGGGTTATTCTCCTCTGTAATCATAACAGATTCATCAAACTCTAACTGACAATGGGTACACTTAATATTAGACAAATACTATCCTTTTGTCACTTTTTGTCACAATTACATAACTAAAAGTAATATTTATTATAATCTATAGATATAATAAGCATAATTATATCTTAATTCTGTATTATATAGGTATTATATCAAAATCACAAGGAGTCTTTAATGCCATATCGAATAAAACGATATTATGGTTATGTTCTTGCAACAATTGTTGCCTTAACACTTCCGTTTATAACTATAGGGGGGAACCACATATTCCTACTCTCATTTGACAAAAAACAACTTCATCTAATGGGTACTGCATTTGATATGCAAGAACTCTATATGATGCCATTTCTACTAATGTTACTCTTCATCGGTATTTTCGCAGTAACAGCTGTAGGGGGTCGTGCTTTTTGTGGTTGGGCTTGTCCTCAAACCATTTTTAGAGTTGTATACAGAGACTTAATTGAAACAAAACTTCTTGGTCTTCGTAAACGTATTAAAAACAAACAAAAAGATCCTGATTACTCAAAAAAAGAGAATCAAGTGAAACGTGTTGTTGGTATTTTAATTTGGTCTGTTTTAGCACTCATTGCTGCAGCTGATTTTTTATGGTTCTTTGTTCCACCAGAAGATTTTTTCCAGTATATTCAACACCCTGGAGACCACTCTATTATGATAGGAATGCTTCTAGGTGTCGCTGCTTTTCTTATTTATGATGTTGTTTTTTTAAAGGAAGACTTCTGTATCTATGTTTGTCCTTACTCTAGAGTTCAATCTGTTCTTTACGATGAAGATACGCTACAAGCCATCTATACACCATCAAGAGGTGGAGAGATTTATAATGAAAATCATGAGAAACTTGTCTTCAAACAAAAAGATTTAGACAAAGAAAAATATGACTGTACAGCATGTGAAAGCTGTGTTACTGTCTGTCCTACTCATATTGATATTCGTAAAGGAACACAACTAGAGTGTATTAACTGTCTTGAGTGTGTTGATGCCTGTACTACAGTTATGGGAAAACTAGGTAAAGAATCACTGGTTCAATGGTCAAGTACCAATGAAATTTTTAACAATAAAAAAACAAAAATTTTACGTGCAAAAACCTATATGTATATCGTAGCTTTAGTTGCTATTTTTGGTGGATTAATTGCCATGGGTGGAACCAAAGAGTATATGCTACTCAATGTTAATAAAACAACCCAGTTATACAAAATTAGAAAAAACAATGAAGTTGTTAACAACTTTGTAATGCTCTTCCAAAATACAGAACCTAAAAAGCATACCTATAAATTGGAAATCATAGGTGAATATAAAGGAAAAGTTGAAATTCAAAGATTTAAAGAGTTAACACTTAGCCCAGGGAAAATGGCTAAAAAAGTTGTTGTTCTTTCAACAAAAGAGAGATTGGTTAATGATGCAACCAAAGATACTCCTGTAACGGTTATGCTTAAAGCTTATGCTGTTGATGAACCAGAAAGAGTATTTGTTCTTAGAAAAGCTGTATTTATCTACCCTAGAGCAGATAAGCTCAAGTAATTCTTCTTAAAAGTAGTGGTTCCCTCCACTACTTTTCTCTAACATAATTTCTATAATAAATCTTCTTAATCTTATTTTTTTCTTAATCTTTTTCTATACATTTATCTGATATAATTTACTACTAAATATTAATAAATTATCACAAGGTATAAAATGATTGGTCATAAAACACTTATCTTTTTTATTGTTATCGTACCTACATTTCTATTCTCTATCCCTCATAATATCTTTATTATTAAAGATAAAGATGGAAAAGTTATAAAAGGTAAACATGTTACTCATGCTAAAAACTCCTATTTTGATGAAGATAAATCATTAAAAGAGATGAACAATATTTTAAAAGAATTAGATAAATTATCAAAAACAAAAAAAACAAATAATTTTATAAATGAGCAAAACAGACTTATTAGCAAACTAGATAGTCTTGAAGAGAGAAGAAACAGTTTAGCTCAATCAGCACTTGATTACAATAAAGAAAATATGCTTAAAAATGCAAAAAAACATTTAGGTGAAGATTATGTCTGGGGAGGAACAAATCCTGGAGGATTTGACTGCTCTGGATATATGCAATATATCTATAAAAAAGAAGGGGTTTCCATTCCAAGAACTGCAAACCAACAATCAAAAGTAGGTAAAGAGGTAAGCCGATTTGAATTAAAAAAAGGAGACCTACTCTTTTTTCTTACAGATAAATCAAGAAATATCCCTGTTACACATGTAGGTATGTACTTGGGCGATGATAAATTTATTCATGCTGCTTCAAAGAAAAAAGGTATTATTATTAGTTCATTTAGTAAAAGCAGATATAGTAGATTGTTTGTAAAAGCTACTCGGATTATCAAGTAGGGTGTAGTCCCTGACTACACCGTCAAAACCAAAACAGCATAAATTAAAAAATACCAATCATCCCTAATACGGTGTAGTCGGGGACTACACCCTACGCCTTTCCACCCTTTGCAGATTGGATAGAGTGAATATAAGAGTAATCTATCTTAATAACAGACTCTTTAGGAAGCTTAGTAATCAAACGCTCTATCATCCCCTCAAAATCATCAAACAGATAATTTGCCATAGAGCCAGGAATAGGATTAATCTCATTTAAAAGAACCTCTCCATCAACTACAAAGAAGTCACATCTTATAATGCTTCCTTCAAAAATATTTGCATAAACTTTTTTAAATGACTCTTGAATAGCTGATTTTAACTCAGGTGCAATTTCTGCATCATTCACTGTTCCAGAACGTGAAAAGTCTAAATACTTCTTCTCAAAGTCCAAAAACTCCTCTTTATTTGGCTCTTCAACAATAGAGAGTTCAAACTCAGAAGTTTTACACCCAGCTTGGTTGTACTCTAAAACTCCCTCAATAAATGGCTCAATAAGTACTTGGTTGTCAAACTCAAAAGCCACATCTAAGGCATAGTCTAACTCATCAGCCGATTTTACAATACTCACACCAATACTAGAACCCAATCTAACAGGTTTTATAATAACAGGATACTCCAACTCTACATCACGACTATCAGAGCTATTTAATACAGAGTAAGGAACAACTTTTACCCCTAAACTCTCTGCATAAAGCTTAGTATAAAGTTTGTTATACGAAAGTACCGATGCATCAACACGTGGTGAGATATAAGCTATATCATTAAACTCTAATAGTGAAGATACTTTTCCATCTTCTCCATCTCTACCATGTATAAGATTTAGAACAGTTCCTAGATTTTGCTCTTTAAGCCCCATCATTCCTACTGTACAAAAAGCACCTTTTTTAAGTATAAGCTTTTTATCTTTCTTATATGTCCCATCAGAAAAATGATTTGACTTCATATTTTTAGAATCAACTAAATAAAACTCTCTATTACTATCAACAAAAATAAAAGAGAGATTCGATTTTTTTAAAACTTTTTTTAGAGTTATCGCTGAAACGATAGAGATTTCATGCTCAAAACTAGAGCCACCAAAGAGTATTGCTATATTCATATGTTTTATGCCTTATAAATTATTAAATGTATTTTACCTTATTTGGCTTATAATCTCTGCAATTTTTTTAGCCCCTGCTTTACCAATGAAGCTGTATCACCTATTGCTCCACTCAATGCCTTTTTAATATGATCCTTCTTAAAGCCTAAACTCTCTAAAGCTAAAATAGCATCTGTCATGCCATTCTCTACCATTTGAGTATCTGCATTACCATCCACTATAAAGTCTGCTAACTCTACCAAAATACGACTCGCAGCCTTTGGTCCAATGCCTGGTACTTTTTTCAATAAACTTACATCTTTATCTGCCACCACTCTAGCAAAAGTAGTTGGAACAAAGGTCGAACATGTAGCCATGGCAACTTTTGGACCTACTCCATTTATTTTTATAAGTGTATCAAACATTTTTTTCTCATCTTTTTCCAAAAACCCAAAAAGTAAGTTTGCGTCTTCTCTTATAATCTGTGTCACCAAAAGCTTTACCCTATTCTCAGTTATAGCATTTGAAGTGTTAAGCGAAATATTCACTTCATGAATAAGTCCACTTAAATTCAAGTGTACAAATGTTGGGTCTTTCTTTTCTACTATTCCTTCTATTCCGACTATCATAAATTATTCCTAGTTAGTTTTATTACTGAAGTATAGCAACAATTCTTAAAATTCATAAAAAACATGTCAAATTGTCATTTTTTAGGATAATTCTTAAAAAATTTAATAATCTTTTTTATTATATATTAATATTTAACATTATTTTTTATTTTTTTATGTTAAAATTATATTATAAACTTTAATTAAGGAGTTAATCATGAATGCATCATTAAAAAAATCTATAGCGACAAGATCATTTAAAGGGTTGCTCTATGAGCGTTACCCATCTAAAAAGTTACTAACATGGAACGAAGCAATGGAATATACTAAAAAGTTAAGTGAAGATACAAATGAAAACTGGAGACTAGCCACCATAGAAGAGCTTCAAAAACTTTTTACAAAAGAGAATAGACGATATATAAATGATTTATATCATATCTGGAGTGGAACAGAAGAGAGTTTTAATACATCATGGGTTATGGACTATGAACAAAATTTCTACTATTTACGCAATAAAAACTTTAAATTTAGAGTTCTTTGTGTTAGAGATACAGTATTAAAGAGAAGTTTAAAATTTTTTTAAATGCTACTCCTCTTTTCTCTAATTTTTAGATAAAATTAGCCCTATGAAATTAAAATCAATATTCTCAAACAGCTTCGGTATCTTACTCTCTCGTATTACAGGTTTAGGTAGAAATACACTTTTAGCCATGGCACTTGGTGCTTCTGGCTACTCTGACATGTTCTTTGTTGCCTTTAAACTTGCCAATATGTTTCGGCGTATCTTTGCAGAGGGGGCATTTACTCAAGCCTTCATGCCATCATTTGTAGACGCTAAACAAAAAGGTGTCTTTGCTACGGCCATCTTTATACGTTTTATGCTCTTTATCGTTGCCATGTCATTGGTCGTAACCATTTTCCCTGAAATTGTTACCAAACTCTTAGCATGGAACTGGACAGATGAAAAAATAGCCCAAACAGCCCCATTTACAGCCATTAATTTTTGGTATTTAGACCTTATTTTTACGGTTACCTTTATGGGTGCACTTCTGCAATACAGAGAACATTTTATTACCACAGCCATGTCCACTGCTCTACTTAATATCTCTATGATTTCAGCCCTTTTACTTTTTATGCACAAAGAGCCTAAAATCATTATTTATGCACTGAGTTTTTCAGTACTTATTGGTGGAGCATTACAAGTAGCTACCCATATTTATGCCCTAAAAAAGTTCAATATGTTGCGTCTGCTTATTGGTGGATGGAAATATAGAGATAAAAAAGATATTAAAGAGGAGAGAGCCAAGTTTACAAAACTCTTTGTCCCCTCTGTTTGGGGAAACTCTGCACCTCAATTTGCTTCATATCTTGATACCTTTTTAGCTTCTTTCTTGATTACAGGTTCTATCTCCTATCTCTTTTACGCCAACCTGCTCTTTCAACTACCTCTTGGACTTATTGCTATCGCTACAGCTTCTGCCCTATTCCCCTCTATTTCAAAAGCCCTAAGCCGTGGAGATGAAAAAGATGCCTACAGCAATTTAGCCAAAGCCTTTTGGCTCTTAGCCTTTCTACTTGGTATCTCTGCCTTAGGTGGAGTCATCTTTGCTGAACCAATAGTATGGCTACTTTTTGAATACGGAAAGTTCACCCCTGCCATGACTCTTGACACATCTCACGTACTTAGCATGTATATGATTGGTCTACTACCATATGGTTTTGCAAAACTCTTTTCTATGTTTCTCTATGCCTCACACAGACACACTAAAGCAGCTAAAATAGCCACCATTGCTTTAGTAGTAAACATGATATTCTCTTTAATTCTAATGCAATACATGGGAGCAATGGGTCTAGCATTAGCAGGAAGCATTGGAGGTTGGACACTTTTCATTTTGACCATTAAAGAGGTAGGCTTTAGTAGATTAATAGAGATTTTAAAAGATAAAAAACTTATTTATCTCATACTTACGTTAATTGGTTCTGCTATTTTATTTTGGTTTTTAAATGGGGTTTTGATGGGGTGGATAAGGTAAGTCCAGATTTAGTAATGCTTTTAAGCATATAATATAAATCCTAAAAAACTATAAAATAAAGAAAAATCTATTAATAATAGATAGATTTTTCTAAAAAAATAGTATAATAAGGAAAAGTATAAAGGAAACCTCATGTCTTTTGTAGCAAGAGAAGAAGAGTTAGCAATCTTAGAGAACCAATACAAAAAAAACTCATCAACCTTTATTGCTGTCTATGGACGGCGACGTATTGGAAAAACTGAGTTGGTCAATAACTTCTTTGCTCAAAAAGAGTGCTTTTTGTTCTCTTTAACAGGAGCATATCATGCTACACAAGAGGCTCATTTAGCCAATTTTACCGATAAATTTTGTATGGCATTTGGAAAGAGTTCAAATGAGGTAAGTTTTAAAAATTGGAGTCAAGCATTTACTACACTAAGAGATTCTTTGATGAAGTTAAAACCTCAAAAAGGCTGTAAACTTGGTATCTTTATTGATGAACTCCCTTGGTTAGCCGATATGAAAAATGGGGATTTCAAGAGTGCCTTGTCACTCTTTTGGAATGATTTTGCTTTAAAGAGAGATGATATTATGTTGGTGGTTTGTGGTAGTGCTACCTCTTGGATTATTGAGCATATTATTGACGACAGAGGCTCACTTGCTAACCGTATAACGGCTTCAATTCATCTTCAAAGTTTTACCCTCAAAGAGACAAAAGCTTTTCTTTTGGCTCATGGATTTAAAAACATCTCGGCAAAAGAGTTGGCTGAGTACTACATGGTTTTAGGTGGAGTCGCTCACTATTTAGGGTTGATTAACAGTAAAAAGAGTTTTATTCAAAACATTCAACAACTCTTTTTTTCTCAAAATTCCCTTTTACGTACCGAATATAGCCGACTCTTTAGAAGCCTTTTTAAAAACCACCATATTCATGAACTCATCATTAAAACTTTGGTCAAAAAGTGGAGTGGTATGAGTTTTTCAGAACTTAAACAGAGTAAAAAACTCTCTTCGAGTTCGCAACTACACCGAGCGTTAGATGAGTTGGAGGCTTCAGGATTTATTGCTAAACATTTTAAATATGGTCAAAAGAAAAAAGATACACTTTACCGAGTTAAAGACCCCTTTGTCTTCTTTTTTACCAAATGGGTAGAGAAGACTTCAACCGTAGAGTTGCTACAAAACAAAAACTACTTTTTAACCGTTTATCAATCTCAAAAATATAAAATTTGGAGAGGTTACGCCTTTGAAAATATCGCCCACAATCACATTTTAGAGTTAAAAGAGGCTCTGGGCATAGGAGCTGTACAGACAAGCTCACACTATTGGCAATATACTCCAAAAGATAAAAGTGAACAAGGAGCTCAAATAGATTTACTCCTTATTCGAGCTGATGGCGTTGCCAATATTGTTGAGTGTAAATTCACCAATACCCCCTTTACTATTGACAAAAAATACGCCTCTGAATTAGAAAATAAAATAACGGTTTTTAATGAGCAGACCAACTATAAATTTACAACAACCATTGTGATGTTTACGCTTAATGGAGTTAAAGAAAATGAGTATGCTGGGTATCTTTTGGGAGATAATATTTTACTAGAAGATATACAAAACTAGGAGTCGATGGTTTTAGCCCAATATCAATGTATTAAGGAATTAATCCCAAAATATAGCGAGGCTAAAGCCGTCGATTCCATATATGCCATCTGCATTTTCGGAATCTGCGTGTTTACACCAATGCCAATGAATTAGCGAGGCTGAAGCCATCGGTTCCCTATATGCAATCTGCATTTTCGGAATCGGCGTGTTCACACCCGAACAAATTTATTCAAAAAAAGCTTAATTCATTGGCATTGGTGTTTACACCCGAACTATTTTCTTCAAAGAAAAGCTTAATTCATTGGCATTGCTGTAAACACACTAATTTCAAAGTGTTGTACAAAAAGTCCATTCATAAAACGAGTATGCCTAAAAACCTCTTATATTTTAACCTTTTCTGATAAACTTACACAACAAATAATAAAACTGGAAACACCAATAATGACCCTATTTATAGATGGAGACGCATTCCCAAATCTGCTTAAACCTATAGTACTTAAAGCCATAGAACGCCTACAAATCAAAACCTATGTCATAGCCAATAAAAAAATAACGGTAGGGAAATCGAAACTCATAGAGTACCTCATCGTAGACCAAGGGGCAGATGAAGCTGACCATAAAATAGTGGAAATGGTAGAAGAGCATGACTTGGTCATAACGGCTGACATTCCTCTAGCTGATAGAATCATCAGTAAAAATGCCCATGCCATTGACCATAGGGGTGAGCTTTACTCTGTGGAGAATATAAAACAGTACCTAACCATGAGAAATTTTATGCAAGAGATGAGAGACGCAGGGGAAATGACAGGTGGACCAAAGGCATTTGGGGTAAAAGATGCCCAAAATTTTGCAAATCAGCTCAATGCCTTTTTACAAAAAAAATTCATGTAGGGTGTAGTCCCTGACTACACCGTCAAATAATATTACGCTTTCTTATGCTCTAAAATCATCTTAAGCATTTCATCTTTCAACAAAAGCTTCTCTTTCTTCATTTTTTCAATTTCCATATCACTCATACCATGTCTTCCATGTTCAGCATCTTGAACATCTTGGTCGAGCTTATTATGTTTTTCAAAAATTCTTGCAAAGTGTGCATTGCTCTGTTTTAATTCTGTAATTTCAGTTCTATATTCTGCTAACATTTAGTCTATCCTTTAGTTATTACAACCTAAGTTTGACGAAATGCTATATCTACAATCGAACTTAGGTTTTATATCGAATTGTAGTATAAATAGATTAATATCCTATTAACACTAAAATAAAAAAATTCGCTATAATCTCGTCAATAATTTATACCAGATAAAAGGTCAACACTCTATGCAGATATATGACAGCGTTAAAAAACAAAAACTTCCCTTTGAACCCATTAGACCTCGTAAAGCTTCCATTTATGTTTGTGGACCAACAGTTTATGATGACGCACACTTGGGTCATGCTCGTTCAAGTCTTAGTTTTGACCTTTTAGCTCGTACGCTTAAAGCACTTCGTTATGAAGTCACTATGGGTAAAAACTTTACTGACATAGATGATAAAATTATCAAAAAAGTTCAAGAGACAGGTAAAAATTTAGAGGAGATTACTACTTATTACATCAACCGTTATCAAGAAGATATGAGAGCATTAGGGGTTACTGATGCTGATATAGAACCAAAAGCAACTGAGTCACTCGAAGCGATGGAGTCTATGATTCAAGGGCTGATTGATAAGGACATTGCTTATGTAGTGAGTTCTGGTGATGTCTACTTTGACACCTCTAAAGACTCTAATTATGGAGCTATCTCTCATCAAGTTGGTAAAGACGAAGACAACCAAAGCCGTGTAGAACATACTTCTGAAAAACGAAACCCTAAAGATTTTGCACTTTGGAAAGCTTGTCATGGTGACAATGACATCTGTTTTGATACTAAATTTAGTAAAGGACGCCCAGGATGGCACATAGAGTGTTCAGCGATGATTGAAAAACACTTTTCACATACACATGGCAACGATGAATACAGCATAGATATTCACGGTGGGGGAGCTGACCTACTCTTCCCTCACCATGAGAACGAAGCAGCCCAAAGTCGTTGTGCTACAGGTCACGAACTAGCAAAATACTGGATGCATAATGGTTTTGTAAACATTGACGGAGAGAAGATGTCAAAGTCTTTAGGAAACTCATTTTTTGTTAAAGATGCTCTTAAAATTTATGATGGAGAGATTTTACGAAACTACCTTATTTCTGTTCACTATAGAAATGACTTTAACTTTAACGAAGAGGATTTACTCAACTCTAAAAAAAGACTCGATAAACTCTATAGACTAAAAAAGAGAGTCACCCCAACCAAAGCCTCTAAACCCAATATTAAATTTCATAAAGCCATTATGGAAGCAATGAGTGATGACCTGAACATCTCTAAAGCTTTAGCTATTATTGAAGAGATGATATCTGAGGCAAATGATAAGTTCGACGAAAATCCAAAAGACAAAGGACTTAAAAAAGAGACCTTGGCAAACATAGAGTTTATTGATGAACTTTTAGGATTTGGAGGGAAAGAACCATTTTCTTACTTTCAGATAGGGATTGATGAATCAACTAAAAATAAGATAGAATCACTTATAGAGGCACGAAATATTGCTAAAAAAGAGAAAGACTATGCCAAGTCAGATACTATTCGTGATGAACTATCTGCCATGGGCATCGCTATTATGGATACATCTGCTGGTACACTTTGGGAAAAGATGTAATATAATGAATAGAAGAAAAAGAGATAAGAATAGTATATATCTAGACTCATGGAGTCTTTTTAAAATCATGGCTGACTTTGTAAAAGGTTATGATGATTTAGACGATGTTGGTGCTGCTGTTACCGTATTTGGAAGTGCAAGACTTAAAGAAGAACATCCTGCTTATAAAAAAGCAACTGAAGTGAGTAAAAAACTTGCAGATAGTGGATACTCTGTTATCACAGGTGGTTCATTTGGTATTATGGAAGCTGCCAACAGAGGAGCAAAAGAGTCTTCTTATGCAGAATCCATTGGTCTAAATATTGATCTACCTTTTGAAGAAAAAGGAAATGCTTACCTTGACCGTGAACTAAAATTTGACTACTTTTTTGTAAGAAAAGTAATGTTAGTTCGATACTCTTTAGCCTATATTATTATGCCTGGTGGCTTTGGTACACTGGATGAACTTTTTGAAGTTTTAACACTCATTCAGACTAAAAAGAGTTCACCTGGTGCAGTTATATTGGTCGGGAAAGAGTACTGGTCAAAACTCTTTGAATTTATGGAAGTAATGGAAGAGTATGGAACCATAAGTAAAAAAGATATGGATTTAATCACGATTGTTGATAAGAGTGATGAAGTAGTCAAGATTGTTGACCGTTCACTAAATAGACAAATAGATGCCATTCAAGAGATGGGATTAGAAGAGTCCAACTATGGAATGATGCTAAAAGAGACACAAGATAGAAGAGGACTAGAAATAGATATAATAGATGCTCAATAAATAAGGAAATAAAAATATATGAAAAAACTATTTAAACAATATCTCCCATATCTTGTAGGATATAAAAAAGAATTTATATTTGCTATTATTGGAATGTTTGCCGTTGCACTTGGAACCATGGGATCAGCACAAATGATTAAACCTCTACTAGATGATATTTTTGTAGCAAAAGATAGTAATATGCTAACTGTTATGCCTTTTATTATTATTGCTGTTTTTTCATTAAAAGGTATTGGGCAATACATACAAACCTACTATATGTCATTTATTGGTCTAGATGTGGTTCGTAAACTCCGTAACAATCTAGTCAGTCACCTTTCCTACCAAGATATGGAATTTTTTCAAAAGATACATACAGGAGAAATACTCTCACGTATAACCAACGATATAACACGTATACAGACTGTTGTAACCAATATGATTCCCAATCTTATTCGTGAGTCATTAACCATTGTAGCATTGACAGGATATGTTATTTATGAGAGTCCAAAACTAGCTTTTTACTTTTTGATTATTATGCCTTTAGCACTCTACCCATTGAGTCTTTTGGCTAAAAAAATGAAAAAATACTCTAAACTTTCACAAGAGAGTACTTCTGATATGACTTCTCGTTTGGGTGAGATATTTTCAAATATAGAGGTTATAAAAGCCAACTCAAGCCAAAAACTCGAAGAAAAAAAGTTTGCAAAAGAGAACCAAAATGTTTTTAAATATCTACTTAAACAAGTTAAAGTTAATGCCCTCACCTCCCCTATTATGGAGATATTAGGTTCCGTAGCCATTGGTGTAGTTATCTACATAGGTGGTTCAGAAGTCATAGAGGGTCGAATGACAGTAGGAGCATTTTTTGCTTTTTCTACAGCCCTTTTTATGCTCTACACCCCTATTAAACGTATATCAAGCCTATATAACCAAGCACAAGATGCCATTGTTGCCAACGAACGTATGTTTGAACTGCTAAATAGTGAACCTAAAATAAAATCTGGAGAAATAGAACTTAACGAGCAGATAAAACATATCTCTATTATGAATACCTCTTTACACTATGCTGATAAAGTTGCACTAAACAGTGTTTCAGCAGGTGCTGATCGTGGTGAGAGTATAGCTCTTGTAGGTGACTCTGGTGCTGGTAAATCATCTTTAGTCAATCTTTTAGTACGTTTCTATGACCCATCTGAAGGTGAAATTATTATTAACGATAAATATAATTTAAAAGATATAACCTTAGAGTCTCTACACCAAAAAGTTGCCTATGTAACTCAACGTATATATATATTTAACGATACCATAGCACAAAATGTAGCCTATGGAGAAGAGTTTTCAGAAGAGAGGGTAAAAAAAGCACTAGCAAAAGCACACGCTTTAGAGTTTATAGAGAAGTTAGATAATGGTATAAACACCATACTAACAGAAAATGGGAACAACCTTTCAGGTGGACAAAGACAAAGAATAGCCCTTGCACGAGCTATCTACAAAGAGCCTGATGTTCTTATACTCGACGAAGCTACCTCTGCACTAGACAACAAGAGTGAAGCCCTTATTCAAAAAGCTCTTAAAGAGTTAAAATCAGAGATGATAACCATCACTGTAGCCCACCGTTTAAGTACCATAGAAGATTCAGATGCTATTTTAGTATTTAAAGAGGGGAAAATAATATGCCGAGGACAACATGCTGACCTTATTAATGAGTGTGAAGAGTATCAAAAACTAGCAAAGATACTGGTTTAAACAATGAAAAATATTAAATATAAAAATCAAAATATAGAACCATCAAAAGTAGTTTGCATAGGCAGAAACTATGTAGAACATATAGAAGAGCTAGGAAATGAAATCCCCTCTTCTATGGTGGTTTTTAACAAGCCAAACTCAAGTATATCTGATAAGCTTTACTTTTTTTCAGAACATTGCCGTTTTGAGGGAGAGATCTGTTTTCTTATTTGTGACCATAAAATAACTGGAGTAGGATTTGGACTAGACTTAACTCATGCAGATATTCAAAACCATTTAAAGTCCAAAGGCTTACCATGGGAAAGAGCAAAATCCTTTGACAACTCTGCTGTTTTTAGTGACTTTGTACCCATTTGTGACAATATTAAAACACTAAATATGAAGCTATATATAAATGATAGACTTATACAGTTTGCCACTTATGACCTTATGATGTATAAACCCCATACTATGCTATCTGAAATAGAGAGTTTTATGACATTAGAGGACAATGACATCATTATGAGTGGCACACCTAAAGGTGTAGGAACTTATGCTATAGGTGACAAATTTGTAGGACAAATTTTTTCTGGAGATGAGCTTTTGGTAGAGGGGAGTTGGGTAGTATAAATTATCTAACGGTCTTTTCGATATAAAAGCTCAATACTTGAAGCACTAGGCATAATAATTATATCTGTCTCAAACTTTTTATTATGCTCTACTCTAACCTTTGCTCCATTTTCTCCATTTTTATACATATACATAAATGTAATATCTTTAGATATTTTTCGTCCTACCTCTAAAGAGAGTTCATCATCAGCATTTGTTCCTAAAAGTAAATGGTCAACATTTATACCCAAACTCTTAATAAGCCCTTTTGCAAATGTACCTCCTAAAAGGGTATAGGCTTCTGCTCCTTGACCAGAACTAGAACCTGTTCCATCAAAAAGAATTAATGACAAAATCTCCTGTTGAGTTAAGTAGGGTTCAGCATTGAAGTTTACGATAGGTTCGTCGACACTTCCAGATATAAAAATATGAATAACATACTCATCTTTTACATAATCTGCCTTTATATCCAAAAGGGGTTTTTTAGGGTCTCCTGCAAAATAGAGATGACTTTCATTAAGTGTAAAATGTTTATCTTCCATTTCATAGAAGCCATCTGTTACCGTAGACATACCTGTAACCATAAAATCACTCTGATACTCTTTTATGATACTCAATTCATTATAAAATTCTATCTTTGTATCTTTACCATAATATTTTAGAGGTTTTTTACTTTTTATTTTCAGATAGAGTTTTAAGTTTTTTAATGCTGACTCTTTACTTTTTTTCTGCTCTTGAATAATGACAATATCTGAATCTTCTACAACACTTGACCCTCCGATATCATAATGAACAGTGTTTCCTAAAATATCAACTTCACCATCTACCTCTATCTGTTTTTTTCGTATCTTTAATTTTGCGTCAATATTAAAAAGCAAATCAAAGTCTCTATTGATAAAAGGAAACTTTTTTGAAGAGATACTAAAGTCACCATTAGCTGTCTCTAAATTATAACTACCATCAATAATAGCTCTGTTGTTTAACCATAGTTTTTTAATACTTAACTTAGAGTTTTTAAAACTCATATATGAAGTTTTATCTGCATAATAGTCTCTAAAATAGGGATTGTTGTCTACTCTAAAATGATATTTATCTATAACAATATTACCTCTACTATCAACAGTAAAATTTAAATTTATCTTTTCAATATCAACTTTTGTATCAGATAGATACCTTAAACTAGGTGCTTTTATAGAAAATCTTAAAAGACCATCTTTACTTTTTATAATTGTAATATCTACTTTTCCTTCTAATTTAGGTAATGTAATATCATAGTATTTCTCTACTGTAGAGAGTAATCTCGTAAGATTATTGACATTTAAATTTAACTTTATATCTCTACTATTTATATTGGAGAAACTTATATCTTCTCCTGCCAATAAAATATGTCCATTGTTTAGAAGTTTAGTTTTACTATTGTATTTTAAAGAGAGTTCTAAATCATTATTATCTCTAATATTAACACTATATATACTATTGTCTATTAAAACCTCTCCAGATATATCTTTAAGCTGATGAAGTTTAATGTTTTTGTTAAGTTTTGATAAGGAACTATAAGGAGGAATAAGACCTGTAAATAAAATTTTATAAGGTTTTAAAAGTCTCATATTTGCATTTAAATTTACTAAATCTGAATATACTTTTAAATTAATATTTGATTTTTGAATATTTGTAAAATCAAAAAAACTTTCACTATCTAAAGAGACTAACTCATTTTTTAATGTATCAGGTATAGAAGAAACTATTTTTTTTAAAGAGATATTTTTCTCTTTACTTTTTAATTTTAAAACAGCACTTTTATAGCCATTATTTGTTTTAAAAGTTCCATCTATTAATTTAGAGTCTATATTCACCAATAAACCATCTTTATCACCCTTATAATTAGCTTTCAAATCTCCTATAAGATAATCTGTCAACTCAGTTGGTAAGTTTTTAACTTTTGGAACTTTTACCTTTCCACTATAGGTTGTATACCCTTTTTTAGCAATATCTACAAGAACTCTACTCTCTATATTGACCTTATCTCCATAGCTCATATCTGCTTTTAATTTACTATCTATGATTACTTTTTTATCACGATAAACATACCCTACACTATGTTTTGCTTTAGTAACATCTATGTTAAAGTCTGACTTTAATTTTAAAAGATTTTTTACTTTATGATTTACCTCAATCCAAACACCTTGATGGTTTAAATGTAAAGTTCCAGGTAACTCTCGTAAGTTTTTATAGTTAAGAGGAAGATGATACATAGAGAAAAGCTTTTTGCTTAATAACAGTCCACCTTTTGCATAAATATTTGAATCTTTAATATACCCTTTATACTTAACAGAACCATAAATTGTATCTCCTTTTAAGTCTACTTTTTCTGCTTTATAGCTATAGTTATTATAGGTATCAAACTCTGCATCATCAATAGAAAGTTGAACCCCATTCATAGAGAATGGGCCATAGGTCACATCTTTCATAGTTGCAAATATATGATCTATCTTTATCTCTTTTAGTATAGGTTCTGATTTCTTTTTAGATTTAGTAGTTTTAGAGCTATTATTATCGTTAATTTTATTATTTTTATTTATTTTACGTATTTCTCGTACAAAATAGGCTATTTCTCTACTTCCTATCTCTCTTAAGTTTACATTTGTGAGTGAAACTTTACTTTCATCTATATCACCCATTAGCTCAACATTAACAATATCAGATTTAAAATACAAGTATAAATTATCTGCATCTATTAACATATCTGTATCTATCTCTATTTTATCTGTTTCAAAAAGAAAAGAGTCCAATTTAACACCAGCATAAACATAAGGATTAATATCTAAATGTATACGTTCAGCAGAGAGACTTAAAGGCAAAGAGAAAGAAGATGAAGACTCTTTTTTCCTATCAAATCCATCTATCATTTTAATAATATGCTCAATATCAACACCTTTAGCATCAAGCTGCGTCAATGTAATTTTTTTATACATAAGTGATATCGGATTCCAGTGTAATATTGCACTATCAACTAGTGTTTTATTGTTGTATGCCAAATCTTTTATCTCTAAACCTGTTATAAAATTCCCCTCTATTGACGCATAAGTAAACTTTGAAGAAGAGAGTGATTGGTCAGCAATCATTTTTATGGTTCGAGCATCAGTAGCAATAAATAGTAAAAGTACAAAAAGAATTAAGACAATTTCAGTAATAGCCAATAACCAATAGAATAGACGTATCAAAATGATTGTCCTACCTGAAAATGAACAGCATTTTGTCTTCTATCTTTAACATTAAATCCCATATCTATTTTAAAAGGACCTATTGGGGTCATGTATCTAAAACCTAAACCAACTGAACTTATTACATTATTAGAAAACTCCCATATACCCTGATTTTCAGATATCATGGTATTATCAGTAAATATAGCACCTTTGAAATTATTGTATATAGGGAAATTGGCTTCAAGACTTAAATTTGCAAGAGTAGAACCACCCTCTACTAAATCTTTGGTTTGACTCTCTACTATTCCTATTCTATCATAACCATAAGCTCTATTAGAAAAAGCACCCCCTCCAAAAAACTTTTTTGACTCAGGCATATCATTACTATAAACTTCAATAGCCCCCATTCGACCTACGGCAGAAAGGGTTATGTCATTCAGTGTATAAATAGCCCTAAGCTCTTCTAGATATTTTAAATAGGTTGTATTATCTATGGAGTAAGGCAAACCATACTCCATCTCATGTGAGAAATAGATACCTTTTGTGGGATTAAGCTTTGAATCACGTCTGTCATAAACCAATTTCATGAAAGGGTAAATTAAGAAAAATGTTTTATCATTTGAAATATCTCTATTTTCTATACCAAAACCAAAACTGTTGTACCAGCGACTACTTTTATGAGAAAAATAGAACTTATCATAAAACACTTTTTCATCATACTCATGGATATTTCTCTCCTCTGAATACCCAATACTATTTTGAAAATCCATATGATAGTCATATAGAGAAAAAATATAGGGAATAAAAAAACTGTTCTCCACCCTCTTTTGTTTTTCTGATAGTAAGGTGTCAAAATTAAGTTTTTTACCATTGCCATGATAATTTTTATACTCCCACTGATACTTAACTTGAAACTTCAAATCAGTAGCATATCCAACACCAATACGAGAGTGAATATTATGTTGAATCTCTTTATATTTAATCTTTACAGGTTTTTTATTATAAAGATTCAAACTATAATCTAAATGAACTTGGTCAAATGCTTCCAACCCATAAAGAGACTCATAGCTATCTTTTATTTTATTAATATCAAAGACATCACCCTCTTCAAACTGTAGACGAGAAAGAATAATATCATTACTCATCGTAGGAGAAGAGGTCTCTATAGTGATATTACCAAAATGACATATTTTCTGTTTTTCTAACTTTATCTTAATGGTTGCAGTATATTTTTCTATGTCTAAATAAGCTTTAGTGTCTAATTTTGGACTACAATACCCCTCTGAGAGAAGAAGTTTTTTAATATTTTTTTTAGTCTGAGTAAAATCTTCTGCCCTAAAACGACTATGCTCTTCAAGCATAATGGTGTCAGATATATCTAAGTCGCTATCAATCATGATTTTATCTATGATTATAGGTCTATTTTCTTTAATTATAAACTTTACACTCTTGTAGTCACCCAGTACATGAGTAACATTGGCATCATAGAAACCCTCGTTTTTATAAAAATGTTGAAAAGTCTCATCGAGTTTTGGTATAAGTATACTGTTTATTTTTGCTTCATCTTTTGTCCATAATCTTTTTATAAATGAAGGTCGTTTTGCTCCAACAAACTTTTCTAAATCAGAGCTATTAACATGCTTATTACCTTCAAAAGTTATGGTAAACATAGAATCACCAAGCGTCTTAGCACTTAGAAATGTAGTAAAAATAACAAAAAGTAAAATATATCTCATTTTATAACTAGTAGATAGGACTATCGTACTTGTCCACTACCATATATTTTAAACTTATAAGTAGTTAGCTCATTAATTCCCATTGGTCCTCTAGCATGAAGTTTATTGGTCGATATTCCAACCTCTGCACCAAATCCAAATGCCCCACCATCTGTAAAACGGGTACTTGCATTCACATAAACACAAGCAGCATCAATGGTATCTAAAAACTTCTCTGCCACACTATAGTTTTCAGTAACAATAGCTTCAGAGTGACCAGAACCATAATAGGTAATATGAGCTATAGCAGCATCAACACCCTCTACTATTTTAATATTAAGTTCATTGGCTAAATACTCTGTATTGTAGTCTTCATCGGTAGCAGAATCTATAAATATAAACTGCTTCGTAGTAGCACAACCTTTTAGCTTTGTACCAGCATCGACAAAACGTTTATAGAGTGCAGGTAGTATATCTTTTGCAACTGCTTTGTCTACAAGAAGTGTCTCCATAGCATTACAAACACCTGGGCGTTGACACTTTGCATTCAAAGCTATATCTATAGCTTTATTCAAATTTGCATTGGCATGAATATAGGTATGACATAAACCTTTGTCATGCTTAACAACAGGCACAGAAGAGTTTTGAGATATATAACGTATCAGCCCTTCACCACCACGAGGAACAATCAAATCTACATACTCATCCTCTTTTATTAACTTTGCTACCCCTTCTCTTGAAGAGTCAGGTAACAGAGATATAAGCTCAACGGGTAAACTATTTTTACTCAACACACCTTGCAGTACTTTAGCAATAGCAGAGTTTGAGTGTTCAGCCTCTTTACCCCCTTTTAGTATGGCTACATTACCACTTTTAAAACATAAAGCAGCCACATCAGAAGTCACATTTGGACGAGACTCATAGATAACTCCCACCACACCAATAGGCACAGAGACCTTTTCAATACGCAAGTTATCATCAGTTACCCAACCCTCTAAAACACGCCCTACAGGCTCTTTTAGTCCTGCTATTTCTCGTAGTGATTGAGCTATGGCTGAAACTCTATTTTCATCGAGTAATAATCTGTCAAGCAGTGCAGAGTCTAAAGCATTCTCTTTACCTGCTTTCATATCTTTTTCATTTTCAGATACTATAGATGAAGCGTTCTCCAACAGAGCATCTGCCATCTCATTTAAAATTCTATTTTTTGTTTTTCCATCTAAAGTAGCTATAACCTGTGTAGATGCCTTAGCTTTTCTTAAAAATTCTTTCATATAAAATATCCCTTTTTAACCCCATTATATCTATATTTATCTTACTTTTTAATTCTTTTATTCATAAATATATAGATCCCCGAAGCAATGGCAATTAATCCCAAGGTAACCAAAACTATCTGATGCAGATACTCTTTTATAAGTGCCTCATTCTCACCTAAAAAGTACCCTAAAAGTGCTAAAACTGTGACCCATAATCCAGCACCTAAAGTTGTATGCAAAGTAAACTTATCTAATGGCATTTTTGAAAGACCTGCAGGAAGTGAAACTAACTGACGAACACCGGGAATAAGACGAGATACAAAAGTAGAAAATGAGCCATGGTTTACAAAAAAAGCTTCCATTTTTTGTAACTTCTCTTCTGTAAAGAAAAAATACTTCCCAAAACGTAATACACCTTTACGTCCATATTTTCGTGCCAAATAGTAGTTAAACAAAGCTCCAGTTAATGACCCAAGTGTTCCAACAATTATTGCAATTATCAAGTTCATATCACCCTTCGCTGCCAAATACCCTGCTGGTACCATAGCTACCTCACTAGGAAAAGGGAAAAAAGTACTCTCTAAAAACATCATTATAAATATCCCTAAGTAGCCAAACTGATTTACCCACTCTACGATTGTCATCACTATATTATGTAGCATTACGCTTCCTTAAACTTATTTAATTTCTCTTCATTGGCTCGTATTTTCCAAGCCACTTTATCACCTAAAAATTCTCGTTCTACTTGAACTATCTCTAACTTTTTTAACATATATTCAGTTCTTTGTACATCAGAGTATGAGGTATCAAATTCATAGAGAAATTCTTTTTCATATTTTATCAACTCAGCTTCAGCTACTACTGCTTTGACAGCAGAGGCATATGCTCGTGCCATACCCCCTATGCCCAATTTTGTCCCACCAAAATAACGTACAGTAAGAAGAGCAACAT
>JALUKQ010000054.1 GCA_027056485.1 Campylobacteraceae bacterium | reverse complement strand
GTTAATCAGTACTTAGCAAGAGTTGAGGTGATTAGTATAGATGTTGAAAAAGGGAAGGTAGGGTTGAGTTTGAAAAATATTTAGAAGTTAACAGTTGATGGGTAATTTTCTAGTTTTATGGTTTGGTAGTCAAAATTAATCAATCCATCTACTTTGAATGAGATTTTATTTAAAGAGTTGTCTTCATTATATGAAACACTGCTCTTTACAATAAGCTCTTTTTGAAGTACTATATCATTAAAAGTATAGGCTTCTTTAACCAGTAATTTTAAAGTTTGAGGGTATTTCCCATCACTATCTGTAAGCCCATAAGTAAGTTTAAGCACTCCATTTTGCGTATGCTTTTCTGTTTTACATGCTTCATATTTGATATCTAAAGTAGAACCATTTACCCATTGCTTTAAGCCTGAAATATCACAATATCGTAGCTCCCTTTTAGAATTTGTTGCCTCTTTTTGAGCTATTTCATCAAGCTGTACTTTTAAAACAGTAGCAATGGTATTAGATAGCTCATTTAGAGCTTGAGCTGATGGTGTCATCTGGGCTTGTTTATCATCAACAGTAATAGAAGCAGCAGAACCAATAACAGGAGGATGCTTCTCTTCTGGTTCTTCACAACCTTGAAACAGTATCGATGAAAAAATAAGAGCAGTGAGTAGTGTTTTACAATTTTTCAAATAGACTCCTTTATATTAGTAGTCTATTATACTTAAAAAATTATTAAACTTTATATATAATATTATTTTTTATATATTTTTTGAAGATGCTCAATTTTCTTACCCATATTAAGCAGGGTCATATCGGCTAAAACCAAAGCCATCATAGCTTCACAAACTACTGAACCTCTTATGGCTACACAAGGGTCATGACGACCTTTTAGTTCAAACTCCATTGCTTCATTTTTAGTATTGACGGTATCTTGTGCTTTAAATATAGAGGGGGTAGGTTTAAAGTGTGTTTTGACTATGAGGTCATCGCCATTGGAGATACCACCCAAAATACCACCAGCATGGTTTGTTTTAAACCCTTCTGGAGTTATCTCATCGTTGTTTTGGCTACCTTTTAGATGTGTACTGGCTACACCATCACCTATCTCTACAGCTTTTGCAGCATTTATTCCCATCATCGCTTCTGCTAAAATGGCATCGAGTTTATAGTAGAGAGGTTCACCAAGACCAATAGGTACACCAGTAGCAACAGTTAGAACCACACCACCTACAGAGTCATGTTTATTTTTTGCAGCTAAAATAGCCTCTTCTTGTTGGGCTTCTACCTTTGCATCAAGGGCATAGAGTTTTGATGTTTTAGCATGAGTAAAATCAAAAGATTCACTTTTTATTCCATCAACTTCGCAAAGACCTGATTTGACATCTATACCTATGGTTTTAAGCATCAGTTTTGCAATGGCTCCTGCTGCTACACGTGCTGCTGTCTCCCGTGCAGAGCTTCGTCCTCCACCACGGTAGTCACGTAGTCCATACTTGTGAAAGTAGGTAAAGTCAGCATGACCTGGGCGAAATAGGTCTTTTACGTTATCATAGTCACGGCTCTTTTGGTTACCATTAAAAATAACCATCATAATAGGAGTTCCTGTGCTAAGCCCCTCAAAAGTTCCCGAGAGTATCTCTACTTTGTCATCCTCTTTTCTTGATGTTTCTAGTTTGCTTTTTCCTGGTTTTCTTCTGTCTAGTTCTGACTGTATAAAGGCTTCATCTATGGCTAAACCTGCTGGAACACCATCGACAATACACCCCAAGGCTCTACCATGTGACTCCCCAAAGGTGGTCATGGTAAATGCTTTCCCAAATGTATTCATTATATTTCACCTCGTAATGTTTTTAGAGCTATTTCAGCAGCTTTTTGTTGTGCATCTTTTTTACTCTTACCTATGGCAGAAGAGATGGTTTTATTTTGTAATATAACAGATATCTCAAACTCTTTTTTATGGTCAGGACCAAAAGTTTTTATGAGTTTATAGGTTGGTGTCTCTCCAAAGTCTGCTTGAGTTAGCTCTTGGAGGGTTGTTTTAAAATCTTTAGATAGAGAACTTAGGTTTATAGTTGGGTAGTTTGATTCTATTAAATCTATAGATATCTTGGCTACAGTCTCTAATCCAGACTCTAGGTATATAGCTCCAATAATAGCTTCAAATGCATTAGAGAGTAGAGAAGGTTTGGTTCGTCCTTCGTTGTTCTCTTCAGCAGAAGATATAAGTAAAAATTCTCCAAGGTTAATGCTAAGAGCCAGTTTGGTAAAACCTTTTTCGTTCACCAGTGAAGCTCTGATCTTAGAGAGAACTCCTTCATCTTCTTTTGGGAATTTTTTAAAGAGATATTCTCCTACTATTAAGTCAAGGACAGCATCACCCAAAAACTCTAATCGCTCATTGTTATAAGGTTTTTTATAACTTTTATGCGTGAGTGCTTCGGTGATGAGGTCACTTTGTTTGAACTTGTAGTTTAAAGCTTTTTCGAGTGCTTTAAGGTGTTTCATTTACTTTTCCTTTTTTCTGTTTGTATTATACAATGGTGCCGTTTTATTATAATAAGGCTTTTTGTCTTTGTGCTTCGTCGTAAGCTAACTTGTCGCAACGTTCATTTTGTTCATGTCCATCATGTCCACGAACCCAAACTCCTCTTATGTTGTGAGGTTTAGCAAACTCTAGGTACTCTTCCCAAAGGTCAACGTTTTTTACTTTTTTAAAGCCTTTTTTTATCCAGCCCTCTAGCCATGTATTTATGGCATTGATGACGTAAGAGCTATCAGAGATGACTGTAATATCACAAGGCTCTTTTATAAACTTTAGACCCTCTATGACCCCACGTAGTTCCATTCGGTTATTAGTAGTGTGGGCTTCGCCACCACAAAACTCTTTTTCATGACCGTTAAACTCTAAAATTCCACCGTATCCACCCGGACCGGGGTTTCCTAGGCTTGACCCATCAGAGTAGAGAGTAACCTGTTTGCGACTGTTTTTTTGCAAGTGTTTCCTTAATTTGTATGGCATCTATGGCATAACATTTTGGACAGCGTGTAAAGCTTATGGGGAAGTGTTGTTTACATTTTCCACATCCATAGCTGAACATTAAATCAACCTCTGTATTTTCACCTTTTTGAGCAGAAATAATGGTATCAATAGAAAAAATATTACTTTTGGGAGTAACATCTTTAGGCTTTATGAGACCTTTTGCAAGATAGATGGCAGATAATGTTTCATCTGTAGAAATTATATCTAAGTTGAGATTTGAAGAGGGTAAGAACCACAAAATATCAAGTATAGAGTTTATTTTGTCACTTTTTATATTGTGCCAAGCAACATCTAAATCCAGTTCAAAAAGTGCTTTCATAATTCGCCTGTAGGCATAATACTCATTGTTGAGTAGTTTAGTTAATTTTTCAACTTTCTCTTGAGTAGAGAGTTTTTTGTTAACTAAAAATTTATTTAATATCAGATGTGCTTCTAAAGCTTCTGTATTTTCACCTAAAATCTTTAGTGGTTGTATGGTTTCAATGGCTTTATCATGCTCTTGTAGTAGTTCATAGACCACGCCTAAATGGTAAAGTGCCTCTTTATTTCTAGCATGTTTACTGAGAATTTGTAAAAAAATAGACTCAGCACGTTTTAAAAAACCAGCTTTGAGGTAGGTTTGACCAAGCTGTTCAAGTATCATCTCTTTTTCAATAAACTTTGGAATATTGTCTATAAGATAGAGGTTTAAATTTATAGCTTTTTGGTATTCACCTTGATTTTTAAAAGCATGAGCTAAAATTGTAAGAGGCTTAATGAGTGCCTTATCAAAGGACATCTCTTCTACATCAAGTTGACACTCTTTTGTGTTAAAACGGTTAAGAAAGTGATTGAGACTTTTACGTTTTCGCTCCTCTTTAATGTTCCCTAAAACAAAAGAGGCAATGGCAACAATGAGTGTAAGCACCACAATAATCAAAATACTAAAAAGTGGGTCATCGTAAGCAGGTAAAATATTATCCAAAAGTTCTCTTTTTTTCTTAATATTCTATCACATTAGATATAATACCAATATGATAGATGACGCATCGGTTGAACAACTAAAAAACAGCATGGACATTGTTGAGATTATCTCGAACTACATAGAGGTTAAAAAAGCAGGAGCCAATTTTAAGGCGAACTGTCCATTTCATGGAGAGAAAACACCTAGTTTTGTGATTAGTCCGAGTAAGCAGATTTATCACTGTTTTGGCTGTGGAGTTGGTGGTGATGCCATCAAATTTGTAATGGAATATGAGAAACTCAACTACCCAGAGTCGTTAGAAAAAATAGCCTCTATGATGAACTTCTCTTTGGCGTATACACAAGGTACTTCAGACAACAATGAGGCTAGAAGAGTTTTGGAGCAGGTGCAAGAGTGGTATGTTAAAAACTTGGTTTCTGCCCCTGTTTCAATGGAGTATTTAAAAAATAGAGGCATAACCCAACAGTCTATAGAGACGTTTGGTATAGGGTATGTGGGTGCTTCTCATGAGCTTATGAACTTTCTCTCTAAAAACTTTTTACCCATCCCTAAAGCCGAAGAGGCAGGAGTAGTTGCCCAACGTGAACGGGGTGGTTTTTATGCTCGTTTGACGGAACGTATAACTTTTCCTATCTATTCTGCAAGTGGGGCTATTGTAGGTTTTGGGGGGCGAACTATTACTAACCATCCTGCAAAGTACATTAACTCACCTCAAACGAAAATGTTTAATAAATCGCGTCTACTTTACGGTTATGCTAAAGCAAAAGATAGTATCTATAGAAATAAAAAGCTCATAGTCTGTGAGGGTTACCTAGATGTTATTATGTTTCATCAGGCTGGGTTTAAAGAGGCTGTTGCTACATTGGGTACAGCTCTGACTGAAGAGCATCTTCCTCTTTTACGAAAAGGTGAACCTCATATTGTCTTAGCTTACGATGGTGATAAAGCAGGGGTTGCTGCTGCCTTGAAGGCTGCTTCTATGCTTACAGAGGCTGGATTTGATGGTTCAGTAGTACTTTTTCCTGATGGAAAAGACCCTGCTGACATGATAGCACAAGGACAAGTGCAAGAGGTGGCTAACTTGTTACGTCATGGTCAAGCCTTGATTCCTTTTGTTATAGAGATGGTAGCAAAGAGTTATGACTTAAATAACCCACGAGAAAAAGAAGTGGCTTTTGGGCATGTAAAAACTTACCTAGATAATTTAAGTCCGATTATTCGTGATGCGTATATATCTCATGCCTCAACTGTTTTGGGTGTAAACTCAGCACTTTTTGGTAAAAATGCAAAGTTAGAAAATACCAAAGCACGTTTTGAAGAGGGTAGCCGTGATGATGTGGGGCAGTTAAGTATCATTAAAACCTTACATGAAAATAGGCATTTTATAAACAAAGTAACCAACGTTATAGAGCCTTCTATGTTCGGAGCTTATGCTGGGTTACTAGATGCTGTGATAAAAAAAGAAGAGAACCCAAATATAACAGGTTTGAGTTTAGATGAGACTATTAAAGTAATGAGTGAAGAGGAGTTAAAACAGTCGTTGTCCTCTTTTCTTTTTCGCCACTATGCTATGCAGTTAAAAAGTATAACATTAGATGTAACAATACCTTTAACAAAAAAGAGTTTTTTGATTCGTAAAATAAAAATGGATATAATGCCACGCTTAAAACGAGGAGAGTTGGTCTCTTACAAATTTTAAAAAAAAGGAAAAACATGACAGCAACAGCAAAACATATCTTAGTACAAGATGAGGCAAAATGCCAAGAGTTAAAAGATAAAATTACTTCAGGTGAAGCAACTTTTGAAGAGGTAGCAAGAGATAACTCTCTTTGTCCATCAGGTGTAAAAGGTGGTGACTTAGGAAGCTTTGGACAAGGTGCAATGGTACCAGAGTTTGACAAAGTAGTTTTTAACGATGAGGTAGGCGTGGTTCATGGACCAGTTCAGACGCAGTTTGGTTACCACTTACTTTTGATTACTAGTCGTGCATAGGTAATGACAGACAATAAAATAAACCTTATCATGAAGCTTCTCATGGCTTTAATGTTGGGGTATTTTTCCTACTTTAAAGGGTGGGTTTTTTCTGACTTTAAAAATGTTTCTCCACAAGAGGCACATGCTCTTTTAGAAAATGATAAAAACATAACTTTCATAGATGTTCGCTCTAAAGAAGAGTTTGAAAAAGACCATATAAAAGGAGCAGTTCATGTTCCTATGAAAAGTTTAGAAAAGCTTAGCTCTCCTGAAAAACTTTTGGTCTACTCTGAACGAGGTGAACGTTCTATAGAAGCTTCACGAATATTGTCTAAACGTGGCTATGAGGTTTTAAATCTTGAAGGTGGTGTAGTCTTTTGGATAAGGGCAGGGTATAAGGTAGTTAAGTAGTTAACCCTATCATAGACATAAATCGTCCAGAGCATCCACCCTCTTTTCTATAAGAGAAATAATCAGCTACTTCACAAGCCGTACAGATATTAGAGAGTTCTATATTTTCTTCTTTTAGTCCTGCTTGTAGAAGTTGAGTTTTGTTAATGTGGGGCAAATCTAACATATATTTCTCATCTTTTTTATCATAAGCATTTTTTATATCTTCAAAATGTTGAGCCACATTCCAGTTTACTTCATAACAACACTTTCCAATAGATGGGGCGATTCCAGCTATGATGTCATTTGGATTTGAGTTAAATAGATCTTTCATTTTTTCTACAGTTTTAAAAACTATCTGTTGTTCTGTCCCTTTCCATCCTGCATGAACGGCTGAAACTACTTTTTGTTCTGGGTCAAAAAGAAGTATAGGAACACAATCAGCAGTGAGTATGGTGAGCATAATGTTTTTTTGATTGGTAATAAGTGCATCACAATCTTCTATGGCGTGTTCTGCTCTATCACTAAGCCAAGTTTCGTTCGCTTCTTTAATGACTTTTATATTGTCACTATGGGTTTGATTAGCAACGATGAAGTTCATGTTTGGAAATTTCTCATTGATTTTATTTCTGTTTTGAATAATATCTTTTGGATTCTCTTGAGTATGAAGAGCGAGGGAAAAACTATATTTTTGAGATATATCTTTTTTTGTGATGAGGTGAGTACAGTTTTTGTGAACTGATAGGTTTTTAAAAGTTTGGGTTTTTTTCATGTTTTTTCTTTTACCTCTGTTTGTATTATACAAGGGTGTTTTCTCCTGAAAACACCCTACAGCTTACATCTCTTTAACAGAAGAACTCTCATTTTGGTCGACATAAATCATGGTACGTAATTTTTCTCGGTAATCTTCTACATTACACTCTGTCATATTGGTTACACCATCATGAAATGCAGCTTCTGCAACAGCTGATGCTACCCAAACTAGTGCCTCTTTTGAAAAAGGAGTTGGGATAATATGTCTTTTACCATATACTAAGTCAGGGTCATTGTAGATAGCTTTTACATAGTAAGGAACAGGTTCTTTTGCTAGGGCTGCTAGAGCTTTGGCTGCTGCCATTTTCATGTTTTCGGTGATTTTTTTAGCACCTGCATCTAAAGCACCTCTAAAAATGAAAGGAAAACCTAAAACATTGTTTACTTGATTTGGGTAGTCAGATCGTCCTGTACCCACGATGATATCTGGTCTAACTGCTTCTACTCTATCAGGAGTAATCTCTGGAGTAGGGTTTGCACAAGCAAATATGATAGCATTATGTGCCATGGTTTTAACCATTTCAGGTGAAACAATGTTGGCAGAAGAGAGACCCAACATCATGTCAGCGTTTTTAAGAGCATCTTCTAAGGTTCTATCTTCTGTATCTGTAGCAAACTCTCGTTTATATTTATTTAAATCATCTCTCCCTGAATGAATAACACCTTTTGAATCTATTAGAGTAATGTTGGTAGCACCTAGCTGTTTATACATTTTAGCAGAAGCAATACCTGCTGCACCAGCTCCGATAACAACTATTTTAATATCTTCTATTTTTTTGTTAGCAAGTTCTAAGGCATTAAGGAGTCCAGCAGAGGTAATGATGGCTGTACCATGTTGGTCATCATGCATGACAGGGATGTTTATACGCTCTTGAAGTTTTCGTTCTATCTCAAAACACTCTGGTGCTTTAATGTCTTCTAGGTTAATTCCTCCATAGGTGTCTGAAATGGCTGTACAGGTATCAACAATAGCATCTATATCTTTTATATTTAAAATGACATCAACAGCATCAATATTTGCAAAAGATTTAAATAGAACAGCTTTTCCTTCCATAACAGGTTTACCTGCTAGACCTCCAATGTCTCCAAGACCTAAAACAGCTGTACCATTTGAGATAACAGCAACGGTGTTACCTTTGTTAGTGTATTTGTATGCCAAAGATGGGTCTTTTTCAATCTCTAAACATGGGTAAGCCACACCAGGAGTATATGCCATAGACAACTCTTCTTGTGTTTTACAGGGTTTGGTTATTTCGGTAGCAGTTTTTCCGTCGATGTGGTACTCTAAACATTCATTTTTGAATTTATCCATGTTGAAATCCTCTTCTATGAGTTAATTTTTTCAATGAAATTTTAGCACAACAATCTAATATTAGAACATAATTAACTAAAATTTAAATTTTATTATTTTCTTAAAATTATGTTACAATAGTTTTAACAAAATTCTATCATGGGAGTGGTGAAGTATGAAAAATTGTTTATTTGGAGTTGTAACGGTTTTTTTATTGGCTGGGTGTGCGCAGAAACATCAGATTAATATTGGTGAGATTACGCTTGAGAAACATGAGTCTATCCCGAAGAGGAGTTCTGAGTATTATATGTCGTTTACTCAGGAGTATTATGACAACAAACTTTATCCTGTAAGCGAGTATTGTAATGACAAACGAGCCTATCTGAGTGATGATAAGTTTTCTACAGAGACCTACTTAAAACTTAGTAATGAACGTACGAAGCAAAGTAGAGTAGGGAAGTACCCCATTTGGTTTTTGCTTAATGATGATGCTTCCCATATCTCTTGTGTTAAAAAGAGTGCAAATTTTATAAATGAAGAGCCTTTTGTGGTAAGTGACAGTGATAATCTCTCTGTGAAACTTCTGCAAAAAAATGAGGCTGAAAAAGGTGTTCCTATTCGGGAATTGGGTGTACTTATAGATTTTGTCTCTTTGGTTGTTCCTCAAACTGCAAATTTTTTACTTCATACCAATAACATTATAAAAGACCCCATTACTCAAAACTATTTAAACATGATGGATGAAGCATTTAAACATGGTGACCTTGATGGTACCAAGAGTCGTGATTTTAAGACCAATATAGCAGCTATAAAAGTAAAGCTAAATGTTCCCGAAGATAAGAGTGTTCAAGAGTTGGGATATATACTTCTAAAACCCAAATATAGAACAACTTTAACTACGGTGGATATATTTGATGGTGTGCCAAATTTTAAATTTATCTATAACAGCAGTGACCATCGTATAGAAGATGTTATGAACTATCAATTAAAAGGTAAAAATATCTCTGTTAAAACAGTTGTTGATAACTTTCGACAAGTTTCAGATGAACATGTAGTAGAAGCACTCTCTTTGTTAAATACAGATTTGATGAATAGGTTTACAGGTTATGATAGAGCCTTGGTTTTGAGTTTAGCCTTACGTCAAAGTGATATGTATAAACGTTTAGCCTATAGTGTACAGATGAAAGATGTAGAGAAAGTTAAAGTATATATGAGACTGTTAGCAGATAAGCAGAATCCTCTACATGATTTGGGAAAAGAGTTACAATCAACAGGTTGTGACTATTATGGACTCATGTATCAGGCACAAGATTTGATAAAGAAGTCTGAAGCCCTTGCCGTGCAAAATGCTGCTCAAGCACAAAGAATAAAAGATGAACAAACTCGTCAACAAATTGCTTTAGAAGGAATAGAAAACTTCTTACGTCCTGTCTCTAACTGGAATTATATTCCAAGAATGTTTGCACAAAATGTTCAGATACGTGAAACAAATGGAAAAATCTTGAATGTAGGAGAACTTCAATCAATATATAAACGTGATACTAATGTTAGTGCTTATGGTTGTTATGTAGATTTACAAAGTAAAATACATGGTGTCACAGTACAAGATTATCTTATTCATCCTAGTTATACAGGAGGTGTAAAATATAACTATATGGCACTTTCAGTAGACAAGTCAAATAAAATAGATACAATTCTTTATAAATTAACAAAAGGCAACTCGTTAAAGATAGAGCAGATGCTTATTGATAAAAACAATCAATTTATTATGAAAAGAAGAGTTCAAGATGTACTTAATAGCCAAAAATTAAGAAGCTGTTCATCTAGTATACGTAGGTTGTTTTAATAAGAAAATTGATTTAAAGTAGAAGTAAAATTTAGTGGTGACCCCTAGGAGATTCGAACTCCTGTAACATGGATGAAAACCATGGATCCTAACCGTTAGACGAAGGGGCCACTAAAATTATAAAGTACAAGTTAAAAATGGTGACCCCTAGGAGATTCGAACTCCTGTAACATGGATGAAAACCATGGATCCTAACCGTTAGACGAAGGGGCCATTAACAACTTGTGGACGAAATTATAACGAAGTAATCTTAAAATAATATAAAATTAACTAGAAAATAAAAATAGTATAAATTACACTATATTTGTTATAATTTTATAAAGGATAAATATGATGATAAAACATATAGGTTTAACCGTGGGAAGTATGCTATTGTTCATGGCTTGTACGGGACAACCTAAACAAGAAGAGAGTGCTTTTATAGTGTTTAAAACAGCAAGTATAAAATATGCAGATATGGGTTTTATAAAAAAGAGTCCCTCTAAAGTAGAAGTTGAAATGTATGCAGCAGGGCAACCTTTGGTAAGCATAGAGATTAACGGAATGAATGTTTGTATGTCTACTCTTAAATGTATGGAGAAGCATGATTTTAATACAAAAATGTTAAATGGCTCTTATCCTGACACACTTTTAGAAAATATTTTTAAATCAAAACCAATCTTTAATTCTAAGAATTTAGAGAAAAAAAGTGATGGTTTTACACAGAAAATTCAAAAAAAAGATAAGTATGATATAACATATACTGTTGTAAGTGGTGAGCGAAAGTTTCGTGATAGAATAAATAAAATATTAATTAAAGTGAGAGAACAGTAATGAAATTTGTCGGAGCCCATGTAAGTGCAAGTGGTGGTGTGGACAACGCCCCTTTAAATGCCATGAAAATAGGAGCAAAAGCTTTTGCTCTGTTTACTAAAAACCAAAGACAGTGGGTTGCTAAACCTTTAGAAGAGAATATGATAGAGAGTTTTAAGGTAAATTTGGAAAAATCTGGAATTTTACCTAAACATGTTTTACCTCATGATAGTTATCTGATTAATTTGGGTCACCCAGAAGTAGAGAAGTTAGAGAAATCACGAGAAGCATTTATAGATGAGTTACATCGTTGTGAACAACTGGGCTTAGAACTTCTTAACTTTCACCCTGGGAGTCACTTAGTTAAAGTTCCTAAAAAAGATCCTGAGTATGCTGATAAAATAATGGAGGCAGAGCTAAATTGTTTAGATGTGATAGCAGAGTCTTTAAACTTAGCCATAGAAGCTACTAAAGATATGAATGTAAAGCTGGTTATAGAGAATACTGCAGGGCAGGGAACAAACTTGGGATATAAGTTTGAACATTTAGCTCATATTATAAATAAAGTAGAAGATAAGAGTCGTGTGGGTGTCTGTTTGGATACGTGCCATACGTTTACTGGTGGTTATGATTTAAGAACACGTGAAGCATATGATAAGACTATGGATACTTTTGAGCGTATAGTAGGTTTTGAGTATTTATCTGCTATGCATATTAATGACTCTAAACCAAAGCTTGGAAGTCGTGTTGACCGTCATCACTCTTTAGGACAAGGTGAGATAGGTTGGGATGCCTTTAGATTTATAATGAATGATGAACGTATGGATGACATTCCTTTGGTACTAGAGACTATTAATAGTGATATTTGGGATAGAGAGATAATAGAACTGTATAACTTAATCGAGGAGGTGTAGTTGCAAAAATTTGAGGTAGTAGTTTTTTAAATAGGATATTTTGTTTGGTATTAAAAACAAATTTTTTAAAATTTCTTAAGGAGGAATGATGAAGCAGATAGTTAAAGCAGTAGCGATAGTAGCACCATTATTGGTGTTTGTAGGGTGTGGTGATGGATTAAGTAATCCATCAGAGGATGTAAAAGGAGGAGAACTTTTAATAGATTTCCCAAGTAAATTAATAAAACCAGGGTTAATAGAAAAAGGTCTTATTTCAGATACTCAAACAGTTTATGGTTATAAAGCATATAAGATTCCATATACTACAACAGATGAAGAGGGAGAGCAGGTAAAAGTTTCAGGTGTATTGGTAGTCCCTACAGAGTTACCTGAGATAGTTACAGAAACATTAGGTTTATGGGAAGATTGATGTTGGTAGGTTGTTGGAGTAGATAAACAAACTTCACACCAAATCTAGGGTCGGACGTTGAATATCTACCTCTACCTTTTTCTTGTTTGGATTTTCCATCATTCCTGATAGCT
>JALUKQ010000053.1 GCA_027056485.1 Campylobacteraceae bacterium | reverse complement strand
TTTTTATTTTTACCTATAACTTTTTTTATCTACTTTTATCTCAATCAAAAACATTTAACTGAAGCATCAAAAGGATTCTTAGTCTTTGCTTCTCTTTTCTTTTATAGTTGGTGGAGTATTGCTTATTTACCTCTTATTATTGCATCTATGCTATTTAATTATAGTTTAGGAAGAGAACTTTCAAAAAATCAAAAAGTTAAAAAACATTATAACAAAAAAACCCTATTATCAATAGGTATCACTTTAAACCTATTACTTTTAGGATACTTTAAATATTATGATTTTTTTATTGAAAACTTCAATATGGTTTTTGGAACACATATTCCATTGCTACATCTTCTTTTACCCTTGGCTATTAGTTTTTACACTTTTCAACAGATTGCTTATCTGGTTGACAGCTATAGAAGTGAAACCAAAGAGTATGATTTTTTAAACTATGCAGTATTTGTTACCTTTTTCCCTCAACTAATTGCTGGTCCGATTGTACACCATTCCGAGATGATGCCACAGTTTGCTAAAGTCAAAAATAAAATTAAAAACTATCATAATATTGCACTGGGTCTATTTATATTTTCCATGGGTCTATTTAAAAAAGTTGCTATCGCAGATACCTTTGCTATTTGGGCTACAAGAGGATTTGATACAACAGAACAATTAGACATGATGTTGGCATGGATTACATCATTAAGCTATACTTTTCAACTCTATTTTGATTTTTCTGGTTATACAGATATGGCGATTGGTGTTGCATTGCTTTTTAACATAAAACTACCTATTAACTTTAACTCACCATACAAGGCAACTTCCATACAAGACTTTTGGAGAAGATGGCACATCACACTTTCAAGATTTTTAAAAGATTACATCTATATACCACTAGGTGGAAATAGAAAAGGTGAGGGTCGAACATACTTTAACCTATTTGCTACATTTGTTTTGGGTGGTATCTGGCATGGTGCTGGGTGGACATTTGTTTTTTGGGGTGTATTACATGGAACAGTATTGGTTATTCATAGACTATGGCAATCCCTTGGATTTAAACTTAATAGTATAGTTGCTTGGTTTATTACTTTTAACTTTATTAATATAGCATGGGTTTTCTTTCGTGCAAAAGAGTTTGATGATGCACTAAAAGTCTTACATGGTATGTTTTTTGGTACATTAATACTTCCAGGCTCTTTTGAATCAAAATTTACTGCACTAAAAGGGCTAGGAGTGACTTTTGGAGGGGGATGGCTTACAGAAATTTATAGAGATCCCTTTATTTTACTATGGTTAATATTAGCATTTATAGGCGTTATATTCGTTAAGAACTCTATGGAATGGAAAGATAGTTTTAAACCAAACTACTTCTATTTAACCTCAACTATTTTACTTTTTCTTTCAATATTTTTATTATCTAGAAAAAGTGAATTTATCTATTTTAATTTTTAAGAAGAGATGCTATGTTAAACTACAAAAACTATTTAAAAATACTTTTTTCACTTCTTTTTGCAATACTTTCTACTATCTATATATATACCTATTTATATGCAAAAAACTATGCTATACCATTGGTACATAGTATCTCAGTAGATGCAAAATTTCAATTTATTAGAGACAATATTAACCGAAATAACATAGATACTTTAATTCTCGGTTCATCAATAGGTCTAAACAATGTACAAGGTGTTGTTCTAGAAAAGAAATCTATCAAAGTAAAACATGCATTAAACCTTTCAGGATTTGGTTTAAATACCATGCAAGTAGAACAACTATTAGAACTCCGGTCTCTCTTTCCAAATCTTAAAAGGGTTATATACTCTGCACAATTTCCTGACTTTGCACTACCTACAGTTTTTGAAAACTATAATATAGACTTTATAAAAGAATATATTGAACTCGGAGAGCATAATATGAGTCTAAAATATGGTTTTTTTACATTTAAAAACTTTATTATAGTAAATAAACATGACCGAGGATGGAAAAAAAATCACCTTACAAACAGAACATTTGAGTTTTTAGACTTTGATCATACAGGAAGTGTACCTTTAAATATTTATGGTGATGACATTATAAAAGATCGATGGGAAAACCCCCATAGAAATAAACCTATAAAAGAGAGTTACCAATCTCTTTGGAGAATGGTAAATAAAGTAGAAAAAGAAGATATGCAATTTTATTTTGTCATTCAACCCTATAGAGCATCACTTCTAAAAAAATATAAAGACGTTGATAATATATTGACTTCTTTTGAACAAAATAGCAGTAAAGTAGTTCTATCTAATCATGGTGAAATATTAAACCTACACAAACAATTACAATTAACGGATAAGTATTTTGCTGATAGATCACATCTTAATGATAAAGGTAGTAAAAAATCAGCTGAAGCGATAGCTAAATTTATAGATAAAAGAGAAGGTTTATGAAACTTTCTATTCTTAAAAGTTTAAGAATAGAGTGCAACAGGTATAGTATCTATTGGGTCATATAACTCATCTGTATAAGCCAGAAGTAAAAATGGCTCTTCTTGTGGATTATAAAAAGCATGAGCTATATTAGGAGGTATAACAATAGTTTTAGGTTCTTCAGCACAAATATCGATTGTTATAATCTCTTCTGTATCCATATCCATCAATTTTAATTCAGCTTTACCTTGCAAAAGGGTAAACCACTCTTTTGCTTTATCATGGTAATGATTACCTCTAACTTGTGCTTTTCCAGAGGCAAAGGTTAAATATATTTCACCGGTATGAGAAGGTAGCCCCTTTTCATGACCATCTATAACCTTCATAAACCATCCACGGGTATCTCCTAGTTTTTTTCTTTCAATGATTTCAATTTTATCTTCTAGTTTCATATAAACCCTTTAACTATTTTTTTCAATCTCTAAATCTCTACCTGTTAAAAGGGCTTGATCTGTCCATAAATATTCCCATTTTCCAAAACGTCCTACCCTATAGATATTTAAAGTATCAAGATAATCATCAACTACTTTTCTATCAGCCTCCATACCTTCATAAAAAACCACATTTCCATAAGGAAGAATACGTACATCTTTCACCACAATATCTTCTTCTTTAAAAAGGTTCATTGCTATACCTTTGCTAATGACATGATTAATTAAATCATCACCTTCTAAAGAGAGAGCTTTTTCACGTGAAAAGTAAATTTCAAATTGAACAGAGCTACAACCATCAGGTACATTATCAGCAGATTTTATACTTGGTGAATAACAACGTGCTGGTAGAAACTCTTCATCATAGATGTAGTACCACAAATACTCTGCTAAATCAGGTTTATTAAAACCAAGAGAGACAATGGCAACAGAAGATGTGAATAACTTCTCTGCAGCTACCTCTACTTCAGTAGGCACATTTTTTAACGATTTGATTATATATGGAATAGGTAAACTTGAAACTAGATGATCATATTTCTCTTTAGTTCCATCTTCAAACTCAACATATTGCTCTTCAGGGTCAATAAAAATAGCTTTTTTATTTAATTCAATAGTACACTTCTCTTCCATTGAATTTAAAAAGCTTCTATATCCACCATATTTAGGATATCGCATCTCATTTGCATAGTAAGTATTGGGTGTTTCTGTAGTATATGAACCTCTCAACACCTCTTCTATATTGGGTTGATACATTCTAGCTCCACACCAAGTTGTAGAGAGTTTAGCTGCATCAACTGTCCAATATTTACGGGTATAAGCCATAGGAAAATTCTCTGCAAAGTAGTCACCATATTGAGCTCTAAGCCATGATTCATAATTGGTAATAGTATGCTCTACACCATCATTTTTAATAAAATCAGAGATGATTTTTACTTTCTCTTCTACATCTAATGGTGCCAAATTATTTTGAGCTGGGTGTTTTAACCATGAACCTCTATAATAGTTATAGGCTTCAGGTTTATGTCTATTAATCTCTGTCGATTTATTAAAAAGTTCTTGTACATATTCACTTTTTGCAAAAGAGAGATGTACAGCCTTATCAAATCTAAAACCATTAATGGTAAAGTTACCACAAAGACCTCCCCAATCATTATCTTTTTCATAAATGGTGGTATCAAAACCTTTTAAACCTAAATGGTATGCTGCTGAAATCCCTGAAATTCCAGCACCCAATACAACTGTTTTATTACTACTCATCTGCTAATTCTCCTCTTCACTGTTTATCACTCTAGCTATAGCATTTTCTAAAGGAATTTTCTGTTTCCACCCTGGAACAACCTCTCCTTTATCCCAAGGAACCATCACTTCTCTATCACGATAAGGTCTCTCTCCCCAAACAATATCAAGTGTTGAGTTGGTGACTTTTTCATATACTTTTGATAACGCTTTAAGTGACATACGTTCATCAGCATTAAGAGAAAAACTTTTTCCATTATATTTGTGTTTATTATCAACATTCATATTCTCGATTAGTTGACTATAAGCATCTATAATATTTTCAATATATGATATATCTATTATCTGTTCACCAGGAGACATCCCTAATGATTTACCACTCTTTTCTAAATCACGCCATAGGTTAAAAATCTTTCTTCGTGTATCACCCTCACCAAACGTATCATTGAGTTTAAGTGTAACAAAGTCAATACCCTGTGTCTCATAATAGTACTTTGCCATCACTTCAAAAGCTTCTTTACTTGCTGCATAGAGATTTACAGGATTATAATCTTCATTATTATAGTGTTGCCAAAATGTTCCTGTATTGATAAACCACTTGGTATTACTTTTAGAAGCTGCTTCTAAAAGACGTGTACCAAATAAGATATTTGAATTAATAAGAGGGAAAATATCATCTGTAGTATGCTCTACTAAGACTAAAGAAGCCAAATGGACAACACCATCAGGATTAACGTTGGCAAAGAAGTTATTTAATGCATGACTATCACCATTATCAACATATAATTTAGCATCTTTTGATATCGATGATGTGTTAGACTCTTCTCTAACAATAGCATAAACCTCATGATTCTCTTGAATCAATCTATTAACTAAAGCATTTGCAACAAATCCTGTTGCCCCTGTTATAACAATTTTCATCTTTAACCCTTAATATTATATTCAACTTTTATATCTATAGAATCTACTATTTTGTCCATACTAAATCTTTTTTACGGGCATCATTAATATAAGTTTGTAAATTTTCTAATGTTCCGATGCTACTATTTTGATAATACTCTTTATACCAAATAACTGTTTTCTCAAAAGTCATATCACTGTTCCATACACTCTTCCAATTTAATAAAATATTAGCTTTAGAACAATCAAGTTTTAGTAAATTCGCTTCGTGTAGTTTATCTTTAGGCTCATCAAGTCTATACTCAATCTTATCCCAATGCTTTTTAATCGATTCAACTACTTTTTGTACTGTAATAGAACCTTCATTTTCTGGACCAAAGTTCCAGCCTTCTGCAAACTCTTTTTTACCTTCGAGTAACTTTTGACCAATAAGCAGATATCCACTAAGAGGTTCTAAAACATGTTGCCAAGGACGTGTAGCATGAGGACTTCGTATATGCACCTCTTTTCCTGAAGAGACAGAGAGCATAATATCAGTCATCAATCTATCTTGGGCCCAATCACCTCCACCAATAACATTTCCAGCCCGACAACTAGCAAGTAAAATATTGTGTTTTAAACTATAGTCTGAAAGGTTAAAAAAAGAGTTACGATAAGAGTTGACAACCAATTCAGCACAGCCTTTAGAAGCACTATATGGGTCATATCCTCCCATAGGATCATTTTCACGATATCCCCATATCCACTCTTTGTTCTCATAGGCTTTATCACTAGTAATGTTAACAATTGCTTTTATAGAAGAAGTTTTTCGACTCGCTTCAAAAACTTTTATAGTCCCCATAACATTTGTTTCAAAGGTATCAACTGGTTCACGATAAGAGAGTCGCACAAGAGGTTGAGCAGCCAAATGAAAGACAATGTCTGGCTGATATTTTTTAAAAGTAGCATCTAATTTTTCTTGATCTCGAATATCACCAATAACAGAGATGATATCTAAATCTAAAAGCTCTATATGAGCTGGACTGGTTGGAGCTTCAAGTGAGTAACCTATTACTTTAGCACCCATTTGAGTTAACCAATATGCCATCCAAGATCCTTTAAATCCTGTATGACCAGTTAATAAAACTATTTTATCTTTATAAATTCCATTAAATAGATTATGCATTCCATACAATCCATGGTGCCTTATTGCTATCATACATTTCGTTAAGCTTAACTTTATCTCTCAATGTATCCATAGGCTTCCAAAAACCTGTATGCTTATAGGCTATCATCTCACCATCTTTAGCTAAGTTTACCAAAGGAGCTTGTTCAAATACTGTCTCATCACCTTCTGTAATATAATCAAATACTTTTGGACTACAGACAAAGAAACCACCATTAATCCAGTGACCATCACCCTTTGGTTTCTCGATAAAACTCTTAACAGAGTTACCATTTTCAATATCTAAAGCACCAAAACGTCCTTCTGGCTGAACAGAAGTCATGGTAATAGCTTTATCATGTGCATTATGACACTCTACCAAACTCTTAATATCAACATCTGAAACACCATCCCCATAGGTAAGCATAAAGTTTTCATCACCTATATACTTTTGGGCTCTTTTAATACGTCCACCGGTCATGGTGTTGAGTCCAGTATCAACCAAAGTAACTTTCCATGGTTCACTAGAGTTATTATGAATCTCCATATTATTATTTTTCAAATCAATTGTTACATCACTTTGATGTAAGAAATAATTTGCAAAATACTCTTTTATAACATAACTTTTATACCCAAGTAAAATTACAAAATCGTTATAACCATAATGTGAATATAGTTTCATTATGTGCCATAAAATTGGTTTTCCACCTATCTCGATCATTGGTTTTGGCTTAAGATCTGACTCTTCACTAATTCTTGTGCCGAACCCACCTGCTAATAGTACTACTTTCATTATTACTCCTAATTAAAAAATTATTATTTTATTATATTAATATTAAAGCATAAAACTTTATAAAAATAATTCTACAGTTTATTTTCTTATGTTTAGTCTAAAATTTTAGTTTTTTAATAATAAAATAGAACTTATTTTATTATTTACTGTTTTAAGTTTATGATTAAATTCATATACAGTGAAAGCTTGGTAGAATACAAAAACTTTAATATAATAAATTCAGGAATAACCTATGAATAATACTCTTTTTACCATCGCTATACCAACTTACAATAACGAAAAAATTATAAACAAAGCCATTGAATCATCTCTTAATCAAAATACAGACATAAACTATGAAATTATGATCGTAAATAATGCAAGTACCGATGGTACAAAAGAGGTAATCAATCAATTTACTGATGATAAAATACGTATAGTAAATAATCCTCAAACAGTTACATTATTAGAAAATCATAATGTATGTCTAGAGAATGCTAAAGGGAAATATATCATTTTTTGTCACTCAGATGATGCATTAGAGCCAAATGCTATTCAACTATGTTACAAAAAAGTCCAAGAGAGAAACTATCCTAATAAGTATGTTCTTTGGGGGAATAGTATGTTTAGAGACTACTCTACAAACTACATTAAAAAAGCTGGTTTTTCTTACAATCAAATTGTTGTTGGTGAGTTTGCACCATTAGGCATGATGTATGGTGGACTAGCACCTTCTGGAACATTATACAGTAGAGAGTCACTATTAAATATAGGTGGATTTATAGATACTACAAAACCAGGTCCATTTGATTTTACATCTATGATATACATGGCAATGAAAGGTTTTAGATTTGAAATGACTGATGAAATGCTACTTTGGCGAGTGGGGGCTTCTACTTCTCCATCTGAAGCAGCTAAGTCCAGAGAAGAAGTTGATGATGCCTTTAGACATTTCTTTAAAAAAGTAAGTGATGAAGAGATTCATCAACTTATTACACTTTCTACACGGTTAAAGTCTAAACCATGGATTTTTTATTATACACTATTACAAAAAAAAGAACACCATAAACAGATTAAAAGTATTATAATCTCTGAACTAATTAGAAACCCTCTTTTATTAAGAAGAGTTGTTGTTCGTAAAATTATTAGTAGGTTTTAATTTTTGAAACTAAAAAAACAGGTTCTTACAGGCGTTAAATGGATTGCTATAGCAAATATATTTAGACAAATTCTTTCACTTATAAGTATTGTAATTTTTGCGAAACTACTCTCTGTTGAAGATTTTGGAGTTTTTTCAATTCTTATGATTTTCAATAGTTTCTTAATTATCTTTGGAGATATGGGAACTACAGCTGCAATTGTACATACTCAAAAGCCATCTAAACTACTGTTATCTAGTGTTTTTTATTTTAATCTTATGACAGGTCTCCTACTCTCATTTATTCTAATACTCTCTTCAACATCCATAAGTCTTTTTTTTGAAATCCCAAAACTTGAGCTCTTATTAAAATTAATATCTTTAAATTTTATTATTATGTCGTTTATGTTGGTTCAAAAAGCATTATTAGAAAAAAATATGGATTTTAAAAGTATCAGTACGGCTGAAAGTCTATCTGTTTTAATTGGTCTTATATTGGGTCTGATTTCTGCATACTATGGTATGGGTGTTTATAGTCTTATTACCCAAACTTTAAGTACATCCATTATAGCTACTATTATGCTCTGGTACTATTCCAAATGGAAACCAGAATGGAGTTTCTCCTTAGATGAGATTAAAAATATATGGAAATACACAGCAAATCTTTCTGCTTTTGAAATTATTAATCATTTTTCAACTCAAGCAGACAGTTTTCTTATAGGAAAGTATTTATCAGCTTCAGCACTGGGTATATATAGCATAGCATATAAAATCATGCTCTATCCATTACAAAATATATCCAGAGTTCTTATGCGTGTTCTTTTTCCTGCATTCTCCAAACTACAAAACAATGATGCAAAATTTAGAGAAGTCTATAAACATGCAATATTTTACATATCATTAATAGCATTCCCTATTATGGTAGGATTAATGTCAACTGCAGAAGTTTTAGTTGATATACTCTTTGGAGATAAATGGGAAGGACTAGCACTATTACTTATCATATTGGCACCATCAGGAATGATTCGATCTATCTACACAACCACAGGAGCTATATATAAAGCTAAAGGAAATACTGATTTACAACTAAAAATTGGTATTGCTTTTACAGTTATTACAATTATTGGATTTATAATAGGTTTATCATATGGTGTGAATGGTGTTGCTACGTCTTATCTGATAACAAATATTCTAATAAGTTATCCTGTATTTAAAATTTCTTGGGGGCAAATTGGATTGGGTGTCAAAGAGGGATTAAAAACGATTATTCCAGTACTATTTATATCTCTACTTATGGGGTCAACTATTCATCTATTAGATTTTTTACTTTTCCAAGAGATAAAAACTCAAATAATTCGATTAACTTTAATGATTATTTCTGGAGTAGCTGTCTATGCTGCTTTGATTAATTTTCAATATGGAAATATAAAAATACTTTTTTCTAAACTAAAAAGTTAAAAAATGGAGTAAAAAATTACTCCATTTAGTGAAAAAATTATTTAGAGTTTTTCTTATCTCTAGCTGCTCTTTTTCTTACAACTGGGTCAAGTGATTTCTTACGAATTCTTATAGAAATTGGTGTAACTTCTACAAGCTCATCATCTTCAATCCACTCCATTGCAGACTCAAGAGTGATTTTTCTTGGCACAACTAGTTTAATAGCATCATCAGCTCCAGATGTTCTCATATTTGTCAATGCTTTACCTTTAAGTGGGTTAACATCAAGGTCACCGGGTCTTGCAGACTCACCAATAACCATTCCAGAGTAAACTTTATCTTGTGGGCTAATAAACATAATACCACGAGCTTGAAGGTTAAAGATAGAGAAAGCAACAGCTTCACCATCATCCATAGAGACCAATGCACCTGGAGTTCTACTTTGAACAGTACCAGAGTAGGCTCGATATTCTAAGTAAGAGTGATTCATTATCCCTTCACCTTTAGTATCTGTCAAAAATTCATTTCTAAATCCAATAAGACCACGTGCAGGAATTTCAAACTCTAAACGTACAGTACCGTCAGGCATTGGTGCAAGAGAAGTCATATTTGCTTTTCTTTTTCCAAGTTTCTCAATAGCAACCCCTTGGAACTCTTCTGGAACATCAACAACCAGATGCTCAAATGGCTCCATTTTTACACCATTCTCCTCTTTAGTTACAACTTCTGGTCGTGCCAACATAAACTCAAAACCTTCACGTCTCATGTTTTCAGCCAAAATACCAATTTGAAGTTCACCCCTACCTGAAACTTTAAATGAAGCATCACCTAATGGCTCCATTCTCATTGCAATATTAGTTTCCATCTCTTTTTCAAGACGCTCTTTGATTTTGTTAGAAGTTACGTGCTTACCCTCTTGTCCAGCAAGTGGTCCATTATTTACAGACATAATAACTGAAAGTGTAGGCTCTTCAACATGCATTGGGTCAAGTGCTACTGGATTTTGAGGATTACAAACAGAATCCCCAACATCAATATCATTAAAACCAGCAATCGCTACAATATCACCAGCTTCTGCCTCTTCAATATCAATTCTATCTAAACCTTTAAAACCAATAAGTTTTGAAACTCTTGATTTTGTTTTAGAACCATCAGCCTTAACCAATAGATACTCATCACCTTTTTTAACTTTACCATTAAAAATACGTGTAATACCAATACGTCCGACAAAGTTATCTGAATCAAGTGTAAATACTTGTGCTTGAGTATCGTTATCTGGTGAACCTTGTGGATAAGGAACATGTTCAATAATGGCATTAAACAGTGGTGTCATGTCTTTATTTTCATCTTCCATCTCATGTTTAGCGTAACCATCTCTAGCAGCAGCATACAATACAGGAAATTCAAGTTGATCTTCATTTGCATCAAGTGCAACCAAAAGGTCAAATACTTCATCCATAACTCTATCTGGGTCTGAACCATCTTTGTCAATCTTATTAATAACAACTACAGGGATAAGCCCAAAACCAATCGCTTTTTTCAAAACAAACTTTGTTTGAGGCATAACACCCTCTTGTGCATCAACAAGTAACAGTACACCATCAACCATCTTAAGAACACGTTCAACTTCACCACCAAAATCGGCGTGACCTGGAGTGTCAATAATGTTAATCTTATGTTCACCATAAGTAATCGCTGTGTTTTTAGAAAGAATCGTAATTCCCCTCTCCATTTCAATCTCGTTAGAGTCCATAGCTCTCTCTTGCACCTCTTCGTGTGCAGCGTAAGTTCCAGACTGTTGAAGAAGTTGGTCAACAAGTGTTGTTTTACCGTGGTCAACGTGAGCGATAACGGCAATATTTTTGATTTTTTGCATGTAAAGTTTTCCTATACTATAAATATTACGCGAATTATATCGAAAATATATTACAACTGGCTCTTTTTAAAAATTTGCTTTTAATTTATAGATTATAATTATTCAAATCAAATACTTATATAAAAAATATCATTACAATAAATAACAAGATTAAACAAATATTAAATTTTCCTTAATTTTATAATTAATTTATTGAAATTTAAAGAATTCCATAACAGAGTTTGTGCTATAATTACTTATATTTTATTATTTAAGGAGATTTCGATTATGAAATTAACAAATTCAATTGTAGCAATTATTGCTTTATCAAGTATGAGTTTTGCTGGTGGAGATATTATAGAACCAGTATTTGAACAAGAAACTGTAGTGGTTCCTGTAGAACCTGTAGTAGTTCCTGCGCCTGCACCTGTTGTTAAGGCTGCACCTGTTGTAGTTGCACCTGTTGTAGCTGAAGCACTAGGTCTTTACATTGCTGGTGGTATTACAGATATCGCTGCAAGAGGTAACGATGACAGAGCTAACCTCTTCTCAGATGAAGATAACCAAGATAGACAGCTTGGTTTCACAGGTAGACTTGGTTATGACTTTATGGATAACTTAGGTGCAGAGCTTAGAGGTACTTATGGTACCTCTAAAGTGGATGATGATTATAATAAATTCAAACAAGTTGGTGCTTACCTTAAGCCAAATGTGGATCTTATGGAAAATCTTAACCTTTATGGTTTAATTGGTGCTTCTAAGGCAAACTTTGCTGGTATAGCTGATTCTGAAACTGGATTATCTTATGGTGCTGGTCTAGACTATGGTTTAGGTGGTAATCTTTCTGTATTTACAGATGTTGTTAACTACTTAGAAAAATCAGATGTTCCATCTGCATGGGGTCTTACAGTTGGTGCTGGTTACCAATTCTAAGAAAAACTTCAAATTACAACCTTTTTCAAAGGTTGTAATCTCTTTTCCTCTACTCTTATGCTAAAATATCTCTAAAAATTATATAATAATTAAGTTTTTATACATATTTTAAAACTTATTGGGAGATACAGATATGAGATATTTACTACTACTTAGCATGATGCTATCAGCACTCTATTCAACACAACTAGATAATAGGCTAAACTCTATTATAAACAATGAACCCTATCAACTTTCACAAAATAGTAGTGAGAGAAATATTATACGCCAACTCTATAGTCTTAATCAAAACAGACCATTATGGATAGGACATGCACGCAACCTTAATACATTAAGAGAAACGCTACAAGATCCTTACTTTAATTATAAATATAAAGATTTACAGCAAAGTAAAATAGAACAATATACTTATCTTCTTAATGATAATATGGATTTAAACACCAATGCCAATGATTTGGCTACTCTAGATATTTTATTAACACGTGCCTATATAAGCTTAGCAAATTTTATTGTACAATCTGACACAGACTGGGATATGGTACAGGATAAAATTAAAGGTCTAAAAGAGTCAAAGGATATTACAGCAAATTGGGAAATGGTACGAAAAACTTCACCTAGTGCATCAAGACTTTTTGCTGCTATTACAAGTGAAAATATCTATGATTTTTTCAAATCTATCACACCACTACCAAAACTTCATCAAGACTTAGTAGAATCATTACAATTTTACAAAACTCTTCGTGGTTTAAAGCGTATTAAGTATGCTAAAGATTTAAGATTTGGAGATCAATACCCATATATATCTGATATTAAGCAAAGACTTATTATTACTGGTGATTTAAGAAACAGAAATAATACTTCAGATATATTTGATAGAGATTTGCTAAATGCATTACGTAGTTATAAAGATCGTTTTAAACTAACACAAAATAATACTATAGATAAAATTACAGTCTATTACTTAAATAAACCCATGAAAGAGCATGTACAAAGTATTCTTACCAATTTAGATAAGCTCAAGGTATTCCCTGATAAATTTCCAAATGAATACATTAGAGTTAACCTTCCTGACTTTACCATGGACTACTTTAGAAATGGAGAGTCAATTCTTCATATGAATGCTGTTGTAGGTAGAGATGTTAGACCAACACCTGTATTTTCTTCTTCAATGAAATATTTGGTATTAAACCCAACTTGGAATATTCCTGATAACTTAGTTCGTAAAGATTTAATACCAGCATTACAAGAGCATCCTAACTATTTAAAAGAGCATAATATTCATGCATTTAAAGGATGGAAAGATACAAATGAGATTAAAAATTTTACCGTAGATAAACTATTACCCTATAAAGATGGTGGTAGTATCCCATACCGTTTTGTTCAATATCCAGGAGACGATAATGCACTAGGACGTGTTAAATTTATGTTCCCAAATAAATACTCTGTTTATCTACATGATACCGATAATAAATCACTATTTTCACGTCGTTACCGTGTTTATAGTTCAGGTTGTATGCGTCTTGAAAAACCTTTCGCTTTACTAGAGGTGTTAAAATCTCGCCTTAAAGCATCAGATGTTAAAAATATTGATAAGTATCGTAATACTCTAAAAACAGTAACATTAAACTTTACAGAGAGTCTACCTGTACACACAACCTATTTTACAGTATTTAAACGAAATGGTCTCACACACTTTAGAAAAGATGTATATGAATATGATAAATTTATTCAGACGTCTCAGAGATAAAACACCACACAATCCAATTTCAGGGGTCTATATACATGACCCCTTTACCACCTTATAAAACTCCTGAAAATTTAACTCTTTGTGCATGTGTAATTGCTATAGCCATAGCATCTGTAATATCATAAGGTTTTATCTCTTTTTTTATATGTAGAAGTCTTCTTACCATAAAAGCGACCTGTTCCTTTGTTGCTTTACCATTTCCAGTAATGGCTTTTTTTACCTGTAAAGGAGTATACTCTTCATAATTTCCAACAGATAAAAGTATTTTAAAACTTAATGCTCCACGAAACTGTGCTAACTTAAGAACAGTCTTAGGATTATGTGCATAAAAGATATCTTCTATCGCAACTTCATCAATCTCATAAGCATCTAATATAGCGTCTATTCCTGCACTCATCTCTAAAATTTGCTCTTTTAATATTTTTTTTTTAAATTTAAGTATACCAGCCTCAATAAGTGTATACTTTTTACTATTTAATTCCAGTAGGCAGTAACCTAAGTTACGTGTTCCTGGGTCTATTCCTAAAATTTTCATTCACACCTTTATTCACAGTGTGAATATCTTTATCACACCCTCTTTTAAACCCATATTTTAGCCGATTTTAGCTAAAATACAAATAGTTATTCACATTAAGATTAGGTTATTAAATGAACATAGGAAACAAAGTACTTAAAAAACTTCAGCAAGAGATAAGCAATAAAGAGTGGGAACGATATATTAAAACTTTAAATTATGATGAATCTGCTTCAAGATCAAATGTAGCTCAATTTTATGCACCAAATATGCTTGTTGCCAAATGGATTAAAACAAAATATCAAGATAAAATTGCCCATCTATTTGAAGTAGAAAACAATATATCTCCTAAAGTAATTATTTCGGTTGGGAAAGCAAAAAAAACAACCAGCAATAGTCAAAAAAACAAAACCAATGTGGACCAAAAAAATCAAACAAAAAGTACCATACTTAACCCATCATTTACTTTTGATAGTTTTATTGTTGGGGACTCAAATCAGTTTGCCTATACTACAGCTAAATCTGTTGCCGAAAAACCAGGTGCACTCTACAACCCACTATTCCTTTATGGTGGTGTTGGACTGGGTAAAACACACCTTATACAAGCCATAGGAAACCATCAGATAGCAGAAGGTAAAAAAGTTATCTATACAACATTTGAGCAGTTTATGAATAAGTTTACCTCTCACTTGCGTTCTCAAACCATGGATAGATTTCGTGACCACTTTAGAGAATGTGATGTGCTACTCATAGATGACATACAGTTTTTAAGTAGAAAAGAGCAAACACAAGAGGAGTTTTTTCATACCTTTAACGAACTACATCAAGCAAAAAAACAGATTGTCATCACATCAGATAGACAACCTAGTAAAATAGCAGGACTGGTTGATAGATTGCGAAGTAGATTTGAATGGGGGCTCATGGCAGATATTCAACCACCTGGACTTGAAACCAAAATTGCTATTATTCAAAAGAAATGTGAAATAGATGGAATATCGCTCAATCAAGATATTATTAATTTCATTGCTGCAAATATGGGTAATAATATTCGAGAAATAGAAGGTGTAATTATAAAACTTAACGCCTATTCTGGACTAATGCACCAAAAACTCACATTAGAATTTGCACAAAATGTGATTAAAGACCAACTGGTTGAAAAACAAGCCAATATTACTATAGATAATATCGTTAAGCATGTCTCAAAAGAACTCAATGTAAAACTATCCGATATTAAATCCAAAAAAAGAACCAAAGATGTTGTTAATGCGAGACGAATATCCATATACCTTACAAGAAATCTTACACCAAACTCTATGCCTCAAATAGCTGTATATTTTGGCATGAAAGACCATACTGCAGTCAGTCATGCCATGAAAAAAATAAATGAGACCATCGAGGAAAATGAAAACTTTAAAGTATTACTAGAAGAATTTGCTAATAATATAAACGAAAACTCTGCAAAAAGTGATTAATTTTTACTAAAAAAAGATATAATTCAATAAGTGAAAAGATGTGAATAACTAATAGTCTAAAATTTAAAAGTAAATACCACAACTATTAACTTTTAAATAGTTTTTCACATTTTCAACAACAACTACTACTATCACTACTTATTAAAGAAATATAGAGTATAAAAAATAGGGAGATAAAATGAAAATTCGTGTTACAAAACCACTAATAGAATCTATATTGATTAACTTGCAACCTTTTTTAGAAAAAAAAGATGCAAGTCAAATTACTTCTCATATCTATTTTGAAACTCAAAATGATTTATGTACTATAAAAGCTACAGATGGAGAGATAGGTTTAGTTATCAATAGTAATAACATAATTATTGAAGAAGAGGGTTCCTTTACAGCTAATGGAAAAAACTTATTAGACTATATTCGTATGTTAAACGATGAAATTACTCTAGAAGTAGTAGAAAATGATTTAGTTATAAAACAAAATAGAACTAAATATAAACTACCTACTTTTAATCCAACTAATTTTCCATCTTTTCCAAATATAGAAGATAAACCACAAATATCTTTAGACTCTATTAATCTCATACAGGGATTTAAAAAAATATCATCTGCTATAGATAACAATAATCCTAAGTTTGAATTAAATGGAGCACTATTAGATATTAAAAATTCATCTACTATGCTAGTAGGTACAGATACAAGAAGATTAGCTATAGCAACTATGGAGAGTCAAAATGAATTTGAATTTTCATTAATCATTCCTAAAAAAGCTATTTTAGAAATTCAAAAACTTTTCATGAACAAAATAGATATCTATTATGATGATACAAATTTAATTATTCAAAATGAAAATTACTATTTCTTTAGTAGACTAATTAATGGAAATTATCCTGATTATCAACGTATTGTGCCTAATGAAAGTAAAATTTCAATAAAATTACCTAAAAAAGAGATGATTGAATCAATTAAAAAAGTCACTCCTGTATCACAAGAGATAAAACTTACCTTTTCTCAAGAAGAGATAATATTTGAAGCTTTAACAGCAGATAATAAAGAGGCTAAAGATCAACTTGTATTAAATACAGGATTAAATTCTGAATTTACACTCAATGTGAACTCTAGATATCTTTTAGATTTTATTGCACAAGTAGAAGAAAATGAATTTGAACTTCTATTAAACGAACCAACATTACCATTTGTTTTAAAAAACAAAAACTTTATTACAGTTATTATGCCAATTATTGCATAAAAAGAGGAAAATTATTAATGCCAACCAATGAAACCAAGTACATTTTTGTAACAGGAGGCGTACTCAGTTCGCTCGGAAAAGGAATTACAGCTGCTAGTGTCGGAACACTATTAAAACACTCTGGTCTAAGAGTAGGTGTTCTTAAACTTGATCCCTATATTAATGTTGATCCAGGAACTATGTCACCATTAGAACATGGAGAAGTTTTTGTTACTAAAGATGGTGCTGAAACAGATTTGGACTTAGGTCATTATGAACGTTTTTTAGATAGTTCATTAACTCAAAATAACAACTTTACTACAGGAAGAATCTATAAAACAGTTATAGAAAATGAACGTCAAGGTAAATACCTCGGTAAAACGATACAAATTGTTCCTCATATTACCAATGAGATTAAGGAGAGAATAGTAATAGCTGGTAATGGAAAAGATATTCTTATTGTTGAGCTTGGTGGAACCACTGGTGACATGGAAGGTATGCCTTTTCTAGAAACCATTCGACAAATGAAACATGAGTTTGGAAAAGAGAATGTTATGAATATTCATGTAACACTTCTTCCTTATATTCGAACTGCAGGTGAATTAAAAACGAAACCTACTCAACACTCAGTACAAGAGTTAAGACGTATTGGTATTACTCCTCAAATGCTTATTTTAAGAGCAGAAGAGAGAATTCCATCAGATATTAAACGTAAGATTGCGTATACTTGTGATATCGAAACTAATTCTGTTATTGAAGCCATTGATGCTCCAACCATTTATGAGGTACCATTAAATTTTATGGCTCAAGATATTTTGGAACCTATTGCTAAAGAGTTAAATCTAGGCAATTTAAAACCAGATATGCAACTATGGACTGATTTAGTACGTAAAATCATTGAGCCTAAAAAGAAAACAACTATCGCTTTTGTTGGTAAATATTTAGACTTAAAAGAATCATATAAATCACTGACAGAAGCACTTATTCATGCTGGTGCCAATCTTGATGCTGATGTTGAAATAAAATGGGTTGATAGTGAAAAAATAGTAAATAACTCAGCAAAACATTACTTAATAGATTGTGATGGTATTTTAGTAGCAGGTGGGTTTGGTGAACGTGGTGTTGAAGGTAAAATTGAGGCTATTAAGTATGCACGTGAAAATAAAATTCCATTTTTAGGTATTTGTCTAGGAATGCAACTTGCTATGATTGAATTTGCTCGTAATATATTGGGACTAAAAGATGCTACTTCTGTAGAGTTTGATGAAGAGACAGAGAACCCAATTATCTTTTTGATAGATGAATTTATTGATTCGTCTGGTTCAAGACAAGTAAGAACCACAAAATCACCAATGGGTGGAACCATGCGTCTTGGTGAGTATGAGTGTGATACAAAGGAGGGGTCAAATCTCCGTGAAGCATATGGTGCATCTACCATCTTTGAACGTCATCGACATAGATATGAGGCAAATCCTAAGTACCGTGAAGCTTTAGAATCAAATGGTATGGAGATTACAGGTGAGTCAGATGGATTAATAGAGGCTGTTGAAGTGAAAGATCATCCTTGGTTTTTAGGTGTTCAATTTCACCCAGAATTTACTTCTCGTCTACAAAATCCAAACCCTGCAATTTTGGCTTTTGTTAAGACAGCTTTAGAGAGTAGAGAAAAATAATTTTTTTATATGTATAATTTGTAGGGTAGAGCGATGTCTCTACCTATGTTTTTAATGTTAATAGTTTTTTAAAGAAAGAATAATCTTCATGCCTTATCAAAAAATAAACCCACAAATCATAGAAAAACATCTACAGTCACGTTTTATAGAAGAAGGCTTTTTATCACTAGCTGACTTACCGAAACCTTCAACCTTTAAAGATATGGACAAAGCTACCCAACGTATAGTTCAAGCTATTCATCAAAGTGAAAAAATTATTTTGATAGGTGATTACGATGTAGATGGTATTACCTCAACAAGCCTAATGAAAATGTTTTTTAATGATATTGGTGTAGAGCTTGAGTGGATTATTCCTAACCGTTTTACCGATGGTTATGGACTATCCGAAAACCTTATTCCTAGAGTCGTAGGTTTTGACTTGGTTATTACAGTTGATAATGGTATCTCAGCTGTAAGAGCAGCTGAGTTATGTAAAGAACACGAGATAGACCTTATTATTACCGACCATCATCTTTTACCCTCAATCGTACCAGATGCTTTTGCTATAGTTGACCAAAAACAACAAGATTGTACTTTCCCTTATGAAGAAGTATGTGGTGCACAAATTGCGTGGTACCTTATAGCATCGCTTAACAAGGCTTTAAACAGTCAAGTAGATATCAAGTCATACCTTGGCTTGGTAAGTATAGCTATTATTGCTGATATGATGCCTCTGCAACATATTAATCGTGCCATGGTGACAGCTGGTCTTAAACTGCTAAATCGTTCACAACTTCCAGCCATTAGAGCATTTATGGAAAAGTTAGATAAAGTTGCATTATCTGCTGATGATATAGGTTTTCAAATTGCACCTGTTCTGAACTCTGCAGGAAGAATGGATGATGCTAAGTGGTCAGTAGAGTTTCTACTCAGTCAAAATATCTATGATGCACGTGTACGTTTGGAGAGACTTATAGATTTTAATAATGAACGTAAAGCCATAGAACAAAAGATTACTGATGAAGCCTTAGTGTTAGTCAATCCTGATGATAAAGTCATTGTGGTTGCTGGTGATGATTGGCATGAAGGGGTAGTGGGTATTGTTGCTGCTAGAGTAGGACGACGTTTTGAAAAACCGACCATCATTTTAACTCAGAGTGAAAATGGTGACTTAAAAGGAAGTGGGCGAAGTTTTCATGTCTGTAATCTTTTTAAAATTACTAACCCCTGTCGTCCTTTACTCAACAAATTTGGTGGTCATGATGCAGCCATTGGTTTAAGTTTACCAAAAGAGAACTTAAATGCATTAAAAAAAGAGATTAATCAAAATTATCTCTTAGAAAATTATGATGAAACATCTTTTGACCCAGATATTTTAGGTGAGTTGAGTTTTTCACATATAGACTTTAAACTTGTGAATATGATGAAGTCTTATGAGCCTTATGGTCAAGGAAATCCACGACCAAAATTCATAACCAAAGATGTTACTATAGAAGATGTGAGTGAAATGGGAAAAGAAAAAGAGCATAGGCGTTTTACTTTTTTACATAATGGGGTCACTCAACAAGCTGTACTCTTTAAGACAAAAGAAGTTTTTCACATAGGAGAAGTGGTTTCCGTAATTTATGGAATTAATGAAAATCATTTTAACAATAGAGTTACACTGCAACTTATGGTAGAAAAAATTATAATCTAATTAAGGATACATCTATAAGAAAATAATATAATTTTTCATAGGAGATTTAAATGTATAAAAAGATTATATTATTATGTGCTTTATTGTTTATAAGTACTTATACTGTTGCAGAAGAGAATAAAGATTCCAATAGCACAAAAACTATGCTTAAAAAGAAGAAAACACTTTCAGGAAAAAAACTCGTTGTTTTTGTGAGTAATGGAGACCTACAAGTTGCTGGTATGGGCTTTGGTATGGCACTTAGTGGAGTTAAGCAAGGTGCAGATGTGACAATAGTTATTGCTGCTAATGCTCTTAAATACGCTTTAAAAGATGGTGAACAAAATATTTATTTTGCTAAAGACAGAACACCTAGAGCATTACTTGAAGAGGCTGTTAAAAGTGGAGCAATTATTCAACTCTGTTCTGCTAATACCAATGAAATGGGATTGGATGAAGATGACTTTATAGATGGTGCTAAAGAGGTGATTTCTACAGAGATATTTGCAAAAGTATTTGAGTCTGAGGCAAAAATTATAAGTTTTTAATTGAAAATATGACAATTTGACATATCTCTTGTTTTATGTGAATATCTTAAGTATACTTTTTTTATGTATAACAAAAAGAAAGAACGGCTCTATGTCTCTGAACTGTTAGAAGAGCCATCCGTAACCTACCCATCCTATTATGTTTTATCTGTTTCTATGATGAAAAATGAAATGCTTCACTATGCACTTATAGTTTTGCACTCTTTAGACTTTGAACACTATGAGCATCCTAACTCTTATGAAGATATTTTTGCTATGTTTTCAGGTGGTATGTACCCTATTTACAAAGAGATGTATGTGGTAGGTTACTTTGGTGGAAAAATGATGTATCTTGATACTAATGGTTGGAAAGGTATGCCTTGTACAGAAGATGTGTTTAAAATGGAAAATTGGATGGTCTGTTAATGTCTCTATAGATGTGAATAACTTTCTCACCTATAGGAACTTCTTAGAGGTAAGAGCAACAGTAGTCTGTAATCTTTTTTACATTTACTTGGAACTTTGAGTTGGCAGGTACATTAAAACTTTCTCCACCTTTAACACTTATCCACTCATTTGAATCTGCTAATTTATAATCTAATTCACCAGCTGTTATCTCCATAAGCTCTGCAGCCTCTGTTCCAAACTCAAATTCACCTTTTTGCATATAACCTAAAGTTTTTCTGCTTCCATCTGTAAAGTGAATTGTTCTGCTTGTTACAGCTCCGTCAAAATAACTGTTACCTGCAATGTCTACCGTTACATTTTCAAAATTCATTTTTTTCCTTATATTGTTAAATTTTTAAACATTATAGCAAAAGAGCAAGGGGAAAATAGGGCTAAAATAAGAGCTTTTTTATTTTTTTGAATACCATGGGTTGATTTTACTACGAAAATGGCTTATTTTTGATTTTAGAGAAGAATATGAGGTTTTTGGGATATTTTGACAATAAAGGGTAGACACATTGGTCTACCCCTACATGTTGCATAGATTAAAAGATTTTAAAAACATATTGAGCCGTAGGGGCAGACCGATGTGTCTGCCCATGTTGTTCTATAATATTATTGACACCCAACACATTCCTGAGAACGGTCTTCAATATCATTTGAAGCCTCAGGAGATTGACTTCTTAAATAGTATGTTGATTTCAATCCATACTTCCAAGCATTCATGTAAATCTCATTGAGATATTTACCAGAAGCTTTGTCAAGTGTAATAAAGATGTTAAGGGATTGTCCTTGATCTATCCATTTTTGTCTAATGGCTCCAGCTTTAACCAATACATTTTGGTCAAGGTCATAAGATGGAGTGTAGTACTCCCAAGTATCAGGTGACAAGTTTGGTACAACTACAGGGATAAGACCTGACAAGTTCTCTTCAAACCATTTACGTTTGTAAACAGGTTCAATTGCTTGTGTTGTACCTGTTAAGATAGAGATTGACGAAGTAGGTGCAACTGCCATCAAGTAACCATTACGCATACCATCACTCTTTACTTTCTCTTTAAGTGCTAACCAGTCATGTGTATAACCAAAGAGTCCACCACGGTCAACCAGTTTACAAGCTTCTGTATTTGCATTGTCAATAGGGAAGATACCTTTGCTCCACTCTGAACCTTCATAGGTTGGGTACTTTCCTTTCTCTATAGCTAAATCAGATGATGATTTAATAGCATAGTAAGATACTGACTCCATTACTTCATCTACTTTATGAAAGTGTTCATTTGAACCCCAAACTATTTTTGACTCAGCCAACATTTGAGCCTCACCCATAACACCTAAACCAATGGCACGAGTTTTTTCATTTGTCTTTTTAACTTTTGACAATGGGTAAAAGTTTAAGTCAATAACATTGTCAAGCATTCGTATAGCAATAGGAACAACTCTCTCTATATCTTCTTTAGTATTGATTTTTGATAAGTTAATTGATGCAAGGTTACAGACAGCTGTGTCACCATCGGTCTGTTCTTTGTCAACCATCCAAATTTGTTTACCTCCAATAGAGTCAAGTGCTGTAATCTTCTTAGCAGGTTTTGTCATGCCATTATCAACAGTAACCATCTCCTCCTCTTCTAGTACAGTAATGGAACCATCAACAAATGTCAATTTTATTTTATAATAGTTTGGGGCAGTGTTTTGAAAAATCTCTGTACAGAGGTTTGAGCTTCTTATGATTCCTGTATGTTTATTGGGGTTAGCTTTATTTGCTGCATCTTTAAATGTTAAAAATGGGTTTCCTGTTTCAAAGTATGAGCGTAAAATCTCTTTCCATAAACTTTTAGCCGAGATAGTTTCACGTGTAATATTACTTGTACCTTCCTCTAATGCTAAGTAGCGTTCTTCAAATTCTTTACCGTAAAGGTCTGTCAACTCACGTACTTCATAAGGGTCAAATAGTGTCCATCGTCCATCCTCTTGAACCCTTTGCATAAATAGATCGTTTAGCCATAAAGCAGGAAAAAGATCATGAGCTCTTCTTCTCTCTTCTCCTGAGTTTTTCTTAAGGTCGAGAAAATCTCTTATGTCAATATGCCAAGGCTCAACGTAAACAGCAATAGCACCTTTACGTGTTCCAAGTTGGTCAACAGCAATGGCAACATCATTAGCAATTTTCAAAAAAGGAACAATCCCACCTGCTGCATGTTTGTGTCCATCTATATATGAACCCATTCCACGAACCTGTGACCAGTCCCAACCGATTCCTCCACCAAACTTTGACAAGAGTGCCATCTCTTTGTAAACATCAAAAATACCTTCGATGTTGTCAGGGGATGAACCTATGTAACATGATGACAACTGGTGTCTAGGTGTACGAGCATTAGAGAGGGTAGGTGTGGCAGCCATAACCTCAAATTTTGACAAGATGTCATAAAACTTTTTTGCCCATGCTTGACAATCAAACTCATTTTGAGCTAAGAACATAGCAACGCCCATAAATAGCTGTTGAGGAAGTTCTATAGGTTTACCCTCACCATCTTTTAGTAAATATCTATCGTAAAGAGTTCGTATACCTAGATAGTTAAACTGTAAATCACGATCAGGTACAATATAGTCATTTAAATCATTAAGGTCATACTTCTCTTTAAGTCCAAGTAAAATACGACCTTCTTGCTCTCCACGTTCAAAATATTTACTTAAATGAAAATATGGTTCACCTTTAATACCACCAACGTTACCACCAACTTTATGATAAAGGTCATAAAGAAAAAGTCTAGCTGCTACAAAAGTCCAGTTTGGTCTGTCAATATCAATCTTGTCAACAGCTGTCTTAATAAGTGTCAACTGTATATTTTCAGAACTCATCATGTCTTGAAATTGAAGATTCGCGTCAACTTCGAGTTCACTCTGACTAACATTCTCTAAACCTGCTACTGAAGCAGAGGTGTGTTTTTGAATTTTTGTAATGTCCAATGTTTCAATTCGACCACTTCTTTTTACAACTCTTATCATATAACTTCCTTTGTTCTAATTATTTTATATTACTGAATTTTTTCTTTAATGTATGTTAAAATATATTGTTTTTAATTTAATTTAATTTTTTAAAATTTATTTAATTATAATATCTTTCCTCAACTTCAACCTACTTTTTTAGGTCAAAGCCCTATCCTTTTGTTGAATGACTACTTGAATACTCTAGCGAATATTTTGTCTACATTCTTGGTATAGTAGTCAAAGTTGAAACACTCTCTAATTTGCTCTTCACTTAACGATTCACTTAACTCTTCATCAGCCAATAGATATTGAAGATAGAGTGATTCTCCTTTTTCATTTGTTGAAGGTTTACCCTGCTGAATCTCTTCCCAAACTTTCATGGCATTTCTTTGAACTATTCTGTAAGCATCTTCACGACTTACTCCTGCAAGAGGAAGTTCAAGTAGAACTCTTTGAGAAAACACAAGTCCACCTGTAAGGTTTAAGTTCTTCATCATATTCTCAGGCATTACTGTTAGGTTAGCAATGACACTATTCATTCTGTGCATCATGAAGTCAGTTGTTATAAATGCATCAGGTAGCCAAAAACGCTCTGTAGAAGAGTGGCTAATGTCTCTTTCGTGCCATAATGCTACGTTTTCCATAGCTGGAGCTGCGTAGGCTCTAATCATACGTGCAAGTCCTGTTATATTTTCTGTAAGGATAGGGTTTCTTTTATGTGGCATTGCAGATGAACCTTTTTGACCTTTAGCAAAATACTCTTCAGCTTCATAAACTTCTGTTCGTTGTAGGTGTCTTACTTGTACAGCAAACTTCTCAATACTTGAAGCCATTAAAGCCAATGCTGTTGCTAATCTTGCATATCTGTCTCTATGTACCACTTGGTTTGAACATGGTTCAGGTTTTAATCCTAACTCTTCCATAGCATACTCTTCAAGTTCTAGTGGAGCGTGTGCAAAGTTACCCATAGCACCAGAGATTTGACCTACAGATATCACTTCCATTGTCTGTTCAAGGTTTGTTAAGTGACGAGCCATTTCATCATACCAAACTGCTAAGGTTAAACCAAAAGTAATAGGCTCTCCATGAATACCATGTGAACGTCCTACCATAAGTGTCATCTTATGTTCTTCTGCTCTTTTTTTAATAGACTCCATAAGCATCTTTGTATCAGTAATAATGATTTCTAATGAAGCTTTCATCTGAAGTGCCACACCTGTATCAACAGCATCTGAACTTGTCATACCATAGTGAAACCATCTTGACTCTTCTCCTAGACTTTCACTAACACTTGTGTTAAATGCAATCAAGTCATGTTTTGTTATAGCTTCTATCTCTTCAATTCTCTCTACTGAAAAAGTAGCATTTTCAACAATTTTTTTACAATCATCATCAGGTATAAGCCCCAATCTGTTCCATGCTTTTACAGCTGCTTTCTCAACTTCTAGCCATGCATCATATCTTGCTTGTTGTGTCCATTTTTCTGCCATCTCTGGTCTTGAGTATCGTTCTATCATTTTTAAATTCCTTAGTGAAGAGTATCAGATTTTTATGATAGAATTCTACCCAATTAGAGTAAAAAAGAGGTGAAAATATGCCATTCGTTAAACGTCCTTTTCATGTAGAAAAACCAACCAAAGCTTTTCTATTTATCATGAAACAATTTAACTTTACACAAGGTGAGGCACAACGTCTTATAGCCAAAGGTCGTATACTTATTGATGGAAAATCCATTTACTATACAGGTGAAATTATAGAAGGTGACATAGAAGTTGTTTATTTTGAACCAAAGAGTAGAGGTGTTAAGCCGATATTTGTCGACAAGAACTTTTTGGTCTTTGACAAACCTTCTGGCGTTTTAGTTCATCCAAATACTATGGCAACTGAGTATTCGATGTTGGATGAAGTACGAACCCACTCAGGACAAAATGCTAATGGAACACACAGAATAGACATGGAGACCTCAGGGCTTTTTTTAGCTTCACGACACAAAGATGCAGAGCGTTTTTTAAAAGGTTCTTTTGAAAAACGAAACATACAGAAGAGTTATTTGGCTTGGGTAGTAGGAGAGTTAAAAGAACCTTTTATGGTAGAAGAGTCTATATCTGTTCGTAAAGATTACACGACTTGTAAACATAAGGTAGAGATATCAGATGAAGGTAAATCAGCGAAAACAGAGTTTATTCCTTTAGAGTATGATGCAGAGCTTGACACAACTTTAGTAGAGTGTAAACCATATACAGGAAGATTACATCAGATACGAATTCATTTGTTTCACGTGAAACATCCTATATTAGGAGACCCTATATATGGGACATCTTTTGAAGATTCTGATAAATACTTAGATATGACAATAAGTGATGATGAGAGGTTTATAGCTACAGGTGCGACACGGCTTATGCTTCATGCAAATTCACTCTATTTTCCTTATGGAGCAACTTATCATATTAAATCTAGAGTTGATTTTCGTGAGGCAAAGGGGGAGATTTGTCCTAAGGATAAAAGATTATTTTATAAATAATCGTAGGGGCGACCTCCGTGTCTGCCCTTTGTTTAATATGTCAACAAAACCATTTTACATTATTTTATGCAAGCAAAGGGCAGACACGGAGGTCGCTCCTACGGCTAATCATCCTTCAATGCTTTATAAACTCCAACAGCAGAAACAACAACAACAATTACAATAAAAATAATCATTACAATATCTAAAGTACCCATCTATTTTTCCTCCAATTCATTATCACGTAGTTGTCCACAAGCAGCAGATATGTCAAGCCCTTTTGACTCACGTATCGTACAGTGTAAACCATGATTTGTTAAGTAGCTTTGAAAGGCTAACATATCTTTCTCTTCAGGTCGTTTAAAATCTGTACCACCATAAGGATTAAAGTAAATAAGGTTTACTTTTGATTTGATTCCATTGAGTAGGGCAAGTAATTTTTTAGCTGCATCCATAGAGTCATTGACATCTTTTATGACAAGATATTCAAACATCACCCTCTTCCTATCATTGATAGGGAAATCTTTTACAGCATCGATAATTGACTGTATATTATACGCTTTGTTAATTGGCATTAACTTCTCTCTTAGTTCATCATCAACAGCATGTAAAGATATTGCCAAGTTGACACCCAGTTCCATTTTTCCAAGTTTGACAATTTTTGTACTAAGTCCAGAGGTTGAAATGGTTTGTCTATGTGGTGCAATAGCCATACCATCTGGGTCAGCAAAAACTCTTGATGATTGACTAACTGGATCTAGGTTATCTAGTGGTTCACCCATTCCCATGTAAACAATATTGAGACGTCTATTTGCGTCAATATTGTTGTCTTTTTTTATGTAACGTATTTGTTCAACTATCTCACCTGATGTCAAGTTGGCTATAAAACCACTCTTTGCTGTTAGACAAAAAGAACAACCTACTTTACATCCTACCTGACAAGATATACAAACAGTATATTTCTCTTGATGCTTGACTGAACCATCCTTATTAAACTGTTTTTTCTTCATAAGAAGCAGTACGGTTTCTACTGTATTTCCATCTTCTAATTCAAAAAGATACTTTGTACTTCCATCTTTGCTCTTTTCTTTACGAATCATCTTTAGAGGTTCTATTCTATACTTCTCTTTCAGTTCATCTTTTAGAGCTTGGGGTAGGTTTTTCATTTCATCAAATGAGTTTACATATTTGTGGTAAAGCCAAGAGTAAACTTGTTTTGCTCTAAACGCAGGTTTAATAAGTTGTGATAATTCTTCTCTTGTGTAGTCTTGTATAGATGGTTTTTTTTCTCTTTTCATCTTTTATCCTCTTTGATAGTTTAAAGTTTGTAGGTTTGCTTTCTTATTGTTTGACATAGTTTGTTAACCGAAGCATTGCTTTTTTATGATTGTTTACAAAATCCTTGTGTGCATTTTCATTACAATGATTTGTCACGATGAATAGACCAGCAACGGGTATGTTAAAAAATTTGGCAACCTTTAGTACGGCAAAGAACTCCATATTCTCTATGCTTATGCCTTTTTTTAGGTAATGCTTTGACAAGCTTCTGTCAGTTGTAATGTAGTTTGAAGAGTTTACAATTGTTTCACGTGAAACATCTTCAGATGCAGATACCATATTATCAATAGGAGTATAGGAATTGGCATTAAAAAAACCATTCTCTATATTAGTTGCTGTTTTAGATTGAACAATATCAAAAACATTATGTTTACCATAAGAACCAGCAGTTCCAACAAACATAATAAAAGCAGGTTTTTCTTTTTCTAAATAACGTGTAAGGTTGATGGTGATATCAATCAACCCTATTCCCATTGGTTTAGCAAAATCAAAAGTTTCAATCTCTCCAGCACAGATAAACATAACTATATTCTCACTGGTATATTGTTGTCATGTAAGTAATGTTTTAAATCCATGATATCTATTTCTCTAAAGTGAAATATAGAAGCAGCCAAAGCAGCATCTGCATTACCTTTTGTAAATGCTTCTTTCATATGCTCCATGGTTCCTGCTCCACCACTTGCAATAATAGGTATGTTGACAACCTCTGCTATATGAGAGTTTAAATCATTTGCAAATCCTGCTTTAGTTCCATCTGAGTCCATAGATGTTATTAGTAGTTCCCCTGCTCCTCTATCATAGGATTCTTTTGCCCATTCGATTGCATCAATACCAGTGTCATTTCTTCCACCATGCGTAAAGATGTTCCATTTGTTCTCTGAAACTTTTTTAGCATCAATTGCTACAACTATACATTGAGAACCAAAACGCTTTGCACCTTCATTTATAAATTCAGGTTGTTTAATGGCAGCTGAGTTGATACTTACTTTATCGCAGCCTACGTTTAAAAGTTTGTAGATATCATTTAGTTCTCTGATTCCTCCACCAACTGTTAAAGGAATGAAAACCTCTTTAGCAACTTCTTTTACAACATCAACAATAGTTGCACGACCTTCATGGGTAGCACCAATATCTAGAAATGTTATCTCATCTGCACCTTCTATGTTGTAACGCTTTGCAACTTCAACAGGGTCACCTGCATCTCTTAGTCCTACGAAGTTTACACCTTTGACGACACGACCATTGTCTACATCGAGACAAGGGATAATACGTTTTGCAAAATATTCCATTATATTCCTTATGACTTCTTACTCATAAAATATGCTCTGTAAACCGACCCTATATCATGCTTGTGATTATATTAGAGAAAGAAGTATTTTTATGGTAGAATTATATCCAACATTTTTTATAGAGCTAGTATAGGCTATAAAAAGAATCCTATAAGTAAGAATTGTGTAAAATGAAAAAAATCGAAAATTTATCAGAATTTGCAAATAAAAGATATGGTCAAAACTTTTTAAAAAATGACGCAATTATAAAACGGATCATCCAATCGATTCCCAACGACAACTTAAGAGTTGCAGAAATTGGGCCTGGGTTAGGTGATTTAACCAAAGAGCTAATACTAGCTCGAAATGTCACAGCATTTGAGGTTGATAAGAGATTATGTGAACATCTCCAGAATACATTTAGTGAAGCACTCCACACGGCTACGCTAACTATTAACTGTGGAGATGTGCTAGAGCGTTGGGAGGGGAACTCTTTACTAGATGAAAAATATCATTTAGTTGCGAACCTTCCTTACTACATAGCCACCAATATTATTTTAAAAGCATTAAAAGATGAAAATTGCCAATCAGTTTTGGTAATGGTTCAAAAAGAGGTTGCTCAAAAGTTTTCTGCAATACCGGGGGAGAAAGCTTTTTCAGGACTTTCTGTTTTAACACAAACCGTAGGTTATGGCGAATTACTTTTTGATGTAGGTGCAGAGAATTTTGTTCCTCCACCAAAGGTGACCTCCTCTATTCTTTTAATACGAAAAAGTCGTAGTGAAGATGACAAAAAATTTGAAGATTTTTTAAAGATTGCTTTTAAGCAACCACGTAAAAAACTTTCAAAAAATTTAGCTGATTATTACGATAAAGATAAGATTGAAGCATTGCTCCAGGGCTTAGAAGTAAGCCCAACCATTCGACCTCATGAAGCTGAGACATCTATGTATCATCACTTATATAATGAATTAAATAAGGAAAATATAGATGGAAGAGAACAAAACAACGAATAGTTCATCAGAAAATAAACAAAGAAGAGATCGTCCTGACAGACCAAAAAGAGCAGGAAATCCACATAGAAGACCAAAAGCAGCTACTAAAGTAGCAGATGGTAATAAGGTGGTTCAACCAAAAGAGGTAAATGGAAATGTTATTGTTCCAGATAAAGATGTAGATGGTAATAAAAAAGTATCAGCTAAAAAGCCTCAACATAAAAGCAGTAACAATAATCAAAATAAAAAACCAAATCCAAACCAAAATAAGAATAAATCAAGCAATAATAAAAATAAACCAAATAGGAATGCTGGTGGAAGAGGACGCAAAAAACAAGTTGCTGGTCCATTAAGCGATGCCATAAAAGCTTCTATAAAAGAGAATCAAGAAGTTAATGACTTACGAATGAATCCATGGAAGCAGATTGATGTTGGAAATCAAAATAAAGTTAGATTTACTCCATTAGGTGGACTAGGTGAGATTGGTGGTAACATGGCAGTTATGGAAGATGATGAGTCTGCATTTATTATTGATGTGGGGATGTCATTTCCAGATGAGACGATGCATGGTGTAGATATTTTAGTACCAGATTTTTCTTATTTACATGCTATCAAGAGTAAAATAAAAGCTGTTATTATTACCCATGCCCATGAAGACCATATTGGTGCTGTACCTTACTTGTTTAAAGAGCTTCAGTTTCCTATCTATGGAACACCATTAGCCTTGGCAATGATAGAGAACAAGTTTCAAGAGCATGGTTTGATGGAGCATGTGAATAAGTTTAACTATATTACAAAAAGAAAACAGTATGATGTAGGTAGTTTTAAAATAGAGTGGATGCATAACACACACTCTATTGTCGATGCTTGTTCTTTAGCTATTGAAAGTAAAGCAGGAACATTTATTCATACAGCTGATTTTAAAATTGACCATACTCCAATTGACAATCAAACCATGGACTTACAACGTTTTGCACATTATGGAGCTAAAGGGGTACTTTGCCTCTTCTCAGACAGTACCAATTCACACAACCCTGGATTTACTAAAAGTGAAGCCGTAGTTGGTAAAACATTTGATACTCTATTTGACCTTGCAAAGGGTCGTGTGATTATGTCTACATTCTCGTCAAATACACACCGTATCTATCAAGCGATGGAGCGTGGAATAGCAGCAGGTAGAAAAATCTGTGTTATTGGTCGTTCAATGGAAAGAAATATTGAGACTACTAGAAGACTAGGGTATGTAGATATTTCAGATAAACATTTTATAGAGCCTCATGAGGTTCCTAAGTATGCAGAAGAGCAAGTGCTTGTAGTTACAACAGGTTCTCAAGGTGAAGCTATGGCTGCCCTATCTCGTATGGCAAACAATGAACATAGACATATTAAGCTGAAACCAAGTGATACCATTATTATTTCAGCACATGCTATTCCAGGGAATGAAGGTTCTGTCTCTGCACTTATGAACAGACTTGTAAAAGCTGGTGTAACGGTACGTTATAAAGATTTTGAAAACATCCACGTTTCAGGTCATGCAGGACAAGAGGAGCAAAAACTTATTTTACGATTGGTTCAGCCTAAGTTCTTCTTGCCAGTACATGGTGAGTACAATCATATTAATAAACATGCACAGACTGCTATTGCCTGTGGTGTTGACAAGAGAAATATTTTACTTATGAGTGATGGTGACCAGATAGAGATATCTACTAAATATCTAAAGAAAGTAAAAACAGTTAAAACAGGCAAAAGCTTTATTGATAACCAAAACAATAAAGAGATTAAACTCGACATCATAGAAGATAGACAAAAACTGTCTATTGATGGAATTGTTAATATTGCTGTTCAGATTAATAAGTCAACAAAGAAAATTGTAGGAAAGCCAGTTATTTCAACACATGGTCTAGTACCAGATAAAGAAGATAAACGTTTTGCACATGAAATTGAAAACATTATAGATACATTCTTAATTAATGCAGATGAAAGTAAAATTGCATCATCAAAAGTTATTGAAAATGAGTTACAAGGTATAGTTCGTAAATATATCGTTAGAACAAAAAGACGTTATCCTATTATAACTCCAGTTGTATTTATGGTTTAATAGTTAATTTAAAGTAGAGTTTAATTAAAACTCTACTTTTCTCCACTTTATGCCTCTAAATCCCTTAGTTGCTACCTAAAATTATAAAAATATACTAAAAATTATCAAAAGTTATTCACTATGTGAAAAAGGTGAAAAACTCTGTCTATTTTAGAGTAAAAACCGAAATATAGGCGATATACTTTATAACTTTATATGAAATCATTTACTTTATTTATTTGAAGTAAATAAAGATTTTTTAAAATATTTATACTTATTAAATGTATCTCATTAATTTTTCTCAATAAGAATAATAT
>JALUKQ010000052.1 GCA_027056485.1 Campylobacteraceae bacterium | reverse complement strand
AACTTACACGTGTTCTTGTAGAGCTTTTTTCAAAAATCATCCCAAGGGTTTGTTTCTCTAAATAGGGTACAAAGTTTTTTGTTTTTGTCTCTGCTTTAATCTTTTGGGCTAGATTAATCATCTCTAAGAGTTCATTTTTTGTAAAGTCTTTTATGCTTAAGAAGTGTCTCATGGGGGAGTTCCTATTACATTACTTACTATATAATAAGTAGTTTTAATTTAAGGAAGCCATTTTACCATGAAAATGTTATAAAGAAATTAATCGTTAAAAATCAAAAAGTATATTGTAGGTTTGTTCACCTTTTTTTTGTTTAGATTCAAAAGGTACAGAGTGAAAATTTATAGTTTTATTTTCTATAATCGCACAGCTTAAGGTGTTACCATAAATGGCAGAGGTATCTATACAGATTTTATTTTTATATTGACGTATGCTGGGTTGTGAAAGGTGTCCAAAAATATGACAATGTTGGTTATCTTTGGCTTCTTCATGTGTGTAAGGGAGCAGTTCATCTAATGGCATGTTAGGATTTTTACTTCGTGAAACACATTTTATCATTTTTTTTCTTGAGATTTTATCGTTTTGTGCTAAGTACTTCTCTTTACATGGTGCATGAGTTAAGGTAACAGAGAAGTCATTGTCTTTTTTATAAAGAAGATAGGTATCACAGAAACTATATAGTTCTAAAAAAAGCTTTTTTAGTTTAGAATTTTTTTCTAATAGGGCTACGGTATTGTAGTAGAGTGTTTTATTTCTTATGGTTCTTGGATTAACAATAATGGTTCGGTCATTGGTAATATATCTATAAACCATATCTTCATGATTTCCAAGAATCAGATAGAGACGTTTTCGTTGTTGGTTGAGGTGTAGGTAGTTTTTGTAAAGAAACTCAATAGTTTGAGTCAGTTTTTCCTCAGAGGCTTTATCTATAAAGTCTCCAAGTAAAACAATAGATTTGTGTTCATTATGAGAGGTGACTTCGAGCAGTCCCTCTTTATTGGTTTTGAATCCTTGCTCTTTTAAAAGAGTTTTAAGTTCATCAATACAACCATGAACATCACCAATAACTATATATTGGTGATTGGTGGGAATAAGTTTAGCTTCATTTCCCAAATAGAGCTCAGCCACCGGCAATATTCACATCTCTTCGTGCAGCATTAAGTTCAATAATAAAACCACCTGTAGCATCAATAAGTGACATCATACCTAAGATAAGGAAGGTTGCATTTTGTGCCCAGGAAACCATGAAGAACATCACTATAAAAACAATGGCAACAATGAAACTTAAAAGTGTTTCAGAGGCACCAAATTTATTTGCAGTTGCTGCTTTTGCAATCTCTATAAAGAGTGCAAATGAACCTATGATTAAAAATATCTCTCTTACTCTTAAAATAAAATCTCTTTCAGGACTAATATGGTGTGTTAGTATAATGGTATCAAGAGTTAGACCTTTAAATGCACCCACGTAATCGTGTCCTAAATGTAAGCCTACATATGCAAGCAAAACCCATGTAAATGTTGACATTCCTGTTATAAAAAACATTTTTTTCCTTTTTATTTTTTATTCATAGTTTGAGAGACGTACTCTGAACTCATTATTTGATCCATTGGTTGCCCTGAAGCTCCACCTTCTGAGGGATAGACAACAAATTTAGCATTTTCAGATGATGAAAGATTTTTCATAGAGTTAATGTAGTCAAGTGACCTTGTAAATTCTAAAATCTTTTCATTACTCATATCTGGCATATTTTTTTGTAAAATCTCAATTTTGTGGAGTAGTGCTTCAGCTTCAAGTTGAGCAGCTTGCTTTTTTGCTTCTGCTTCAGTAATCATTGCTTTCTTCTTACTCTCTGAAACAGTAATTTGCTCCATCGCTTTTTTAATCTCATCAGAGTAACTAATACTTTCAAATCGAACTTGAGTAATGGCTACTCCCCATCTTGAACTATCTGCTTCAACATGTTTTAGTACTTCTTTAGAGATACTCTCCAAATTGGTTTGAATCTCTTTAAGTTCCATTTTACCCATAATGTCAACTACTCCAGTTTGAACCAAGCTATTGACTGCTTTTTGATAGTCACTTACATCCATAACTGCTTTCATAGGATCTACAACCTTTACCATTGCAATCATATCAACAGTAATACTAATGTTGTCTTTCGTAATAATAGTTTGAGGATCAGGATCAATTGGTTGCTCTTTTAGTGTAATCTCTCCTTCAATCTTCTCTATCCACGGTAAATAACGGTTGATTCCCTCAGTTAAAACCCTATCTTTTCCTAAACGGTTATCTACAATTACTGCTTTTTGTGAATCTACAATAATTACAGGTAAAAAGTTTTGTAGTGCACCCGTATAATAAAGTACAACTAAAATTGTGGTAATTAAAAATATTCCTACCATCCAGAATATTGCTGCATCCATCTGTTCTTCTCCCTTTTTTTAATATATAATAACACAAAATAGTGAAGTAGTATCATTTTTTATTTTGAATTATTTAATTTTAGTATTATATCAAAGAAATAGGCATCTATGGTAGCAAATATGTAAATATTGTGATTTAAAAGAGATATTTAGTGAACTTTATGTTAAAATATTCATATTAAGTTAAAAAGACATTAAAAATATATTCTAAATAAAGGAACAACTTGTTTAAAAATAATGCAGAAGATGAAGCTGATTTTTGCGAAGCATATAAATCGCAGATACTTAATCATGATATAGAGGAGAAAGAATCTCCTATAAGTTCAATATTAATTATTCTGTTTTTATTGGCTGCGATTATTGCACTTTCAATTTTTGGTTATAACTATATTACAAAAAGTAATAGTGATTCAGAACATGCTCCTACTTCAGTTCAAGCTATTGCTGATGAAGATCTAAAGGTTACTGAAGAGGATTTACCTGCTTCAATGCAGAAAGATATCTCTATAAAAAAAGAGCCTGATACAGAAGAGATTAAAAAAGTTGTTATTAAATCATTTGATGAGTTACCAAAGTCAAAAAGTGTAGATATTAATGATTTAGCAGATAAAATAAAAATAGATATGTCTCAAAATGAAGAAAGAAATGATTCTCTTAAAGAGAGCTCTTCAAAAGAAGAGAATAAAAAAGCAGAAGAGTCTCTTCCTTCTGTAACAGATAGTGTAAAAAATACATATATAGAAGATTTAGCAAAACTGACAGAAGAGATTGATAAAGAGAGAGAATAGACTCTCTCCCTTTTTATTTATTTAAGAGTACAGCTACCTCTTTAGCATGATAGCTGATGATAATATCAGCTCCAGCTCGTTTAAACCCAATCATAGTTTCCATCATAACTTTTTCATAGTCAATTACACCAGCTTTTGCAGCCATTTTTAACATAGAGTATTCACCACTGACATTATATACAGCAAGTGGAAGTGAAGAATTTTCTTTTATGTCTCTTACAATGTCTAAGTAAGCAAGAGCTGGTTTAACCATTAAGATATCTGCACCTTCTGCCTCGTCTGCCATACTTTCTAAAATAGCCTCTTTTCTATTTGCTGGGTTCATTTGGTATGAGCGTCTGTCTCCAAAACTAGGAGAGCTTTCAGCCACATCTCTAAATGGACCATAATAAGCAGAGGAGAACTTAGTAGAGTAAGACATAATAGGTATATGGCTATATCCACCAGCATCAAGACCCTCTCTTATGGCTGTTATCATTCCATCCATCATACCACTTGGTGCTATCATATCGGCTCCTGCTTTGGCATGAACAACAGCTTGTTTCTGTAGATTTGTTAAGGTAATGTCATTATCAACTGTCTCTAAAACTGGGTCAAGTACACCACAGTGACCATGGTCAGTATATTCACAAAAACATAGGTCAGTGACTACAAACATATCAGGATGAGCTTCTTTGATGGCACGTATACTGGAAGCGATGATACCATGTTCACACATAGCATCGCTTCCAACTGAATCTTTTGTATCAGGAATTCCAAACAAAATAATAGAGTAGATACCAAGTTTTTTAAGAGTATCACACTCTTTTAAAACTTCATCAATGCTCATTTGGAAAACACCAGGCATAGAGTCAACCTCTTTTTTGATTCCTTCTCCATTTTTAATGAAAAGAGGATAGATAAAATCATCTACTCGTAAATGGGTCTCTTGCAGGAGGTCTCTCAACACAGGGTTGAGTCTTTTTCGTCTAAATCTGGTAAACATAATTTTCCCTTATTTTAATTTGCTGAATTTTATCATAAACTGATATAATTTTGCCCATGAGACAAATTGATATTTCTAAAGTTGCAAAACTCCCAACC
>JALUKQ010000051.1 GCA_027056485.1 Campylobacteraceae bacterium | reverse complement strand
TCAAACACGGTAATGTCATCTCCACTTGGAGTATTCATGTACTTTGCTACTCTTACTGCTGGAGCAGGCATCTTTGTGTGGTCTACTGTAAAACTGTCTAATAATGGCATATTTATATTCCTTATATTTTTAATCTTTAGGAATATACAATAAAAATCATAAAAGATGGTAAAATATGCGAATTAATTTATTGTAGGTAGGATTTTATGGAAAAACAACAAGAGTTTGAAAGTGCTATTGAAAAGGTTTTAGAGCTTTTAGGTGAAGACCCAAAAAGAGAAGGTCTACTAAAAACACCCAATCGCGTAGCAAAAGCATGGGGCTTTCTTACAGAAGGATACCACCAAGACCCAAAAGAGATTCTAAGCCAAGCTCTTTTTACTTCAAGTAACGATGAAATGGTTGTCGTAAGAGATATAGAGTTCTACTCTACCTGTGAACACCATATGTTACCTATTATAGGAAGAGCTCACGTAGCTTACATTCCTGACGGTAAAGTAGTAGGACTCTCCAAAATTCCTAGAATTGTAAATCTTTTTGCAAGAAGATTACAGATTCAAGAGCAGATGACGGAACAAATAGCCGATGCCATTTCAGAGACCATAAACCCAAAAGGTGTAGCTGTGGTTCTTCATGCACGTCATATGTGTATGGAGATGAGAGGTGTAGAAAAAATCAACTCAACCACCGTTAGTTCTGCCTTAAGAGGTCTATTTAAAAGTGACCAACGTACAAGAGCTGAGTTTTATAATATTATTAATACGGCTTCTCCTTCTCATTTTTAAAGAAGGTGAGTAAAAAAATATTTTACTCCTTGCCTATATAAAAATTTGGTACTGACTCTTGCTTATGGTTAGGGTATGCATCTTCATAGCTCTCATAATCAAGAGGAAAATCTTCATAGGTATTATAATGTTCTGTATATTTTGCATCTTGAAGCATATGGATATATTTTTTATTAAATCTAAATAATACACGGACATTATGTGGATTACCTTCACCACTTTCGACTATCCAAGTATCATTTTCTCCATTAGTACCTCTCTCTTCTTCTATAGAAGTACAGTTCTGATACATTACTGCATTTACTTCACCACTAATATAGTCTAAATTATCATTTAATTTATAGTCCAAAACATTTTTATAGTCATAAAAAGTGTTATTGTTATATAAAGAATATTCACGAATAGGACAAATCTTTAATCCTTTAATTTGTAAACTTGCTAAAGAAAAGCTAGAAATAGCAGAGTTTTTAATAAAAGATAATATACGAGCAGGAGAAGTTGGTAAAAGAAATAGAAAATCGGTTTTTTGGTTATAATCTCTTTCGCTTGAGAATATAAATGTTTCTGCTGTTCCAGAGTAGTTTTGGTTATATTCAAGTCTAACAATAGCATGTATCCCTTTTGAATAATCTGTAGGTTCAATACCTAAGGATTCATCATTTTTATGTATTAAAAAATTATTAAGTAGACCACCTTTTTGTGTACCATCAAGAATATATACAAGATAGTTAGAGCTAAAGCTAGGAATATCTGGCTTAATAGATTCATCAAGATTTGGAGTTTCCATTGTATCTACATTGGGTATTTTTGGAGGATATTTACCATAGTGTTTTACATAATACTCCTCAAAAGTTATATCAAAATCCATTTGAGAAAGAGAGCCTATCATTCCTTCATAGTCTTGAACTGAAGCATCTTGAAGCTGTTGATTCGTAATTCCAAGCTTATTAGCTTCTATTTCCATTCCTTCTGTTATATTGTTACCATTACTTTCTAATTTTATTAACATGTTTGCATCGATTTGTGAAACAAACTTATCTTTTTGAGTAGCAAGATAATAGTTTGCTTTTTTAGAGTTTTTGGTTTCTGTAATAGTATCCGTATCTATAAATAGACCAATATCTTTTATATTTTTTAACTTCTCTGTTATATCTGATGTTTGGCTATTCTCTTGAAGTTCTTTAAGTTTTTCAGTAACGGTTATAGACATTTTTTTTGTATAGGCAATAGCATCTTGGATTTTCTTAGGAATTTCTTTAAAAGTTGCTATAACTCCTGTCTCTGGATACTCTTCCAAATTATCAGAATCATTAGTATTAGATTTGCTAGGAATATAAGGTGTATCATCTTCTATTTTTATCTTAGCAATTTTTTTAGTAAAAAATTTTTCCACATTTTTAGCAATCTCTTGAAAACTTTTCCCATTGTGGTAATTGTCAACAAGGAGTCTATACCAAGGTAAAGAAGCTTTTGCACTTTTAACAACATCATTGGAATCTTTTATCCATTCAGTATCACGTTTATTATTTAAATAATCATCACTAGAATCTTTGTTAGAGTAATTTAACATAGGGATAGCAGAGCTTTTATTAAGTAAGTTGCCTGTATTATAGTTATAGCCTCCAAGTGATATACCGTTTTCATAGGGGTAAACAGTGACTATATTGCTGTTTTTTAGGTCTTTTGTAATTACAAATTTATATTGATTTATCTGAAAAACAGTTGTATTTTGGTCAATATATTCAGTTTGAAGGTTCTCTCCACCAATCGTAAGAATACTATACTTTGTTTCATTTCCATCTTTTAGAATAGTAATACTGTCTCCATCAAGATATAAATAAGAGCCAATGTGAAGTCCACTTTGAGGCTTTGCACTTAGTAAAATATTTTTCATTGGTAGATGTTGAACTTTTAGTTTTACTTTATCTGTATTGGTAGAAGTATCTGTATTAGTGCCTCCACCACCACATCCAATAAATATCAAGAGTATAACTAAATTAATAAGATAATTTTTCATCATAATACCTCCTTATTAATATAATAATTATATCACAAAAAAAATTTAATATATAATTGGAAGATAAAACAAATAAAATATAGTGACCTATATAATTTTAAATTTTAATTTAAAGAAGAGACCTTATCTAGTAACTTTTTATACTTCATGGTGATGTCTATTCTCTCTTCTAGAAAGGCATCTACCTCTTGTTTATGCTTCTCTTTTAAGCTTCTAATCTCATCTTTTAATAGAGCTATCTCATTTACTTGGTTTTTACTTTGCGTATCAATACTACTTTTATTGGCATCGTAATTTGTACTTAGTACTTCTACTTGCTCTTCAAACTTCTCTTTAAATATCATTTTAGCAATAAACCAACCAAAGGTAAAGCCTAGTAATATAGCTACGATTATATATAAGCTTATAGAAATAATAATATTCATCATCTCTTAATCCTTTTTAAATTTATCTCAACACGTCTATTAGTCAACTTTTTTGTAGATTTTGAAAGAGGTAGCTCTTCACCATAACCTATAGCAGTTATTAACACTATTTGTGTTCTCTTTTCTATATACTCTTTTAGGTTGTCTGCACGCTCTTGGGAAAGCTTTAGATTTTTTCGCGAAGAACCGTCTTTATCAGTATGTGTTGATATACTCAAGATGAAATCTTCATTAATATTATTTAAAACAACAATGAGTCTCTTTAATATAACTCTATTTTCATTTGGATGTTTACTGATATTGCTATCTATAGATACACTAGCTGGAGCGAAATTGATAGGATTCTCTTTTAAGAGCCTATATATCTTCTCTTCTGCTTCCACTACATTTCGTTGAAGTACTCCTCTATCCCTATTTCTAGGATAATCCTTCATACATACTTTTTGAATATTTGCAATTCTCTCTTCTTCTAACTGTTTCAGATGTAAAGGTTTTGCAAATATATAAAGATACAGAAAAATAAGTACAATAGAGGAGAGTATAAATAGTAAAAATATTCCTCTAATCTTCATATAAACACTCCCATCACAATAATAATAAACTCTATATCATTCTATCATAAAAATAGTTTTTAACAGATATAATTACTATCATTTCCAATCTGTTTTATACTATTTATATTTATATAATCTTTCACAAAGTTGCAATTTTTTATTTTTTTTACTCAAATCCCTAATTCTCGGATTTTAAAAAGGAACAACTGTTCTTTTCTTAATATTTTCTTTAATATTTATAGTAGATTTTAAGTTAAGTTACTATTTATTTGATATAAACTATTCCTATCCAAAACATAAAACGAAAGGAAATTTTAAAACATGAAAATTAGTGTAATGGGAATAGAATATAATCAACTTTTAAGTGGGAAAGTATTGGCTGAGATGGGAAATGATGTAATGCATATCTCAAAAGATAACAAACGTATAGAGAATATTAAGAGAGGTTTTTATAATGCTGAAGAGGCAATGGTTATAAAAAATTCAAACAATGATAACATTACTTTTACTAGTAATATTAAAGATGCTCTACGTGATACAAATATGTGTTTTATTTCAGAGGGATATGCTGAGAACCATGAAGAGCAGATGGAAAATTTACTCAAAACAGCTAAAGAGGTTGGTGCAAATATGTCTAAACATATGTTTATTATCGACCGTGCAGCTAAAACATCTGAAAGAGTAGCATCTATTAAAGCTACTATTCAAGAAGAGCTATCTAAACGTAATGAGAAATTAACTTTTGAGGTAATTTCAGATCCAGACTTCTTAAGAGTATAATTAAATAAACTTTAACTCTCACAAGATACGAATTATGCAAAAATGAAACTATTCCCACAAAATGGGCTCTTTTTTTATTTTAATTTCAAAATAAACCTAATATTTATCATAACTACTGCATAATTCGTAAAAAAGAATTTTATGAACCTAAAGTTACTACAGCAATCTATTATTCCCTTATTTTTATCAACGATTATTATTGCTCTGTTCTATTGGCAATTTAATAAAGTCTATCCTTTTATCATTGAACATTTTACAGATAATAAACTCTCTACTCTTTATGCTCATCTACTTATTTATATCTTCTTAATTCATATACTTTTTGTATCTGTAACGAACCTCATAAATAATCTTATTATCAAATCAAAAGTTTTTGTCACTGTAACTATCACTGTACTGTTTATTTATTATGTACTCTCTTTTTCTATTATAAAAGATGTACTAGACTACTTTATGGTATCCAATCCTCTAAGTGAAAATTCTGTAATTGGTATGATATTTTTTGTAGTTGGAACCATAGGTTATAGTATTTTAAGTATAGGTATACTCTTCTTTAAAAAAGTTATACCATACAGTTATATTTTAGTCTTTACGCTACTTGGTCTTGCTTACTCTGCATGGTTTATCGATTCGTACTGTTATCCTATTGGAGAACTTTTCTCTAAGTTTTAAGAGATAAAACAACTTTTATCTCTAGAGGTTCAATATATCGAACCTACCCTCGTTCCATCTCACCCTTAAAAGTATAAATTCCATGAGCGAGGTTTCCTACTTTTTTAAAGCCCAGTGACTTCATAGCATGTTGGACTTGAAAACTTCTACTTCCTGAGAGACAATAGACAATAATCTGTTCATCTTTTTTATCATTAAGCTCCTCAATCCCTGCATAAAAATTTGATGTTGGTACAAGTTTATCGGTACCTACAATATGAGACTGATTATACTCCATCTGCTCTCGAACATCTAACAGTATAAAATCAACCATTTTTAATGTTCTAGCTTCCATTAAAGCTTCCAACTCATCTCCATCGAGTTGTTCTTTCATAACAAGTTGTTCTGCTTCTTCTTTACTTAAACCACGGGAATGCGTATGAACTACCTCCTCTATAACATCTGATTTAGTTTGAGAAGCAGCATACTCTGGAGTACAAAAAATCCCACAGTGACAAAGTCCATCTTCTGGAATCTCTTTTTCAATAGCTGGCTTACAAGGACAAATACGATTATCTGCAGCTTTTTGCTCCTCTTTGGTTTCACCTATTACCATAAAACAAGGGCAATACCGTTTACCATACATAAGCTTGTTTCGAGCAAGCCCCATGGCTACACCTTCATTGACATCTTCATTTGGATTTTGAACCCAACCAAAAGATTTATTAACTTTTTCTACAAAAGTCCATGTTTTTTCAAATTCTGCTTTAAACTCAGGTGAGTTCATATCTACTGTTTGCATTAGAATTCCTTATTTATAAAATTCAGAAATTCTACAATAATACTATTAATACTTACTACTATTCACATCTAAAAATATATCTTTCATTAAAACGTTTATCTGCTGTAACATATTCTGCGTCTTGTTCAAATCTATACCTATTTGATTGCCTTCAAGCTCTATACCCATACCCTTAGTTATATTGATATCTGCATTCACTATTTTAGACTCTATCTCTTTGGCTTTTACTTCCATTTCTGATTCTATTTGAGCAAAAAAATTAGAAGTCTTATTAATATCTATTATAATTTTATCCTCTTTAAAATCAAATCCTAACTCCCCAAGTAAATCTTTTTCTTTGGGAATCTTTACTTCTTTTATTTTTAGCTCTTTGGTTAAATTCTCCTCAACCTTAGCAACATTATTCTCTTCTTTATCATTACATCCTGTTAAAAATAGTATGAATATAAAGAGAACTGTTTGATATTTTTTCATATTTAAATCCTTATTGACATATTTCAATAGCTATTATAGCAATATTTCTTTATAAGAATAAAAAGAAAAAATCATAAGATAGTGACTAATCATTACACAATTACTCCACAATATTTATATAAATTTATAACCAATATACAACTTTCAATGGTTGTAAAACTAGAATTATGAAGGAAACTTTTTGAGAAAAATCAAGAGAGTTTCTCTTGCATTATTGACGGCACCCCTACTTTTTACGGGATGTATGCATGAGAAAGTATCAACGATTATCCCACCAAAGTCAACGGATAATGTAGCTAAGTTTGATTTAGCAGATAAAAATCAGACTTTACCTCTAGAGAACAATGCTTCTCTAAAAAACAGTGTTACTAATGAAATCATTAATAATAATCAAGATAAACCTTTAGCAGATAATATGCTTAATAGCTTAGCACTCTCCGTGTTAGCAAATATGGATATTGAACTAAAAGGTGACAAACAACATATCACTGAAGCTCTTGAAGTTGGAGATAATTGGGAAGTTATCACCAAAGAAGATGAAATCATAGAGACAGCAAAAGAGTTTTTAGGTGTTAAGTATGTATGGGCAGCAAATGGTCCAACTTCTTTTGACTGCTCAGGCTTTACTAAATATGTTTTTGAAAAACATGGTATCACTATCCCTCGCTATTCAGGTTATCAAGCCAACGTAGGCACAAAGGTTGCCTACAATGAACTTAAAAAAGGTGATTTGGTATTTTTTGGTACCGATAAAATAGGTAAGGTTAATCACGTAGGTATATTTCTAGGAAATCATAAATTTATTCATGCTAGTTCTGGTGGTAAAAAAGTGATGATTACTTCATTTATTCAAAAAAAGTTTTATAAAAATCGTTTTCTTCATGGACAACGTATAATCCACCCAAGCAAAACTATAGCTTCTTTATAAATATGTAATGTTTGAGGTGGGACTATTCTACCCAAACATCTTTTTAAATGCTGCTAACAATGTTCCTATAATTCCTTTAGGTTTTATCAATTCCCCTAAAAAATCATCATAGGTCATCTCATGCTCTTCTAAAAAAGCTTCCAAATAAGACAATGCCCCTTCCATACCATGTTTTTTTTCTATGTTAAGCATAGTAGCATAAAGATCTTCTATCTCTTCAATAACTTGATCAGGAGCTGCTCGTCTAAATGCAGTTAATGAAGTAATCGTACCACTTTCATCTTCTTTGGGAGAAAAGTCTGCAATAACCCAATAATATCTACCATCTTTGGCCAAGTTTTTAACTACTCCAGATACCTCTTTACCTGCCAAGAGTGAACTCCATATCAAGTAAAAAATAGACCTTGGCATATCAGGATGCCTCACGGCGTTATGATTAGCACCAATAAGTTCTGCCTCTGTATAACCTGAGATTTCACAAAAATTTTTATTAATAAAAAGAATATTTCCTTTTAAATCAGTTTTACTCACTATAAATTTCTTTTTAGAAAAAACTATCTCTTCATCTATTACAATGGGTCTATATATCATTTATTACTACCTTATTAAAGTACCTATTATTTATAGTAACCATTTTAACCAACTCTTACTAAAAAGTAATCATTAAAAACACTATTTATGTTACTTAATATTTAAGTTAATATTTTTATATATTTTTAATAACAATAAACAATAGAAAATAAGTATAGATTTTTCTATTATTATATGCTAAACTATACTTAAATATACGTTGAATTACAATTTACTTGAAAGGTCTATTATGTTTAAAAATCTATTTAAAACACTACCATTTATCATTTTTCTCTCTTTTATGACAGGATGTTCACAGATTGGTGGTGTTACCCCTGGAGATGGTGTTAAGATTACAGGAACCGTGACCTTTGACAGAGTTCCTGTTAAAGTTGAAACCTATGGAATGATTAAACTTGACTACAACAACATTCAAAAAGTAGCAGCGAAAAACATTCTTGTTAAAGCTATTTCTGATACTGGCGAATCACTCTATGAAACCACAACAGATAAAAATGGGGTATATAACCTATATGTTCCAGAAAATAGCAATGTAAAAGTACGTGTCTATGCTCGAATGTTTCAAGAGGGGAAATGGGATGTATCTGTAGTTGACAATACTTCTCAAAAAGCGATGTATGTTATAGAGGGACAACTCCATAACGTAGGAACCTCTACCACAAGAAGAAACCTACATGCAGCCTCTGGTTGGAGTGGTTATGGTTATACTGCTCCTAGAGATGCAGCACCTTTTGCCATACTCGACAGTATTAATCAAGCCATGCAAAAAGTTATTGACTCCAAATCTAATGTTACCTTTCCTCAACTAACTGTTAACTGGTCAACAAACAATGTTGCAGCAGGTGGAGACCAAAGTATGGGTCAAATTGTTACTTCTAACTATGATGGAAACAGTAACTTATGGATTTTAGGTGATGCAAACTCTGATACCGATGAGTATGATGACCATATTATAGTACATGAATGGGGTCATTTTTTTGAAGATAAATTCTCACGTTCAGACAGTATTGGTGGACCTCACTCAGCAGGTGACTCCCTCGACATTCGTGTAGCCTTTGGTGAGGGGTGGGGAAATGCTCTCTCAGCCATCGCTACTGATAATCCTATCTACTTTGATACAGCTGGACCAAATCAATCATCTGGTTGGTTTATGGACATAGAAAATGCTTCTCCTCAGAATCCTGGTTGGTTCTCTGAAGCTTCTATTCAGCGTATACTCTATGACCTTTACGATGCAAACAATGATGGAAGCGATAACCTCAGCTTAGGATTTGCTCCTATTTTTGATACTATGGTAAATGAGGAGCGTAATACACCTGCATTTACAAGTATTTTTTCATTTATTAGTGCTCTAAAATCTAACAATTCAAGATATGCAAATAAAATAGACCAAATTGTCTCTTCTGAACAGATTAGTAGTATCCAAGATGCCTATGGGAACTATAGAAGCAACAGTGCAAATGGAACCTTTACCAATCCTATTTACCGTACTTTAAATATAGGACAAAGAGTTACCCAATGTAACAAAAATAGAAATGGTGTCTACAACAAACTTGGAAATCGTACCTTCATAAAAGTAAACATTCCATCATCTGGCTACTATAACTTTACTGCACAACCTTATGGTGGTGAGTATGGTGACCCTGATATTGTTATCTATAAAGCTGAGTATCCACTAGAGTCTATGGGTATGTCTCCACTTGAAGGTTCTAGTTCAGATACACTAGAGATGAACCTAAATCCAGGAGACTATCTAGTAGAAGTGTATGATGCCTCATTCAACAACAGCTGTTTCAATGTCAGCCTTAATCAAATGGGCAACAGTTATAAACCAACTAAATCTTTCTCTAAACAGCAGAGAAGTCGTAAACCAAAACGTCTACCTCAATACTAAAACCCTCCTCTAAAAAAAGAGTATGTATCTTAAATACATACTCTCTCTACTTTAAAACAATTCTTGTACAATAATATGGAACAATGTAAAAAATTAAAAAAGGCATAAGCTATGCAATACAAACGATATATATTAACTCTTCTACTAACTCTTTTATTTACAGCTTGTAACTCAACAGATAGCGTAACTCAGGAAGAAGGTGAAACTTCTGGCCCACTTAAAATTATAGGTAAAATAGAGTATGAACGAATACACCCTCGTCATAATGAGGGTTCTACAATATTGGATAAAAATAATATCACAACAGAGACAGCCAAACAAATTATTGTTAAAGCTATTAATCGTTCAGGACAAACTATTGCAACTACGTCCACAGACGATAATGGTAACTACTCACTTACTAATCTCCCAGAAAATACTTCTCTTAAAATTCGTGCTTATGCAAAGATGTTAAAAGCTAATAAATGGGATACAAAAGTTATAGATAATACTAATGGAGATGCTCAATATGTTTTAGATGGAAGCCTTGTCTCTACAGGTACACATAGTACACGACGTAACCTTAAAGCACTTGCATCCACAAAACAGTCTCCTCCGTTTGCAATTTTAGACTCTGTTTATCTTGCGATGAAAAAGGTTCTTACTGCTGATAGTTCAGTAGTTTTTCCTCCCTTAAAAATGAACTGGACAGTAAATAATATAGAGTCAGGCACCTATTACGATGGAAATGACAATATTATGATTCAAGGTGACCAAAAAGGTGATAGTGATGAATATGATGACCATATTATGATACATGAGTGGGGTCACTACTTTGAAGCAAAATTCTCTAGAGCAGATAGTATTGGAGGTAATCATACCTCAGGAGACCACTTAGATATTCGTTTAGCTTTTGGAGAGGGTTGGGGAAATGCTTGGTCTGCTATTGCCACTGATGACCCTATCTATTTTGACACCATGGGTTCAAATGGATGGAACATGAATATTGAAACAGCAACACATGAAACTCCAGGTTGGTTCTCAGAAGCTTCTATTCAACGCATACTCTATGATTTATACGATAGTAATGATGATGGAGCAGATACTTTATCACTAGGATTTAAACCACTTTATGATGTCTTGGTAGGTCCTCAAAAAACAACCAAAGCCTTTACTTCTATTTTCTCTTTTATAACAGAACTAAAAAATAAAAATAGCTCCAATAGTGGTGAAATAGATGCCATCGTTGGTAGTGAGGATATTGCATCTATTGATGATATTTATGGAGAAAACAGAGTAAATATCCCAAATAGCTACAGCATACCACTCTATTCAGAACTAAATATTGGAGGAAGTATTAATATTTGTACAGACAATACTTACTCAACACCATATCCGTATAATAACAAACTAAATAACCATAAATATGTACGTTTCACCACTAATACAAATAAAAATTATACCATACGTGTAGAACAAAATAATGGTTTCAATGCTGACCCTGATTTTATTATCTTTAAAACTTCTCCTTTTTCAAATATAGCTGAATCTAGTAATCAGGGAACCGAAGAAAAAGAACTAAACCTCATAACTGGAAATTATATACTAGATGTATCTGATGCAAGAAATGTTTCTAATGCCTGTTTTAACGTAAGTATTAACTAAACTTACACAAAAAAAAGATAGAATTAAATAATAAAGTCAAAAAAGGAACTAACATGAAAAAAACGAAACTACTACTAGCCCCACTACTTATAGTTATGGGACTAAATGCAAAACCATCAGAGGATACCAAAGTGGAAAACTCAAATATTAAAACAGGAACTACTATAGGTCATTACCAAAAGCCAGGAGCACCTATTGACATGACTTATAATTCTACCAAAGTTAATGCTGGTGAAGTATCAGATATTAACATTACTCTTACTACTACGGCAAATAGTGGAACTATGAATGTCAGCTTAACATTTGATGAAGCTATCAAAAATGAAAGTAACACTGAAGAGAATTTAACTTTTGAGATTACTCCTGAGCAAAAAAACTTTACCATAAATATACAAGCTTCATCAGAAATAGATGGTCTACACTATATTAGACTACTAACCAAAGTAGACAGAGGAACAGCTTCAAAACTACGTGCCTTTGCCGTACCTGTTTATATAGGAGAGCCTAAGCCAAAAGCCAAAAGTGCTAATATTATGAAGGCAATGAGTGGAGAAAATATCTCTGTTTCTAAAGCTGTTGAGACTATTGAAGTCATAGACGAATAAATTTACCTCCTCCTCAAGATTTACCGACTCATATAAATGGTCGGTAAACCGACCCTACTCTTTTCTTACATTTTAGTACACCTTAAAATAATCTCGGTATAATACGCGACCTCATTCTCTATGAGTAAAAAATACGAAAGGAACAAACATGCCAAAAATGAAAAGCGTTAAAGGTGCTGTAAAGCGTTTTAAAGTTAAAAAATCTGGTAAAATCAAAAGAGGGACTGCATTTAGATCTCATATTTTGACTAAAGTAGATGGTGCTTCACACAGATCAATGAGAAGCCCTAAATATGTATCATCAGCAGATTCTGCAAAAATCAAAGAGATGATTAACTAAGTTAATTGTATCTTACAAAGCAATCACTCCTAATAATTAGGACAAGTTCATTTAAATAAATGACACCAATGCTAGAAAATAGCACTTAGGTAAAGGAAACAAATATGAGAGTAAAAACAGGTACGGTAAGAAGCCGTCGTCATAAAAGACTATTAAAACAAGCTAGAGGATTCTACTCTGGTAGAAGAAAACACTTTAGAAAAGCTAAAGAGCAATTAGAACGTTCATTAGTATATGCTTATAGAGACAGAAGACAGAAAAAAAGAGACTTCAGAAGACT
>JALUKQ010000050.1 GCA_027056485.1 Campylobacteraceae bacterium | reverse complement strand
CATATAAAAATCTAATATTATTTTCATTAAATTGATAACTTTCTATATTCATTTTTATTTCATCTTGTAAAGTATCAAAATAGTCTGTATTTATTGTATTTAATTGTAAATTACAATTTTTAGCACCCATATAACTTTTCATATATAGTTGTGCTTTTGTCGAGTATGCCAACTGTACATCAGTCATTCTAATAAAGGGATAAACAACTATATCAATGATTTTTCGTTTAAATGTTCGTTTTTCTAGTGAATAACCTGCATCCCACCATAAAACTTTTTTACCTAAAATTTTAGCCCAAGGGATAATAAAAATATTATTTAGTAGATTTGTTGTTCCTTCTAAAACAATGGTGTCATAATTTTTTAATATTTTTAATATTTGAGGATAGAAGAATAGAGATGTCCCCCGTGAATCACCTTTATAGCTAAACTTAAATGCATTAAAATCAATTATTTCTATATTATTATATTTGACTTCTTCTGGAATATATCTTTTTAATGCTCCTTTTACTTCACCTTGCGATGTTATAAAATCCAATTTCTTTAAAGATGGAGCAAGTTCTTGAAGTAAATTAAACCTATAATTTGTTAAAACTCTTTGAACTATAAGAACTTTTTTTCCCATTAGTTCAAAACTCCACAAAAATCTAAATTAGTATTAATTTCTAATTCTCTAAACTCTTTATGTCCCACTAAAAAAGCAACTACATCAACTTCTTCAAGGGCTTTCTTATAATCAATAATATCAAATTCTGAAAAGTGTTCAATATTTGGTTCAACTGCTAATACCTCTAAACCATCTGCTATTAAACGTCTTGTGATATAAAGTGCTGGAGACTCTCGTAAATCATCAATATTTGGTTTAAATGCTAATCCCATACAAGCGACTTTTACTTTTTTATCATGCTTTTGTTCAAATTTTAGAGCTTCATTTTTAATCTTCTCTATCACCCATTCTGTCTTATAGGTATTAACTTCTCTAGCTGTACGAATTATTTTAGCATCATCTCCACCAGCATGAACTATAAACCAAGGGTCAACTGCTATACAGTGTCCACCAACTCCAGCACCTGGTTGAAGTACATTAACTCGTGGATGTCTGTTTGTTAGTTTAATAAGTTCCCAAACATCTATATCAAACTTATCACACAATATACTGAGTTCATTTGCAAATGCTATATTTGTATCTCTAAAACTATTTTCAGTGAGTTTTGCCATCTCTGCTGTTCTTGCATCTGTACTAAGTACTTCACCACTTACAAATGTTTTATAAAACTCTACGGTTTTCTCAGTTGCTTTAGGAGTTGTTCCACCTACTATACGGTCATTTTCTACTAATTCTTTCATTATTTGACCAGGGAGTACACGTTCAGGACAGTGAGCTATGAAGAGTTGTGAAGTATCCACTCCATTCTCTTTTAAAACTTTTTCTACCATATCAGTTGTTCCTACTGGTGAAGTAGATTCTAGTATGACTATGTCATTCTCTTTTACATAAGGTGTTATCGCTTTTGTGGCACTTACTATGTAGTCTATGTTTGGTACAAAACCCTCATGAAAAGGCGTAGGTACTGCAAGTATAAAAATATCTGCTTGTGTAGGTTTTAGGTCTGCTTTTAGTTTTCCACTATTTACTGCTACTTTTACAAAAGTATCAAGTTCTGGCTCTACTATGTGAATCTCTCCACGATTAATGATGTCTACCGTACTTTGTACAACATCTACACCATGTACATCATAACCTCTATTTGCTAAAAGTGCTGCTGTTGGTAAACCAATATAACCTAAACCAACTACACATATTTTTTGCATTATTTCATTCCTTCTATACTTTACTATAAAGTTTAAGTATATATTATATTCTATATAACTGTCTATTAATTTATTTCTTAAATCTACATCTATTAAGCATTTAAACTATACTAAATTATTTAAATTTAACAGAACCAAGTCTTCACTATTTACTTTTAAATTCTTCGATTTGTAATCCCTCTTTAACACCCAAAATCTACCCACCATTCTACCCAAACCCCTATTCTAAAAAAGAACAATTGCTACATGATGCCATTTTTTTGTTACATATCGTCGCATATCATGAGGTATAATTTAAAATATAAAGTAGTTTTTCATAAAAGAGAACATGAGAAAGCAAATAAATTTTATCGTTCCTCAATCTAACAACTGAAAGGGGTTTAAATATTTTGGACTAAAGATATCAATGGGGTCAACTCTTAAACCCTCTCCCACGTATACCCAACAACATTACGACTATTAGAATCAAACTCCACCCCAACAATATAAATCTCTTTACTACTAGAGAGGTATTTGTTAAAATACTCTTTGCTTTTTATCTGCTCCAAAGCCCCTTTTTTATCGACTTTGAACTCAAAAATATAGATATAATCGTCAATAAAGACGCTCAAATCTATTCGCCCATCATTGGTTACATCTTCGGCTAACACCTTATCAAACCCTGCACCCACAAAATAGGAATAGATAACACTGGCATAAAAGCCCTCATACTCTTCTATATCATTTTTAGTAAAGTTGTTATAAGCAATAGAAGCAAAGAGTGATTTGATGGTCTGCTTCAAATCATCAAGATTAGCAACTTCAAGTAAATCTACTAAATCATTTTGAACAGGAATTTTATCTATTGGTTTTTTGACAAAGTAGTTTAATAAGTAGTTGTTAAAACTCATTTTTGTCTCTAAGTTAGGAAAAGTTAAGATATATTGAATACGGTTTCTTCGTAATATCTGCTCTTTGATAGTCAAATAACCACTTTGAAACATAACGGTCTCTAAGCTAATATCTTCGATGTCAAAACTCTCTATTAACTCTTTTCCCACTTTTAGATTTTCAAATTTTGCTAAGTTATAACTGTTTGCTTTAAAGAGTTTAATTAAGAAGCTTGGTGTTCCTGTATTAAACCAGTAGTTGTCAAAAAGAAATCTATTTTTAATAAAGAGTAAAACATCAAAAGGGTTATAGACTTTGTCATTTAAAAAGTTATAACCGTTATACCATTTTTGTAACTCTCCTAAATCAACTCCCTCTAAATAGGGTAAAAAAGTGGTCTCTATATCATTTTGAGTATATCCACAAACTGTTCCAAATTCTGGATTGAGCGATATATCTTCTAAGTTATTGAGTCCACTAAAAATACTCGCTTTACTAAACTTACTAACCCCTGTTAAAAAAGAAAATTTGATGTATCGGTCATTGTCTTTCATAATAACATAGAGGCTTTTAAGTATCTCTCGATTAGCTTTTGCTACCTCCATCTGGTCAAGATTATCAAGAATGGGTTTATCATACTCATCTACCAAGATAACAACAGGTTTTTGATATTTCTCATAGGACTTTTTGATTAATTCAGAAAAACAGGTAGCATAATCGTAGTTCTCACTACACTCTATAGCTAATTTTTTTTGTGCTTCGTGCATATTTCTAAAGATATTTTGTTTTAATGCCTCAACACTTCTACTTCCACTAAAACTTATTTTAATAACAGGATATTTGTCTTCAAAATTCCATTTATCATAAATATATAAACCCTCAAAAAGCTCTCTATTTCCCTCAAATATCTCTTGAAGTGTATCCATAAAAAGTGACTTTCCAAAACGACGTGGGCGTGATAGAAAGGTGTATTTGTAGCTTGTAATAAGCTCATAAGCCACTTTGGTTTTGTCCATATAAAGATAATTTTGTTCGATTATCTCACTAAAGGTACTAATGCCAATAGGTAGTTTTTTTAGGTTCTTGTTCATTGTTCGATTATATCCATACCTATCTACACAACCCCTAAAATCAAAAAAACAGTATAATTCAGAAAAAGAAAAAATGGAAGCACGTTTAAAAAAAGACATAAGAAGATGGTAAAGAGCTATATGAGTGCAAAACAGAGAGCAACAAATGGATTAAAGTTATTGTTAGGAGAATCCAAGCCATTTAGCCAAGTACAGGCATCATGGAGATTTTTAAATAATGAGAATGTAACAATAGATGGGTTGTTTGAGCCAATAAAAAAGAGTTTAAAAGAAGAGGTAGAGAAGCATTGTGATGAGTATCTGTTGGCAATGTCAGATTGGTCACATTTGGATTACAAAAAGCACTATTCCAAAAAAGAGTTAGAGAGTAAAAATAAGAAAGATAATGGCAAACAGTTAGGATATGATTTACAGACAACAATAGCAGTTAGTGATAAGAGTGGAGAGCCAATAGCACCAATAGTGCATAATCTAAAAACAAGTAAAAAAGTCTATTCAACATATGACGATAATATAGATATGAAAAGTACCCATTTAGAAGAGTTAGCATCAA
>JALUKQ010000049.1 GCA_027056485.1 Campylobacteraceae bacterium | reverse complement strand
GAGATATCTAATATACTATAAAGGTTAGTCTCTTCAAATTTAATGCGTTCTGTAAGTATCTCTGCTAGTTTATTTAGAGTAGTAAAAAACTCATCATCTAGTGGAGTCTCTTTGCGTGTATATTTGGTTAAAAACTGCATCAGTGTCATTTTGACATCTTTAAAAGTATCTATAAACTCTTCAGTATGTTTTTTATTTTTACTAGTAAGTCTATCTTTATCGTTTAAAAGTTTATAAAACTCTATATTTTCATCAGTAACATGGTCTATAACCAAGTTATTGAGTGAAACTAATGCTTTTTTAGCTTTTTTATGGTTATTTTTTGAATATTCTGCAATGACTTTATGGGTTAAAAGAACAATTTTTTCATGTTCTTTTTTCCATTTTTTTACTAATTTTTGATTTTTTGATAAGAATAATGATGAGAACAAAATTAATCCTTTTTAAATAATATTTAACTAATTATATCATTAAATATATTTGATTATCTTAATATATTTTTATCATTAAAAATTATATTCTTTTTAGTTACAAATCTCTTTTAGAATTTTATTAGTATCTAATTTATGCTTCATGATTTCTACAAAATTATCTATGGTTTCATGTTTATAAATTTCAAACTTTTCATCATCAAAAAGTCCATGTACAAAAGTACCTTTGATAAGCCCTTTTTCATAGGAGAGAGGATACTTCTTAGAGATGCCATGATGAATTTCAAAACCTTTTATATTTTTCCCAAATATACTATACGTATCATTTTTGACTATTTTTTCTTTTTGAAAAACAATGTCATCATCTATAAGACCTAAGCCTTTTATAGTGCTTGGTTTTTCTACTTCTATAGCTTCATTATCTATGATATTGTTAAACATCATCTGGTAGCCTCCACAGATACCTAATATCTCTATTTTTAAGGTTTTTAGTTGGTTAAAAAGTCCACTTGCTTTGAGCCAGATTAAATCTTTTATAACCAGTTTTGAGCCAGGTAAAATGATTTGGTCAAAACCCTCTAGGTTGATGTTGTTTTGTATAAACTCTAAGGATACATTTGGGTCGGCTATTAGTGCTTCAAAATCATTATAGTTACTTATCGTGGGGTAGGCTATGACAGCTATACGTTTAGCATTTGGTTTAGATATCTGTTGATAGTTCATAAGTGATTGAGAATCTTCAAATCCTAAGTTAAAGGGTTCATAAGGGAGTACTCCTAAAACAGGAATATTAAACTCTTTTTCTATAATACGTATGCCTTCATCAAAGAGACTTAAATCACCTCTAAATTTGTTAACTATAACACCTATGACATTTTCTTTTAGTTGTTTAGGTAAAAGGTTGTAGACTCCCCAAATAGAAGCAAAAACGCCACCCTTTTCGATGTCAGCTACTAAGATGATTTTTGTATCAAACTCTGTTGCTATGTAGATATTTGAGAGGTCTTTTTCCATAAGATTCAGTTCTACTGGGCTTCCTGCCCCTTCACAAACCACACAGTCATAACGTTTATTTAAATATTCAAATGCTTCTTTTACAGCTGGTTTAAGCGTCTCTAAGTCACGGTAGTATTCTCGTACATCTTTAGTAGCAATAGTTTTTCCGTTAACAATAAGTGAGGCAGAACTTTTTTGTCCAGATTTTAGTAAAATAGGGTTCATATGATAAGAGCTAGGAACATTTAAAACCTCTGCTTGAAAGTGTTGTGCTACTGCTATCTCAGAGTTGTCATTACATACTTTTGCATTGTTGGAGACATTTTGTGCTTTAAATGGTGCAACACTATAGCCTAAGTCTTGAATAATTTTAGCTATAACAAATGTAATGGTAGACTTTCCAGCGTCGCTTGAAGTCCCAAATATAGATATATTTTTCAGTTTAGAACCTTTTTTTTTCTGTTTTAATATTAACTCAATATAATAGACTTCTGAAATTATATAGAGTTATTCTATATTGAATGATTAAAAAGGATATTTATTGTTAGAACAAGAAGAACAAAACTATGAACGAGAACTGTTTCATCAAAAAGAAGAGGTACATAGACAAGAAGTTAAGGCTTTAAAAAAAGAGATATTTATATCCAATTTAAAGACTTGGATGATAGGTATACTCTTAGTAGCAGAGATTGCTTTTATTGCAAGTATTTTTAAAAAGTCTGGTATATTTTCTGAGGTAGAGAGAAGTGGAAAGTCTGTAGCTGTGATTCGTTATGACAAACCTGTAACAGAGAAGTTTACGACCACCATTATGGAAAAAATGGATGCTGTAAAAGATGATGACGTTTATGAATCTGTACTATTTATTATGGGTTCTCCAGGTGGTTCACCAACGGCTAGTGAAGAGTTGTCAGAGTATTTAAAAGCGTACCAAAGAGATAAAAATATTACCATGTATGTAGACTCTATTGCTGCAAGTGGTGGGTACTATATCGCTTCAGCAGTTAAACCTTTAATCGCTAATAAAAATGCCATTGTAGGCTCTATAGGGGTTATTATGCCTCACTATAACATGGGTGAACTGGCAAAAAAAGTAGGAGTAGAAGAGGACTTTATGGCAGCAGGAAAGTTTAAAAAACCAATCTCTTACTTTACCAAGATAGATAAAGAGAACAAGAAGTACATGACTGACCATCTGCTTAAACCAACTTATGAAAACTTTGTGCAGTCAGTTGCAGATAATCGTGGCTTAAAAACAGAGGATATTCTTCCTTTTGCAGAGGGTAAGATATTTATAGCTAATGTTCCAGAGATACAAGGTATTTTGGTAGATGAAATTTCTTCTCTCTATAAGGTAAAAGCTAAAATTCGTAAAGAGTTAAATGCTACAGATATTAACTTTGTTGATATATCTTTAGAGGAAGAACCATCGTTCGCTTCAATGTTTAAGGTTAATGTTAATGTAGGTTTAGAGGAGTTGACTAAAGGTATTCAACTGCGTTAATTACTTTATATTAATCTTTTAATTCAAGCCATAAAAGACCAATGTATTCATGTAATGCTTGTTCGGTCTTTCTTATTTGCCTTGCATCTATGGAACTTATATCATATATGTAGTCATCATTACATGGTGCAGGAATAGGGTTTAGCCCCTCTTTTTGAAAAAGCTTCATGGCTCTAGGCATATGATAGGCAGAGGTTACAAGAATAAAAGCTTCTCCTTGTAGACGTTTTTTTAAGGCTAAGGCTTCCTCTGTTGTATCTTTTGCCCTCTCTTGGCTAAAGATTTTCTCCTTTTTTACTCCAGCATTTTCTAGTAGTTTTGCTGTTATTTTTGCATCTGAGACACCTGCTAAGGCATAGCCTGATGTGATGATATTTAAATTTTTATTTTGATTATAGAGCCGTATTGCCTCCCATGCTCTATGTTCTCTATCTCCACCCAATAGTAAAATATAGTGAATATTATCAGGTATTTTTCTTAGTTTATGGTATTGGTGTACCAATGGTTTCATCAGTAGATTGGTTATAGGTGCTGAGCTGATAAGTAGAAGCCAAACCAAAGATATGGTTATATATATCATAGCTTTTTTTATCTTTTTCTTATAGAGAAACCAAGCTACCATGAGTAGTAATATAATAGTAATTGGTAGAGGCATAAGAAAAAATGAGATACTTTTTTTTAGTAAAAATCCAAAATCCATATTTATTTTAATCTTCTTTCTAGTCCTAAAGTTACTTCATAAACTTCATCACAAAAAGAAGCAAGTTTTTGTCCAAGTATGCCTGTCATATCTACAAATTTTCGGCTCTCTTTATCCATTGGAATAACACCTCCGTTTACATCATTTAATACAAAGACAATATTAGAGTTATTTGTAGATACTCTTTGGAGTTGTGTTAAAAGTTCTTCTTCTGTTTTATCAAGATTATTTAACAACCACATAGAGATGCAGTCAACCAAATAAGTCTCATTATCATCTATGACCTTAGGTAAGTTAAAAGACTCTTCAATGGTTGTAAATAGCTTTTTACGCTGTTGTTGATGTTTCTCTATACGGTTATGCATCTCACTGTCATCATAACAGTTGTTGTAGGTTGCTATGTAAAAAGGCTTTTTATTTTGAGAAAGTTCAAGTGCTTTTTTCTCAGCCAATAAGCTTTTACCAGACTTCTGTCCACCGTAGTATAAAACTTTCATCTATTGTAAAAATGCTTCAACTTGTTTGGTTATAGCTTCTTTACCTAGACCATTTAAAGAACCATACATTAATGCTCCCCCAGCTCCAACTCCCTCTTTGGCTTCACCTTCATCGTAGAGTTTTAAAGCAGGGTGTTCACTAAATGCAAAATCAAAATCTGCATAGTAAGCATGGATGTTAAAATGTAAAAGTTCTAAAAGAGCTTTTATGTCTGACTCTTTATCTTCTGCCACCCATTTAGTAGTACAAAGTGACAGATTTGAACTCTCCATTCTTCCACCCATGAGTTTGAGCATTCTATCAACAATAAGAAGAACACATGCCATCTGTGTTCCTCCTGCTAAAACCAAAGGCACACGGTTGTTCAGCCCCAATATAAACCCAGCATTAAAAATAAGCATATTGTCCGATACTTTAGAGAGTACTGCAAATATATCATCTTTATGTTCTAAATTAGAGAGGGCAAGTTTTAGCGTATTTTCTCTAACATCTGTAGGCACATCTTTAAATGAGCTAGAGAAGTAATCTTTTACCTTATGTTTGAGTCCAATAGCTGTTGCCATAGCTGTAGTAGTTCCTGATGGAACTGACTCTCCTAAGATAATATACTCATCTTTACACTCATAAGTTTGTCCAAACTCTACTCCCTTTTGAAAAAGAGCTTCGGCTTCTATGTTTGCTTCCTTTGCAATACTTTGGCTAGGTTCTATATTAAAACTATGAATTTTAAAGTAGTCTACTTTTGGTTTTACTTCTAGCCCTAAGTCTAAAAGTTCTATACGACCATAAGGTGCTAAAAGATGAACCCCACGGGTAATTAGTGCAGGAGTAGGAACACCTTTTGGTGTCTCTGCTATATTTTCTAGGCTCCTAACTTCTCCTGTCGTAACAAATTCTGAATCTAAGGTAGGTGTTAGGTGAATCATCCCAGGGATTCCTGCTTGGGTTATCCCCTCTATGTTAGCTGTGTTTGTGTTGCTAAGTGCCAACATAAATGTGGCTTTTTTACCTCTTAGTGACTCTATAAAGTCTATATTTCCTATGATTGGTTTTATCATTACTTTTCTTTTTTTTAATTTGTGTATTATACATATTTTGGCTTGAAATGTAGGGTGTAGTCCCCGAGTACACCCTAACGTTTACGCATAATCAAATAGATGAAAAATGGACCACCTAATAAAGCTGTAATAATTCCAATAGGTATATCGGAACTACTCCCTAAATTACGAGCTATTAAATCACTTACAACTAAAAAGAACCCTCCATAGAAGAAAATAGGTAATATCAGTTGTTCAGCAGATTTTTTATAGACGATTTTAATAATATGAGGGATAATTAACCCTACAAAGCCAATAGGTCCTGTAATACTTACAGATACTCCTACAGCAATAGAGACAGAAACAAGTAAAATAGTATTGACCTCTTTAACCTCTATACCTTTTAAGTAAGCATAGTCATTAGAGGTTAAAAGCAGTTTTAACTCTTTTTTGTAAAAGTTAGAGAGTAGAAGTAGCCCTAAACTTGCTACTACTATAGGTAGTGTTTGGTCTAATCCAACCACATCAACTGAACCCATTGTAAAACGTATAATCTCAAAACTTTGTGATTCATCACTAAGGTAAAAGAGAATCATCAAGGCAGCATTGTAAAAGAATGCAAGGGCAATCCCCACCAAAAGCAGAGCATTGGTCTCATACGACTTTAGTTTTAGAGTAAGAGCAAAAAGAATGACTACTGTAAACAGTGCCCCAAAAAAACCAAAAAGTGAAAGCATAGAAGAGAAGCCAAAAACAATAGCAAAAGCTACCCCAAGAGTAGAACCACTAGCGACACCTAATGTATAAGGAGTAGACATAGGGTTTTTGAAAAGTGATTGAAAGAGTAGACCACCAAGAGCCAAAATAGCACCTGCAAAAAAAGCCACAATAACACGAGGCAGACGAATGTCCCAAAAGAGTTTGTAGTCTACGGTTGTAGGGTTGTCTAAGTTGTAGAGTTCTATGGGAATCTGCCCGTGGAATGGGGCTATGATGATGAGGGTTAGGGATAGGAGGTAGAGTAGGGGGTTCATTTTAGAAAGAACCATTTACTTAGGTAGAGCATTTTATTTCCTTAATTGTGCAACTGGTTGTTGCACTTTTGTAATTTCAGTATGTTCCATTTTGGAACTAACTGAATTTTGAACTGTTTCTAAAATGGAAGCAGTTTCCTTTTGTTTTTAAGTATGTGCAAAAAATGCACATACTTATTCCTCATCTTCATATCTCTCTCGATAGTAGTTAATATAGTTTGCTGTACCTTGTGGATTAACAGTAAAATAGTACCGAGCCAATTTTTTATACAAAAGTAGCATCTCATCGTCATAACAAAAATCTAACATATAATCAAATGTTAGCTCTATTTGGTTGTGGTCTTGGATTTTGTTGTTGATTACGGCTTCTACTTTTTGCGTGTATAGAGGTATGGCTTGTTGGGCTAGGGTTTTTAGTTGTTGGGTTAGGTTTTGGATGTTTAAATTCATATTTATCTCTTTGTAATTCGTTTAACTTTTTAATGGCAATTAATTCTAGCGACAGCACTTCGCATTTTCTTTTTTTTGGTTACTTTTCTTTCGTTGCGAAACAAAGAAAAAAAAGTGACAGAGAGAAGTTCAAGAGGTAATAAGCCTTTCGGCACAAATATAATTTTATGCATGTTTGGTTTTGTGGTGCGTTGAAAACAGCACCCTACGACTTCAACTTCTCAAAAAACACTTTTTCTAACTGCTCACTAACTCTCAATCCTTGCTCTTTAAAAAGCAAAAAATAGAGTTTTAACTCATCAAGAGTAATAAATTCTTTTCTATAGTTCTCTATTAAAATACCCAAAACACCAACAATTTTAAGCCCTTGATTTAGAGCTATCTTTCTGCCTTTTCGCTCATCTATAATAAGCATCAAATTTAACTCCAGAGCTAGACTAATTGCTTCTACTTCACCTTTGTCAATTTTTAATGTTTTGATTCGCTCCAAAGTAACCATATTGCTCACAGGCTTTACTTCAATTTTATCAAACTCTTTAATTCGGTAGTTAACAATGTCATCTTTGACCATCAACTCATCATAAACAGCTTTGGGAATATAGATTTTTTGAAAAAGATTAGAGAGTAGAGATAACGCATCTGACTTAGCAAGAATAATAAGAGCCGTAGTATCACTAATTACAATGTTATTCATAGTGATTATTTAAACGCTCCAAACTCTTGCTCTATATACTCACTGTCTATACGTACAAAAGGAATATCATATTTTTTTAAAAGCTCCATTGTCTCACTCTTAGAGATATTTAAAATATTAGCTACCTGCCCCAACGACAACTCACCTCTATCATAAGCTTTTAACAAATTGTACTCTTGTGTTTCAAGCTTTGATTTGGTTTGAAACAACTCTTTTATAGCCTCTATAAATTTACTCTTATCGTTATAAAACTTTGTTTCTAATAGATTGGTTATAAAAGAGTCTTGTATCTGTATGGTTTGCATAAAGTTCTCCTTTTTGTATTTAATTTATTATAGCGAAAGATATTAAAATAAAATATCTCATAAATTCACCATAACATAATCATTTACCATTTTTACCGAAGTTCCAAAATAGTCATTTAGATTGGATTCATGAAAAAACTTTTTAGAACTGTCAATAAAAGTAATTTTACCCTCATTGATGCAAAGTACTTTATATCCTAAACGGTAGGCTAAATTTAGGTCATGAGTAATAATGATTTTAGATTGAAAGATATTACTCTTTAGCAGAGAGAAAACATCACGACTCTTTTTAGGATCTAGGTTGGCTGTAGGTTCATCAAAAATAGTTATTTTTGCATTATGAAGCACAGCTGTTGCCAACATGGTAAGTTGTTGCTCCCCAGAGCTTAGTTGTTGACATGGTTTGTTTTTTAGGTGGTTTATCTCTAAAAGTTTTAACATGTTTTTAGACTCTAAAAGTGTATGTAGACGGCTTAGGTTAAGGTATTCATTAAGGGTGATATACTCGTCAAATATCTCTAGTTTGGCAGGAATATAGTTAATGAGTTGGGTTCGCTCTTTAACCTTTACTTTATGTAGCTCTTGGTTGTTAAGAATGACACATGAAGAGGGTGTAATGCCACACAGTACCTTGGCAAGAGTGGATTTTCCTGCTCCATTTGAACCTAAGATGATGAGGTTTTCATGCTCTTTTAGTTCAAAGTATATGTTGTGAAGTATAGCGTTACTATAATTTTTAATTTGTAACATTATTCTCTTCTACTTTTTCTTTATAGTTATCTAACATATTTTTAAAATCTTTTAAAAAGAGTACCAAACGGTCACTGGGCATTGAGGCATAAATATTGTTATTAACATAAATAGAGTTTGTTTTAGAGGCACTTATAGGCAACTCTAACCAAGGTTTGATAAGCTCTTTATTGTCAACTCCATCTGCTTTACATCGTGCTAAAAGTAGGACAATGTCAGGGTTAGAAGCTATGATGTTTTCCATGTTTAAAATGGGTTGACCTTTTCGTTCTGATTTTAAGGCATTTGTGTTGTTACTTTCGTTGATGATTTCATCAAAGTATAGGTTTTGACCAGCAACAAAAATCTGTTTGTCTAATTTAGGATAACGTCCAAAAACAATGAGAATTTTTTTGTTACTCACTATACTTTTTAAATTTTTGAGTTCATCATTAATATTTTTAACGATTTTATTAGCTCTCTCTTTTTTATCTAAAATATCACCAATTTCTATAATAGATTTCTTAATATTTTCAAGTTTGTCTATTTTTATAATTTTAGTTTTAATACCAAGCTGTTCAAGTTTTAGGCTAAGTTTGTGGTTGTTTTGTTGCATAATGACCAGCGTAGGTTTAAGTGAAACAATTTTTTCTAAAGAGGGGCTAAAGTAGCCACCCACTTTGGGTAGGGTTATAGATGCTTTAGGATAGAGTGCGTAGTCGGTGTTGCCAACTATTTGCTCACCTGCATCTAGTGCAAATATAATTTCGTTGATTGATGGGCTTAGAGCGATGATACGTTCTTGGGCATTTAGGGTTAGAGTTATAAATAGTATTAAAAATAGTTGTTTCATATAAAAGCCTGTAGGTCGGGATGCCCTCATCCCGACAAATATTCAAATATTTAAATATGTTTATTTTCTTTCAAAATCTATAGAAATATTCTAAATTTTATTTTATGCGAATTGATGTCGGGATGAGGGCATCCCGACCTACGCGATTAATAGGTAATTTTTATTCCTGCATAAACAGCTCTTGGACTTGTTGCGTAACCATCTACAGTTTGATAATATTTGTCCGTAATATTATCGACTTTTCCATAAAGGCTCATGTGTTGGTCTACTTCGTAGTTGGCTGTGAAGTTTGCAACAGTGTATTTCCCTGTCTGTTGACCTTGCTTGTTAGCTCTGTTAAATCTCTCACCTATGTATGCACCATTAAGACCTAAATGCAAATTTTCAATACCATAGTAGTCAAGAGCAAACTTTACATTATCTTTGGCTCTTCTTGCTAACTCTTGACCCTTAGTGTCTTTTGCATCTGTATAGGTATAATTTAGTGAGAGTAGAGTATCATCTGTTAGCTCTGTTTGATAGGCTACTTCAACCCCTTTTAGTTTTGACTCTCCATTAACGTTTTGGTAGTTTCCTCCAATCCAGTTTCCATTAGCATCAAAGTTTGATTGATAATCAATCATATCATTAATAGTATTGTTAAAGTAGGTCACTTTTAAATCTTTGTATTTAATAGTTACATCGTAACCTTTTGTCTCTTCAGGTGTTAAGTTTGCATTTCCTGAAAATGGGTCAAATAGATTATAGTGTGTTGGAACATTATATGCTGTACCATAGTTTGCAGAGGTGCTTAAGGCTCGAATATTTGTATGTATATGTTTTAGACCTATTTTACCAGTTGTTTTGTTGTCAAACTTATTGTAGTTGTCTTGTCTGATGGATTGGGTAAGTATGGTAGTTCCACCTATTAGACCTTTAAATTTATTGGAGTTGGTTAAAAATATAGCTTTGTTGTTGTATTTTGAATTGAGACTATTTTTATGTTCAAAACTTTTATACTCTCCACCTAAAGTTACAAAGCTATCTGTTCCATAAGAGATGTTTGAGGTTAATCCATACTCTCTTGTCTCTCCATCAAAATTTTTAGAATATCCTGCCTGTGGGTAGTAACGTGAAAAAGTAGATTTTTTAGCAAAAATATCTATTTCGTTAAAATTATCTATATGATTAAAATTTACCGAACTTAATTTAGTTTTGCTTTTAACATCATATTGACTATTTGGATTAAAACTATAGGTAGCATTGTCATAAGCATCAGCTTCTGTTTTTGAATTGTTTATTATATGGCTAAAGTCTATTTTATTGTTTTCGTTAATTTGAAAACCTGCTTGTAAATTTGTACTATCGTTCTTATATCCATCATCTTCTAGTTCATCTAGTTTTGAATCTCTTGGTGCAACAGAAGAGAATCCTTTGGTATGAATATTGTTATATGCAGCTTTTAGGTAAAGAGCATCATTTTTATATGAGATATGAGCATTTGATTTACTGCTAGAGAAACTACCAAACTCTTGAGAAGCTTCAAAGTGTAAACCTTGTTGTGCTTTTTTTGTAATGATGTTAATAACACCTGCACTTGCGTCAGCTCCCCAAATACCCGATTGAGCTCCTTTAATTACTTCAATCTGCTCAATATTATTTATCATTATATGCTCAAAAGGGGCTCCTGAGGTACTAGTGACATCGTTGTAGCGAATGCCATCAATAAGAACAAGTATCCGTTTAGAGTCAAAACCTCTAACATAGATATTGCTTGTATGCCCAATGCCTCCATTACTATTAAAGTCTATTCCTGGTAAAGAGTTCAAAGCCTCAGTAACTGTAGTGTAATGTCTCTCTTCTATCTCTTGTGCTGTTATAACATTTATATTTGAAGTTACATCTTCTATTTTTTGAGATGTTTTAGTAGCAGAAGTTACTATAATATCTTCAAGTTTTTCATCTGCGATGAGGTTGGTGCTAAGTAGTAGCGTTGTAATTAAGCTGAGTTGTATTGTTTTGTTCATTTTTATCCCTTGATATATGTCACGTAGGTTCGGTAGCACCGAACATTATTAATATGGTCTATAGTAAATAATAAGCGTACAGATAGGGAGGAGATGTTTTATGCTCAGGGCTTTCAAAGGCATACTTATGGTACTTGTAGTTTGTGTCAATAGTACACAATTTAAACAGCGTTGAATACATAGCAATAATAGCTAATGAAAAGTAACGTTGTCTATAACCTTTTAGATGTTTCATCTGCGAAGTTTACTTAAAAAATCTTATACTTACGTCGGCTATGGAGGGGAGAGAAGTTGGATTGGTTTTGTAATATATAAATAGAGTATCTGATTGTTTAAGTTTAATTCTATATTTTTACTTACTTATCATAAGCTCCAGGAGTTACACCATATCTAAGTGTTTGGATATTATCTTTAATGACTTTTGCAGGATTTCCTCCTACTAAAGAGTTGGATGGTATATCTTTTGTAACCACACTTCCTGCAGCGACCACTACACTGTCTCCAATGGTTACACCAGCTAATATGATAGAGTTCATACCAATAAAACAATTTTTCCCAATATAGGTGTCTTTGTGCTTTGCATTAATGAAATCGTGTGTTAAGACAGTTACATATGCCGTTAGCATGGTATTTTCATCTATATGTATTCCTTTTGGGTTTGTTCTATCTAAAAAGGTCTTACTTGAGAGTCTAACTGTCTCATGTATATTCATTTTATAAATATTTCTGTATTTTAAATGTTGTATTTTTTCTATAATGTTTTTTTTTATAAATGTACGAATTTTATATAAACTCATGCTTAACCCTTTCTAACCATATATATTTTTATTTAATATATTATAATATATAAGTAGATTTATACTCTCATATAATAGTAAGTTTATCATTACTTAACTTAACAGGTGAGCTAAAACTTCAGATAATATTTTACTTGTAAAGAAAAAACTTTGAAGAGTAAAAAAGTAACTCTTCTAAAAGTTAGCAAGAACTAAATAGAACATAGTTATAAATAATAATTAATGAAAAGTAACGATAGTTATGTGTTATCTATAAATTCCACTAAAAAATTCATCTACACAAAGAATCATACATTGAGTTTTTAGTCAGCGTAAGCTATAATTGTTACAATTGACTATAGGAGAAGCTTTGAGGAATATTAGTTTACGCAGAGTCGTTGTGTTATTGTTGATTTTATCAACAATGACATTTGCTGCAAAAGTAAAACGTTTAGCATGGGTAAAAGGGATGAGTTTTGAGACTTATCTTGAAAAACATAATGTTCCAAAAACTATTTTAGATACATTAGATGAAGATGATAGTCTCATTGTATCCGATGTAGAAAATAGTCGAAGTTATTATGAACTTATTGCTAGTACAGGAGTACTTTTACAAGCACTTATTCCTGTTGGTGAGGAGTTACAACTTCATTTATATAAGACACATAAAGGTTATAAATTAGAGGTAATTCCTATTGAGTATCAGGAAGATACTTATGTCGCTTTACTTAAGATAGATAGTAGTCCTTATGGAGATATTGTTAAAAAAATTAAAAATAGACGATTAGCCAATGAGTTTACTCGTCTTCTTAAACATAGTGTGAATTTTAGAACGATTAAAAAAGGTGACCCTTTAGCTATTGTATATACTCAAAAAATGCGTCTTGGTCAGCCTATAGGTGTCCCCAATATAAAGGCTGCTATGATAGAGACTTCTGGGCAAAAAC
>JALUKQ010000048.1 GCA_027056485.1 Campylobacteraceae bacterium | reverse complement strand
GTTGAACCTTGCTCATAGCCAAAAGACTCAAACTGCTCATAATCTTGGCAAGAAAAAGAGGTATGCTCTAATTTATATTTTAAATAGCGTATTTGACTCCATGGATAAAGTAATCCTAAAGATAGAATAATCATAAATACATTCGAGACAGAAATCCAAGCCAATTTAAATATGTTAATCTCTCCTCTAAATGGTGCTGTTTCTAAAGATGTGTGGTTTCTTACATAGTTAGAAAAATATGCATCACTTAAACCTTTTTGCCCAAATATTAAAGGTAAATAGATAAAAATCATAATCATAGATACCATGCCAGTTGCCATAGGTGCAACATTATCTGCATCAACACTTTCATTCTCTAACATACCTGATGAAACAAGATCTTCAATCCCTACTCCACTGCTTTCTAATGCAATACCTGATACAAGTGCGACAACAATAGTTATAGCCAAAATCAGAAGCATAACCCATCCAATAATAGAAAAATATATTTCATAAACCGATTGTACTTTTCCTTTAAAAGTAAACGCTCCTTGACCATAGTGTGAATTACGAAGTATAAGCTCTTTAAAACGTACATAAGAGAAGGGAAAAGCTAAAAAAAGAGTAAAGATATTGAGCAGTCCATGGAGTAAAAAAAAGGCATAAAAATCACGTATTCTTCCTACATAACGAAAAGGAACATGACGGTAAGAGGTATTTCTAAGTTTAAAGCTAACTGCCTGACGTACGAACCAAGGCATGGCTAAAAAAGCAAGAATGGCTATTCCTGCAGCCACTTCAAACATCATTAAATGTTCTCCAAAGATGATAAATAAGAGATACATAGTAACTACAATAATACGCCCAATTAAAATACGAACTGGGTCAGCATTGTATTCAAAGTTTGAACCATTTAGGTAAGTGTTAGCATACATATAGCGATTGGTACGAACTTTTGCCCATGCAGAGTAGATACCAAGTGTTAAGATAGTCAAAGCGATATTGACTATCCAAATACGAAAATACTCTTTAGCATTTCCTTTAAATTCAAAATGTTTAAACTCTTTTCCCAAAACATACTCCTTTTATACTAAGAAATATTCTAACATAGATAGAGTTCAAACACTATTAATCTAAATCATTCTCCTACTGTCCTGGATTATATTCAGCATAATAGACAGAACCATCAGAAAAAGAGTTTACTGTTAATTTTGAAAAGCTTTCCAAATATGCCCAAAAATCATCTTTTATTTTCTGATCCATATCAACTTTTCTTAATGCTTCTTCCATACACCCTAACCACTCATAACGTGCTTTTTCTGTAATAGAAAAATCATCATGAAGTCGAATCATAAACTCATCTAAGTTCATACCACCTGCTTCACTCTCATATACCTTTGGTCCTCCACAAATCTGTACAAAAAATTTAGTATTTTTTACTTTTACTTTATGAAACTCATCTTCATCTTGTGGGAAAAAGTGTGCGATATCACTCTCATATATAATGTCATAAAAATCATACATTAAAGCTTTCATTCCCTCTTCTCCACCTACAGCTTCATAAAATTTTGCCGTTGGATTTTTAAAAGGAACATCTACACCTTTTTCTACTTTTGATACTTCATAACTCATTAATCACTCCTATCTATTTTAAATATTCTATCAAATTATAATAAATATAAATATAGAATCTCTCTCTAATCACAATAGCGTTTTAACACGTTACCATAAGCATCAATACGTCTATCTCGTAAAAATGGCCAGATATCTCTCACCTCTTTTGTTCGATTATGATTAATATTAGCATAAAGTATCTCTTCTTCACTTCCTGCTTGAGCTATAAGTTCACCTTGAGGGTCACAAACAAACGAGTTTCCCCAAAACCTTATGCCATCCATGACTTCTGAACTGTCTTTTTCAAACCCTACTCTATTACAAGATAAAACAGGAATACCATTGGCAATGGCATGAGAACGCTGAATGGTTATCCAAGAGTCAAGCTGTCTACTTTGTTCCTCTTTACTATCTTCATCAAACCAACCTATGGCTGTAGGATAGATAAGCAGTTCAGCCCCCTTTAGTGTCATAAGTCGTGCAGCTTCAGGGTACCACTGATCCCAACAGATTAATACTCCTAACTTTCCGACAGAAGTCTCTATGGGTTCAAAACCTAAGTCACCAGGAGTAAAATAGAACTTCTCATAAAATCCAGGGTCATCAGGTATATGCATCTTTCTATACTTTCCTGCTAGGGAGCCATCTTTTTCAAAAACCACAGCCGTATTGTGATAAAGTCCTGCTGTACGCTTTTCAAAAAGTGAAGTAACCAATACCACTCTATTCTCTTTTGCCACTGTTGACCAAAATGCTATATCCTCTTCCCATGATGAAGCATAATCAAAAAACGTTACATCTTCACTTTGACAAAAATACTCATTTTGATGTAACTCTTGTAAGACAACCAGCTCAGCCCCATTTTCTGCAGCACTTTTTATATCATTAACGGTCTCTTTTATCGTATGAGCTTTACTAATGATATATTTTTTTTGTATTAATGATATCTTCATCTATCTTCTTTTTTATCTATTTTAACATAAATGAAAAAAATTATCTACCATATATAATTATATTATTCTTAAAATAATATTTTAAATTATTTTATTATGTTAAATATTATTTTAAGTTTAAAATTGTTATAATTTCTAAACAAGAAGGAGAAAACAATGTTTAACAAAATATTAACTTTAAAACTTTTATCAACTATCATTATCTCTAGTCTATTTATTGGCTGTGGTTCAACAGACAATAGTATAACTATGAATTCATCAGCAATTGCTGGAGTACAAGATAGACAATTAGATATTACTGTTAACCAACAAGAGCTATTGGATGCTATAAATAAAGCTCGTTCCGTACAAAGAGACTGTTATCCAAATGATAATAGTCGTGGAGTAGTTGGACCTTCTCCAAAACTTTACTGGAATAACGACTTATACGCTTCAGCACTTGAACACAGTACAGACCTAGCCCAGAGTGATACCTTTTCTCACTACGGTTCAGGTACTTCATCTGACATAACAGGAGATGGGAGACCAAGTATCTTCTATGAGAGAATTGTTGCAAACGGATACAGTAATTACTATTCTGTCGGAGAAAATATTGCAGGAGGACAAGAAACACTAGAAGAAGTTATGGAAGCATGGTTGGACAGTCCAGGACACTGTGAAAATATTATGAGTCCAAACTATACTGAAGTAGGTGTTGCCATTGTAATAGAAGCTGATAGTACCTATGGTATTTATTGGACACAAAACTTTGGAAGTAAAAGACAATAAAACAAAATAAATACTACTCCTCAGCATCCACATATGAAGCTACATAAATTGTAAAAATAACGCATAAAAATTACATTTTTGTAGGGTGCTGAGGAGTGGTATTTAAACTCTAAAAAGGAATCTGCATCGTTGAACAATGCAAACTTCCACCCTCTTCAATCAACCTACTACACTCTATAGGTATTATCTCTTTATCCACAAAAAAGTTTTTAAATACCTCATATGCAATCTTATCTTCATCTACTGAATAGCTAGGATATACCAATGCTCCATCAGTTATTAAAAAATTTGCATAGGTTGCAGGTAGTCTGTTGCTTTCTTTGTCAAATTTAGCTGATGGCATAGGCAAAGCAATAAGTTTATAAGGTTCACCATTCACTGTTCTAAAACTTAGTAGTTGCTCTTCCATCTTTTTAAGCTCATCATAATGTTCATCTTCTTTCTCTTTACACTGAACATACATAATAGTATCTTTAGAAACAAATCGAGCAAGGGTATCAATATGACTATCTGTATCATCACCAACCAAATAACCATAATCAAGCCATAAAACTCTTTTAGCTCCAAAATACTCTACTAATCTATTTTCAATCTCATCTTTAGATAACCCACCATTACGATTTGGATTACAAAGACATTGTGAAGTAGTCAAAATAGTTCCTAAACCATCAGATTCAATAGAACCACCCTCTAAAACAAAGTCAATACTCTCTAATGGAGTTATTCCCATATACCCTTTTTTATGTAACACTCGATTAACTTCATTGTCCAAAGAGGCTTCAAACTTCCCACCCCAAGCATCAAATGTAAAATCAAGTAGTTTAACTTCTCCATTTTCAACTACAGAGATATACCCAAAATCACGAATCCAAGTGTCGTTAGTAGGTATTTCAATAAAGCTCATATTTCGTGTAGAGCAAAAGAGACCTGAAATATTATCTTTGTTATCACAAATAATATAGACAGGAGTTTTATAGGCTATGGCTTGGGCTATGCGTATAAAAGGTACTAATGCAGAGTTCAAGTCACTGTCCCAGTCGGTATCTTTATGAGGGAATGCCATT
>JALUKQ010000047.1 GCA_027056485.1 Campylobacteraceae bacterium | reverse complement strand
GATAGTTGGCATTCTTGGGTCGTCCCAACCATTCACTTGACCACCCTCTACCAACTCTAAAAGCTTTCTTTTACTCATAACAGTATAGTTTATACCAAGTCTTGCAAACTCATGCTGATAAGGTCTTGTAGGCTTTAATCCTAACGTATCTAAGACCCAATTATAGATGTCACGGTTGTTTTCAAACTCTAATGTACAGATAGAGTGAGAAACCCCTTCAATATAATCAGAGAGACAGTGAGCAAAGTCATACATAGGATAAATAGCCCACTCATCTCCTGCTCTAAAATGGTGTGCATGACGGATTCGGTAAAGGAGTGGGTCACGCATTTTCATATTAGAAGCAGACATGTCAATTTTGGCTCTTAAGACATGTTCTCCATCTTTAAACTCGCCATTTTTCATTCGCTCAAAAAGTTCTAAATTCTCTTCTACCGTTCTATCAGCATATTTGCTTCTTTTTCCTGCTTGGATCACTGTTCCACGGAGTTCACGCATCTCCTCTTCACTTGTACTGTCGACATACGCTTTACCCATTTTAATAAGTTCTATTGCATAAGCGTAAAGTTTAGGAAAGTAATCAGAGGTATAACGTACATTTTTATCCCACTCAAAGCCTAGCCACTGAACTGCATCTTTAAGAGCTTCAACATATTGTGTATCTTCAGTTGTGGGGTTGGTGTCATCCATTCTTAGGTTACAGTGACCTTGATAATCTTTGGCAATTCCAAAATTGATAGCGATAGATTTGGCGTGACCAATATGTGGAAAACCATTTGGCTCAGGTGGAAACCTTGTGACTACCTCTTGGTATTTACCTGCATTTAAATCCTCTTCAACTATTCTACGTAAAAAATCTTTGCTCTTATTTTCCATTATTATTAAACCTTTTGATTTGGAGACTATTAGAAATCGTGCAAAACTAGGAACCGATGGCTTTAGCCTCGTCTTATTCAGGACTAAAGTCTCCGATTCCAAATAGTTTTTCAAGAAGACTATTATAAGGGGTGTATTTTAGCCAATTAGTGCTTATTGTTTTGTTATGTAATATTTTATACCAATTTCAACAAAAATCCCCTATAATACGCCTAATAATTTTCAGGAGAAAGAATGCTTCGATTTGCCCCGTCACCAACTGGTGACATGCACATAGCTAACCTTAGAGTTGCCATATTTAACTACTTGGTTGCACAACAAAAAGGTGAGCCATTTTTAATACGTATAGAAGATGGTGATAAAGAGCAAAATATTACTGGTAAGGATACAGAAATCATGATGATTTTAGAAAAGTTTGCACTTAAACATGATGCTGTCTTTCATCAGAGTGAACATCTGAATCTGCATCAAACACTAGCACTTCGTCTACTAAAAGATGAAAAAGCATTTGTATGTAAATGTATCAATGAGAATAAAGAGTTAGCCTCTTCTTGTTCAGCAGGGTGCGAGAATCTTAAGCCTGAAGAGTATAATGAACTTAAAAAATCTGCTGAAAAATTTGTAATTCGAGTTAAAGAGCCTAAGAGTAACATAAGCTATAGTGACTTAATAAAAGGTAATTTAATAGCTACAGCTAAAGAGATAGGCTCTTTTGTTATTTTAAAAGCAGATACCACACCCACAGCCAACTTTGCTATTGCAGCTGATGATATGATGAGTAATATAAGCTTAGTTATACGTGAAGAGGAACATCTTTTAGGTACACTCAAACAGATACATATAAAAAATCTTTTAGGGTATGAAAATACTACAGAGTATGCTCATATACCAACTATAACTAATAATATATCCGTTAAAGAGCTATTTCAAGATGGATTTATTCCTGATGCTATTTTAAATTATTTATTGGTTTTAGGAAATCCAAATGCTCCAAAAGAGATATTTACACTTCCTGAAGCTATTGAGTGGTTTGATTTGAACAGCATATCAAAATCAGACGTTACCTTTGACTTAGAACAACTACGCTCCATTAACCGTGAGCATCTAAAAATGATAGATGACAAAAAGCTCTCTACACTTTTTGGTTTTGCCGATGCAGATATTGGAAAACTTGCAAAGGTTTATCTGCAAGAGTGTAGCACCATCAATGAGTTAGAGACAAAAATTCGCCCTATATTTTCACCTAAAGATTTCTCTGGAAAATGGGGTGAGCAGATGAATATTTTAGAAAAAGTTATTAACCAAGCACCCTATTTTGAAAATTATGATACATTTAAAGAACATATCATGACTAACAGTGGACTAGAAGAGAAAGATATCTTAATAGTACTTCGTCAAATCTTAACTAATACAGGTGATGGACCTGAGTTAAGTGAAATCTATCCATACATTAAATCTTATATATTGGAGGTCGCATCATAATGAACTTTATATTACAACCTATACTACTCGTTATTCAAATATATATTTGGATTATTATCATCTCTGCTGTTCTCTCTTTGCTTCAAGTTGACCCTCGTCAACCTGCTGTGGAGATAATTAACCGTATCACTGAACCAGCTTTTAGATTTGTTCGTCAAAAGTTTCCTTTTACTGTTGTAGGAGGTCTTGACCTTTCACCTTTAGTTCTTATTATTGGGTTACAACTTCTAAGTAGCATACTCACAGGTAATATATTTGTTGCTTTTATAGGAATAATTAGTTCTCTTGTATATTCATATATCATACTCATTATTATATCTGCTGTACTATCTTTTGTACAAGTTGACCCGTATAATCCTATTGTTCAAGTCATTAACCGTTTAACAAATCCACCTTTAAGATTTATTCGTGAGAAACTTCCTTTTTTAGTAATAGGTGGTATTGATTTATCTCCTATTGTTCTCATTTTTGGTCTGCAAGCTCTTGTTGGTCTATTACAACAAATAACCATGGCATTCTAATGAAACAACTTCTACTCTTTTTACTTTTAGGTTTAGCTCTTTGGGCTAAAACTCCTAACTTAAAAGAGATAGAAGTGATGCCTAGCTCTTATGCTAAAGATTATTATATTTGGCGTTTTATAGGTGATAAAAAAACTACTAAGAAAGAGGCAGTAACAGCATATATTTGGTCAAAACGTAAAAGTTCAAAACTAAAAAAAGCTATTCGTAAAAAAGTTGGATACATCCCTAAAAATACTTCAACTAAAGCAAAAAAGAAAAGAGACCCTAATAACTATATTATATATCCTGCAACAGCTGCTAAGAAGTCCAAAAAGAGTTTAAAAAAACTCTATAAAAAAATTCTAAAACAGAATAAATACTCTGAGACACTTCATATTCTTAGTGATGATGAGCCGTTTAAAACATTGGCTTACTTTCCAGGAAGTACTCAAGCTTATGTCTTTAATAATGTAGGTAATAAGTATAGAAAAACTCATTTTAACAAGCCATTTACTAAAGAGCAATTGGCTAAACTTATTCAAGAAAAACAGTTTAATACCTCAATTCACAAAATAGTAACCAACTATGATTTACAAAATCTGAAAGCATCACTTATAGAGATAGGAGATAATAATCTAACGTTTAAGTCAAATTTTCTACTTGCTATAAATGCTGTAGAGTTTAATAGATTAAAAGATGCTACTAAATTTTTAAAAATAGCTCGAACGAAAACAGTGTATCAAAACCAGTATGACCAAGTAGATTTTTGGTTATATCTCGTCAGTGATAATAAAAAATATCTACAAAAATTAATAAAAAGTAATCAGGTCAATATTTATACGTTAAGTGCTAGAGATATTTTAAAAGAGCCATATCCAAACGTAGTTACACCAAATCTAGGTTATGATACTATAAAAGATTTTGATATTGAAAATCCTATTAATTGGGAAAAGATAAAACTCAAAATGAAAGAGAATCCAAATCAGATAGCTAATTTGGCAGAAAACTACAAAAGTCACAAAACAGAAGGCATTTATACTTACCTAAAAGAAAAATCTACAAATTACACCGTTCCTTACTACCCCATGCCATATCGTGAAGCTATGTGGGGGTACTCTAAAGAGCGTGTTGCTATGCTTTATGCCATAGCACGACAAGAGAGTCGTTTTGTTCCTGCTTCAGTCTCCCCCTCATATGCCTTAGGTATGATGCAGATTATGCCTTTTCTTATAAGACACTTAGCAAAAGAGCGTAGAAAAAAATTAGACTTTAGCGAGATGTTCAACCCTTATGTTGCTATAAGTTATGCCAACCAACACATGGACTACTTAAACTCTTGGCTCTACCACCCACTTTTTGTAGCCTATGCATACAATGGTGGCATAGGATTTACGAGAAAGACCTTAAGAAAGAAAAACCTATTTAAAGAAGGAAAGTATGAACCATACCTAAGTATGGAACTTGTAGACTATGAAGAGTCTAAAGAGTATGGGAAAAAAGTTTTAACCAACTATATTATCTACCTAAATCTTCTTTCAAGGAGTCAAACAAAGGTTTCATCTTTTTTGAATACGTTAGCGTATCCTTCCCAAACCGATCGTTTTCGAAAGTAAGATTTAAATCATTTCCTTTAACCTTAGGAAACTTCACTTTATAGTAAGTACTCCAGTTATTTATCATGGGCATTTGGTAACGTAAAGGGTCATCTTTTTCAAGTTTTTGAATTCCTAAAGGTTTTTTTCCATTAAGTCTCAAATGATAACCTTTTTTATTAAAAGTATGTTCTTCACTATCAGTAATATAGACCCCTATAAAGAAAAACTCTTCATTTGGATTAGAGTGACAAGCATCATTACACTCAATATGGTCAAAAACTGGATTGAGGTAAGTTGCTGTTAAAAGAGCTTTTGTCTCTAACGATGCAATAAGTTGTGCTTTTTTTGTGTTCATTAAAGAGATATGATAAATATCATCTTTTTTAAAGAGTTGTGCAATATTTGAGTTCTCTTTAATACTACAAGCAGAAAAGAGTAAAACAGAAGATAGAAGTAATATTTTTTTATACATTAAGAAACCTTTTTTATATAACCATAAGTCTAAAGCTATTTTAACACACTTTCAATAAACATTAATGTATAATTTCGTTTATTAAAAAACTCTAATGACAATAGGAGATACATGAAACGCTTTGCTGTTGCATTTACTGGACCTTCAGGTTCTGGGAAAACTACACTTGTTGAGAAACTATCTAAAATTTTGATTGAAGATAGAGAAGTTGCCATCATCAAACATGACCCTAAAGATAAGGCTATATTTGATAAACAAGGAAAAGATAGTTATAAATTTTCCAAGACGGGTGCAGAAGTAGTTGTTGCTTCTTCTACACGTACAACATATTTTTCTAAACGTAACAAAGAGTTAAATGAAATTATTAAAATGTTTAATCATTTTGATATTTTATTAGTTGAAGGTTTAAAAACTTTAGCTCTTCCTCGTATAGCTATTTTTAGAAATGAAATTGAAGAGAGTTATTTAAGCTACAGTGAAGCTATTGCTATAGATAATACCATTAATTTAAAAGATTATAATATTCCTACTCATATAGATATATTAGATTTAAACAATACCACTCAAATAATAGAGTGGATAGATACAAATGCAAAAAGCGTATAAGGAAACAGGAATGAACGATATATTTGAAACTATAAAACAAGTTGCTTTTGAAATTGACACAGCTATTAAAACATCTGATTTAGGTTACTCAGATTCTGAAAACTCTTCAGGAGAAGACCAGCTTAAACTCGACGTTCAATCAGATATAATTATAGAAAAAGCATTTGCAAATGTAGCCTCTGTAAAAGCTTTAGTTAGTGAAGAGAAAGAGGGAGTTTTAGAACTCTCTGAAACAGGAAAATATACCGTATGTTACGACCCACTAGATGGTTCTAGTCTTGTTAATGTTAACCTCTCTGTTGGTTCTATTTTTGGAATCTATGAAGGTGAGTTAGAGGGTAAAAACCTTGTTGCTTCTGCTTATGTTGTTTATGGACCTAGAGTTGAACTGGTTATTGCAACAAGAGATAGTAAACCTATGCTCTCTCGTGTTATAGCTGGAAAATTTAAAGAGATAGGTGAGATTTTCATGAATGAAAAAGGAAAACTTAACGCAAGTGGAGGAACCCAACAAAACTGGTCTGACTACCATAAAGCATTTATAGATTCTCTTTTTGCAGAGGGTTACCGTCTGCGTTACTCAGGTGGTATGGTTCCAGACTTACACCAAATCATGTTAAAAGGTGGAGGTCTTTTCTCTTACCCTGGAACAACTGATAAACCAAATGGAAAACTTAGACAACTTTTTGAGGTCATCCCTTTTGCTCTTATGTATGAACAAGCTGGTGGTGAAGCCATAAACAACAAAGGTATGAGACTACTTGAGCTTCTTCCTGCTCATCCACACGATACAAGCCCTTGCTTTTTTGGAAGTAAATATGAAATAACTGCTCTTCGTAAAGCTTATGGGATAAAAGCATAAGTTATGAGTGACGAACTTTCACTAGATGAATGGGAATTGGCACTCAAAGCAGAAAAAAGAAAGCTTGAAAACTGTCAAAAAGAGCAACAAGTAAGCTCTTGCCTTGCTTGTTCTAAACTTAATAATTGTCCTATCCGAGATGCTTATGTTCATGCTGTATACAATAGCATGAGTAAAGGAGCTGGTGGAGGATTTGAGTTTTAATAACTCAAATCACTTTTATTATCTTACTTCGGCTCTTCAATCCTACAAAAAAAGAGCAAATTACATGAACTATCTCCTCTACCTGCATTGACTAATGCATAAGTAAATCCATCTACTATCCATACAGATAATTCAGTATCACCATAAGTTAGGTTCCTTAAAAGTGGACTTATAAAGTCATAACCCAGTACTTCAGAGACTTCAGTCTCTAATATAGGAGGAGTATTAAAGAGTGTTGTAGTAATAATATTCTGAATTTTCATATATTTCTTATGAAACTTTTTATCTTTATACTGACTTACTCCAGCTTTCATTTTAAAGTCAAGTAGTTCAATAGCTCCAAAGTTAGCATATTTTTTCTGTTCTTTAGCAACGGCATAGGGTTCAAACTCTGTAACATAGTCATTATAAACCAACTCACCATTGTTAGTAAACACATCTTCACGTATAATATCAAAGTATCTATTTTTATTGCTTCTTAACATTTTTACACCTTTTTTATATATTTATTTCAAATAATATCACAAAAATAAATAAAATATATAATAATATGTCAAATTGTCATACTTTTTATTTGTAAAAAATAATTATTTTAATAATTTTTATGTAAAATACAACTATTAACATAAGGAGATATTATTCTTGTTCATATCTGTTGTGCTGTAGACAGCCACTATTTTTTAAAAAAACTACAAGAGAGCTACCCTCAAGAAAAACTTATAGGTTTTTTTTATGACCCCAATATTCATCCCTATAGTGAATACTATTTACGACTACTTGATGTAAAACGTTCTTGTAAAATACTTGGTATTGAACTAATAGAGGGAGAGTATGACACGCAAAACTGGTTAGAAGCTGTTCGTGGGTTTGAGAAAGAGCCAGAAAAAGGTGCAAGGTGTGCTATCTGCTTTGATAGACGTTTTGAAGTAACAGCAAAAAAAGCAGAAGAGCTCAATGAAAAAAGCTTCACATCTACACTACTAACTAGTCCTAAAAAGTCACTAAAACAACTCAAACATGCTGGTGATATTTTAGGTGAAAAACATGGTATTAGCTTTATAGCTCCCGATTACCGTAAAGCTTCAGGAACACAAGAACAAAATATACTTGCCAAACAAGATGCACTCTATCGTCAAGATTACTGTGGCTGTATCTTTGGACTAACCATGCAACGAGAACAGCAAGATAAGTTAGCAGATGAACTTTTCTCACCTATCTCCAAACAGGTACAACCTGAGTCTATAGAAGCTCGTATAGAGCTTTATGAGAAACGTTGGAAGTATGAAGATGACAATATAGAGTATAAAATAGTTAAAGAGCGTTTTTTAAATTGGCGACAAATGTATGGTCACTTAAAAGTAAAAAAAAAGACTGTAGCAGCACACTTCCTACCCTATTCTACAATTAAAAATGAATATACTCGTGGTAAAATTGATACACACATAGGGGACCTTCATTATATGAATCGTGATGAAGTAAAATTTATAACACTTGAAAGTTATAATAAACTGGGCAACTTTAACTATAAAAATATAGAAGAACTTATCTATAATAGTCCCTCTTTTCATGAAGAAATTCTTATTAGAGAGAAACTTATTTCATCTTATGACTTGTCATCTATATTGGTTGTTGTTAAAATTCCAACAGAAAAAGTTGCAATTGTTCACAAAAGCCATATATATGAAGATGTAAAAGAGGTTCTATTAACTATATGATATCTTTATTAGCTTTTTTTAGATAAAATTGTTAAAAAATTTTTATATAAAAGGCTAGTAAAATGTTATATGACGTAGTTGAAATTCAAAAGATATTACCACATAGGTACCCATTCTTGCTGCTTGACCGTGTCACAAAACTTGAAAAAGGTGTAAGCATAGAGGGGTACAAAAATGTATCAATATCTGAACCTGTTTTTCAAGGACACTTTCCTGACCATCCTATCTACCCTGGTGTTATGATTATTGAAGGTATGGCTCAAGCTGGTGGAGTACTTGCATTTAAGAGTTCAAGTCAAGAAGACCAAGAGGATATGTCAAATAAAGTTGTGTATTTTATGAGCATTGATAAAGCTAAATTTCGATCGCCTGTAACTCCTGGTGACCAATTGATCTATAGGTTAACTGTTATGAAACAAAGAGGTGCCATCTGGCAACTGGATGCAAAAGCATATGTTGATGACAAACTCGTAGCAGAGGCTGAATTAAAAGCCATGATAGTGGATAAGTAAACATCCATGTCAAATATTCACTCAACAGCAATTATAGAAGATGGTGCCACCATAGGTAACAATGTTAAAATTGGTCCATTTGTTACTATCTCTTCACAAACTATTATAGGTGATGACAATATTATTGATGCTCATGCAAATATTGCTGGTAAAACAACTATTGGAAATGGAAATCATATTTTTTCACATGCTGTTGTAGGCTCAATACCCCAAGATTTAAAGTTCAATGGAGAAGATGTTGAACTTATAATCGGTGACAATAATAAAATACGTGAGTTTACACTACTTAATCCGGGAACTATAGGTGGTGGGAGCATCACTAAGATTGGAAATAACAATCTACTTATGGGTTACGTACATTTAGGTCATGATGTTATAATGGGTAATAACTGTATCTTAGCAAATGGTGCAACACTTGCTGGTCATGTTGAATTGGGAAATAATGTTGTTATAGGTGGATTAACACCCATACACCAATTTGTCAAAATAGGTGACTTTGCTATGGTAGCTGGTGCATCAGCTCTTAGTCAAGACATACCTCCTTTTTGTATGGCTGAAGGAAACAGAGCAACACTTAGAGGTCTTAACTTAACAGGGCTTAGACGAGCTTTAGAAAGAGATGAGATCAATGCTTTAAAAGTAGCATATAAAGAACTTTTTGAGAGTGGCAAAGCACTTCAAGAATCTGCAGAAGAACTACTTAACACTAGTCCATCTGAAAATGTAAAAAAATTAGTAGCGTTTATCATGCAGTCAAAGCGTGGTATTCCATTTATAAGGAAAAATAATAATGGCTAAAAAAGTATGTAGCTTTTGTAATACAACTGAAAAAGAAAATAATCCATTTATAGCAGGAAACAGTGTTTATATCTGTTCAAACTGTGTCACTTCAGCATATAAAATTCTTTTTGGTGAAGAAGATGATAATACAGTACAACCAAGTTGTGAAACACAAACTCTCTTGATTCCAAAAGAGATTCATAGAATGTTAAATGATTATGTAATTGGTCAAGATCAAGCAAAAAAGACCTTATCTGTTGCTGTCTACAATCACTATAAAAGAATATTTAAAAATACGCAAGAGAATGACACCAGTATAGATAAGTCAAATATTTTACTTATCGGTCCTACAGGTTCTGGTAAAACTCTTCTTGCTCAAACCATTGCAAGATTTTTAGATGTACCTATTGCGATTTCTGATGCTACCAACTTAACAGAAGCTGGTTATGTAGGTGAAGATGTAGAAAATATTTTAACTAAACTGCTTCAAGCTGCAGGTGATGATGTAGAGAAGGCTCAAAGAGGTATTATCTTTATTGATGAGATGGATAAAATAGCTCGTATGGGCGAGAACCGTTCAATTACTAGAGATGTATCTGGTGAAGGAGTACAACAAGCTCTTCTTAAAATTATCGAGGGTTCAGTTGTAAATATTCCACCAAAAGGTGGACGTAAACATCCTAATCAAGACTTCCTTCAAATAGACACATCAAATATACTATTTATATGTGGTGGAGCATTTGATGGTGTTGAAGAGATTATTCAAAGAAGACTTGGTGCAAACCAACTTGGATTTGGTCAAACAAAACGAAGTAGTAAAGAGAATGATAATGTAATGCATCTTATAGAGTCTGATGACTTGGTTCAGTTTGGAATTATTCCAGAACTTATTGGACGACTTCATGTTACAGCTACCTTAGAACAAATTACTTTAGATGATATGGTACGTATTTTAGTTGAGCCTAAAAACTCTATCATTAAACAATATCAAAAACTATTTGAAATTGACAATGCACTTTTGACTTTTGAAGAGAGTGCGTTAAAAGCTATTGCCCAAAAAGCGATCAAAAGAAGAACTGGAGCAAGAGGTTTACGTTCTATTATGGAAGAGAGTCTATTAGATATCATGTATGAACTACCAGAACTTAGTGGATATGAGATTATAGTAACAGAAGATGTAATAAACAGTGGTATCAAACCAGTATATATAAAAAATTCAAAAACAGCATAGGAAATAATAATGTTTAAAAAACTTTTAGGGATGTTTTCAAACGATTTAGCAATAGATTTAGGAACTGCCAATACATTGGTATTGGTTAAAGGAAAAGGAATCTGTATTGATGAACCATCAGTAGTTGCTATTCAGTATGATAAACATGGGAGAGAGAGAATTTTAGCCGTAGGTCAAGAGGCAAAAGATATGGTGGGTAAAACACCAGGAAACATTAAAGCTATCAGACCTATGAGAGATGGTGTTATAGCCGACTTTAACGTTACAGAAATGATGATTCGATACTTTATAGAAAAAGTACATAATAGAAAAGGTCTTTTTTCTCCTAGGATAATTATCTGTGTTCCTTATGGATTAACACAGGTTGAACGAAAAGCAGTTAAAGAGTCTGCTATGTCAGCAGGAGCTAGAGAAGTTTATCTTATCGAAGAGCCTATGGCAGCTGCTATTGGTTCTGGTATACCTGTAAAAGAACCAAATGGAAACTTAGTTGTTGATATTGGTGGAGGTACAACAGAAATCGGTGTTATCTCTCTTGGTGGTTTGGTTGTTTCAAAGTCAATCAGAACAGCTGGTGACAAAATGGATGCTTCTATTATTGATTATATGAGAAAAAACTTTAACCTTCTTATTGGTGACAGGGTTGCAGAAGATATGAAAATCAATATTGGTACAGCCATTCAACTTGATGAAGAGTTAACCATGCAAGTAAAAGGTCGTGACCAAGTTACTGGTCTTCTATCTTCTATAGAAATTAATTCGGAGCATATTAGAGAAGCAACAAAAGAGCCATTAAAAGAGATTGGAGAAGCATTGAAACTTGTATTAGAGCAGACACCTCCTGATTTGGCAGGTGACATTGTTGAAAATGGTATTGTTTTAACTGGTGGTGGTGCATTAATTAGAGGATTAGATAAATATCTATCCAATATTATTAAGTTACCAGTATATGTAGCAGAAGATCCTCTACTTGCAGTAGCTAAGGGAACAGGTAAAGCCCTTGAAGAGATAGACTTATTACAACAAACTGTTTATGATGAATAGTAAATCTATTTTAATTACTATACTTGTTATTAGTACACTACTCCTCTTAAAAAAAGAGGAGATTTTTCAAGATAAATTTGCACTCGTTACTCTACCGATTAAAGAGAGCTATCTTAACTTTAGTAATGATATTCATGATAAAATAAACAGGTTTTCAAATCAATCCAAGTCTATAGAAAACTTAAAAAAAGAGAACATTCTTCTTAGAAAATATCTGTATCAGCAAAAAATGAGTATTATTCAACTTGAACAACTCAATGGATTTTCCCAGAAAAAGTTTGATTTGTCTGAAACTATTATACGTGTTCAAACTATCTCCTATAAAAAACTTAATGATTTTTCACAAATTTATCTTACCAAAGGCAATGAGCTAAAAAAAGATAAAATATATGGATTAATTCAAAAAAATGTTGTTGCAGGAATTGCTATTAAAAATGAAGGCCCATTAAAAGGTGTTTTACTCTCTAATCCAGAGTGTCAATTCTCTACATTTATCGGAACAAAAAACACACCAGGTATTGCAAAAGGGATTGATGCACAAAGTATGGAGATAAACTTTATACCGAAATGGTCTAAAATAGCAATAGGTGATAAAGTTATAACTTCAGGACTAGATAATATTTTTCTACCTAATATTCCAGTAGGTGACGTTACTAAAGTTATTACACAAAGTACCTATAAAACTGCTATTATTAAAACTCATGCTGATGTACTTCATCCAAACTTTTTTTACTTAGTAAAAGAGGTACTACAACAGCCAAAAGAGATAAATATTACAAAAATAAAACTAGATAACAATATCACAGATTAATAATCTATTAATTATATTATGATATCGTTATAACTTATACATAGAAGGAATCTAAATGACAAATAATCCAAACGGTTCAAATACCCCTTGTTATCTAAACTATTTTATCATTCTTTTACTTCCAACACTTTTTTTTGGAGGAATACTCTTAGGTTATCTAAATATAATTTCATTAAAAGTTGAATTACACTCTTTAGTTATTATAGGTATTATCTATTTTATTTATCTACTATTTATACAACATAATGCAAACTTTGTTGTCTGTAAAATGCGTAGAGAATATGTGGAACTACAAAAAAAATTACAAGTAGCTATAAAAGAGAACTCTTTAACTATTTTTGATAAAACCAAATCTACTATTGATATAGGTAACTTTATAGCAGACTATTATAAGACATTTAGAAATGACAACTATGCATCAATTGCCCCTTCATTCTTTCCAATGCTAGGAATCTTAGGTACATTTACAGCTATTGCTATCTCTATGCCAAATTTCTCTATTAGTGACACTGAGGCTCTAGACCATGATATTTCACTTCTATTATCTGGAATTGGAACTGCATTTTATGCTTCTATCTATGGTATATTCCTCTCTATTCTCTGGAACTTCTTTGAGAAAAGAGGACTATCTAAAGTTGACCATGATGCACACCAATTATCTGAGGTTTATAAGAGTTACATTTGGAATGAAAGTGAACTAAAACGTCATGAACATATGCAACATGAGATGCGTGACAAAAAAATGATGCAAACACTCAAAGAGACTTTTAACTTAGACTTTATAAAGACACTCAATGAAAAACATCTAGAAAATTTTCATACTATTATGTCAGAAACCAACAAAAGTTTTGCAGGTATTACCGACCATATGCAGATGGTATCAACCGATTTAAAAGAGACTCTTGAAAAAATGCAACACTCACAAGCATCTCTTTCTGCTAGTGAAAGTATTGAAAAAAACATTATAGAGTTCAATAAGACAACAAAAGAGTTAAATCAAACACTCAATAAATTTGACAGTAGTTTAGAAAATGCATTAACCTTAACATTCCATAAAATAGATGATGAGTTAAGTAATATTATAGTCAAACTTGCAAACTTTGCAAACAGCACTAGCCAACAAAATGCTATACTACAAGATACTATAACTAAATATCATAATCAAATTTCAAGTCATATAGTGAATAAATAATGTTTAAAAAAAATAATAACAGTAACTGCAACAATGAAAATAGTAATTTTTGGATTTCTTATGCTGACTTAATGGCAGGTTTACTTTTTGTTTTTATTTTACTTATTGGTGCGATTATAGTTAAATCTACTATTTTAAAAAGTGCTATAAGCAAAAAAGACAATGTATTAAATGAACAGAGTCAAACACTTATAGAACAGTCTAATCATCTTGTTAATATGTCTCAAAAGCTTCTTATAAAAGATGATGAGATTACTAAACTAAAAAATCTTTTAGCACAACGAGAAGAGAGTTTACAAACAAGTAAAGAAAATCTTATTATCTCAAATAACACTCTAAAGCTAAAAAGTGAGGAGATAGAAAAACTCAATCAACTTCTTTTAGCTCAAAATGCCAAAGTTGATAGTTTCTCTAATCATATTGTTATATTACAAAATTTAACTGAAGAGCAAAACCGTACATTGAACCAAAAAGAATTGGATGTGGAAGCATATAAAAATAAAATTGTACTCCTCTCAAACAGTATGTCAGAACAAGATGATAAATTAAAACTCAATGAACAAAAACTTCTTGAGTTATTGAAAGCTGTAGACAATAAACAGACAAAATATGATGAGCTACTGGTTAAACTTCAAGCCCAAAAAGCAAAAATTAAATCTTTAACGGGAATCAAATTAAAAGTCATCGCAGAGTTAAAATCTTCATTGGGTAATAAAATTAATATCGATAAAAATAGTGGTTCACTTAGACTTGCTTCAAATATATTATTTGACAAAGGTTCTTCTACATTAAAAGACGGTGCAAAGAATGAACTCAAAGAGAACTTTATTAATTATGTCGATACATTGATTACAAACAAAAATATTGCTGACCATTTAGATAAAATTATTATAGAAGGTCATACAGATAGTGATGGCTCCTATCTATACAACCTAAACCTTTCACAACAACGTGCTTTTGCTGTTATGAACTACCTTTTAACCCTTGACTACATTAAAGAGCATAATATCAAAGACAAACTCGTAGCCAGTGGACGTTCTTACCTCGATGCCATCAAGGTTAATGGAGTTGAAGACAAAGATGCAAGTAGAAGAATAGAGGTAAAGTTTAGACTTAAAAATGAAGATGCCATGTACGAAATAGAGAGAATTTTAGATGCAAATTAATTTTGAAGCCGAACAGATAAGAGCAGCACATGCTTATGTAGATAGATTGACACCTGAAAAAGTAGAAAAAAAAGAGAAAATACTAGAAAAAGATGAAGTAGTAATAGATAAAAAATTTTATACTACAAAGAAAGAAGAAAAACCTTCTTTCTTCAAAAATATATTAAATTTTCTCTTTAAGTAGATTAAGAAACTGATTAAAGCCATCAAGTCTATAAGAACCTTCTCTTTGAACTTTCCCCCACATAGGTTCAGGAAAGTAGCTATCGGTCTCAAAACGTGCCATTATGTGCCAATGCACATGAGGCATATAGTTCCCAAAAGAGGCGATGTTTATTTTTTTAGGCTGAAAGAAAGTTATCATCTCTTTTTCAATAATATCTAAAACTCTCCAGATTTCTAACTTCTCTTCACTGCTACATTCTGAAAACTCTTTATAAGGCTTTTGAGTAAAAATTTTAAGCCATGGAATCTCTGACTCTTCTACCTCTATTTTTATCAATTCATTTTCATATACCAAAACATCTCCTAATTTAATGACAATATGTCATGTTTTTAAAGCTTATTTTACTTTTATGTTATAATTAATCAACTTAAATCTAAACCATCTATAAGGAAAATCTAATGCAAGGAAAACTCAACGTGACCTACCAGCTTATTTGTGACAACGACACCTATAAAGAGATATCTCTAAAACTCTTTAAAAAGGGCTGCGATACTGTAGAGATAGTTAATTTTGAGACGCTATAGGTAACACGCACACCAATATACCCCATCGTTCAATAAAATTTAATATGCCAACATTATTTCGTTATATCAAATTTTCATTTTATGCCACGTAAATGTCGGGAAGAGGACATCCCGACCTACGGAAAATTACCCATGCCCCTTAAACCCCTCTAAAGCCTCTCGAAGTCTAACTTTCAAATCACTCTCCTCAACCCCATCAATCCACGCTTCCAACTCATCAAAACTCCAACCACCCATACTAACACCCTCATACTTCTGCTTCCACTGCTCTAGGTTTACCTCTTGTTTATGGCTTATATATTGGAGTATCTTTAGCATTTCATACTGTATAAAGCTCTCTTTTTGATTTTGAAACAGCTCAATGTATTTTTTCTCTAACGCTTGGTCAAAGGGTTGGTTTTGGGTTAGTTGGAATTCAAAGAGGTCTGGATAATTATCATATTGATTAGGATTTAATCGTATAGCTTCTATTAAATTAATAATTGCTTGTTTATAGTTTTTTAAACCATTATATGCTAATGCCAAAGCATAATAGACATCATATGTTTTGTAATTTAAGTTAATACATTTATCCATACACTCAATGCCCTCTTCATATTTTTCTAAATTGATATAGAGAATACCAAGATTGGAATAAGCTTCATATCTATTTGAACTTATTTTTATTGCTTTTTGGTTAGCAATTATTGCTTCATTAGATTTATGTAAATTAATATAAGCATTACCTAAATTAAGATAAGAATTATAATAATTAGGATTAATCTCTATAGCTTTTCGGTAATAAGAGATAGCTTCTTCATATTTTTCTAATGAGGTTAATCCAACACCTATATAATGATAAGAATCTTCTTTATTAGGGTTTATTTTGATTGCTTTGTTTGCATAAGTGATACCTTTTTCAATTTTTTTTAAAATATCAATATAAATCTTACTTATTCCAAGATAAGCTTCATCGTTTTTAGGATTTATCTCTACTGCTTTTTTATAAGCATCTATAGCATTGTCATACTCTCCCTTTTTACGATAAACAATCCCCATATTATAATAAGCTTCATCGTTTTTAGGATTTATCTCTACTGCTTTTTGAAAGGCATCTATGGCGTTGTGATACTCTTCTTTTTTATCATAAGCACTCCCTTTATTATTGTAGGCTTCATCTCTTTTAGAATTTATCTCTATAGCTTTTTGATAAGCTTCTATCGCGTTGTCGTACTCTCTTTTATCATAATAAGCATTCCCTATACTATAATAAGCTTCATCTTTTTTAGGATTTATATCTACTGCTTTTTGATAGGCTTTTATGCCATTGTGGTACTCTCCTTTTTCAGCATAAGCATTCCCAATTAAATAATAGTATGACCAATCATCTTTTAACTCTTCTTTTAAACTCTCTAAAAAAGGCATATCTTCTGTTATTTGGTCACTCTTTCCTTCATTTAAAGCTTTTATTAATCTTGAATACAACTTTTGACTCATCCAAGTAGTCCAAGTATCTTTTTCTTCCTTCCAAATTCTTATTAGTTCAGATATTTGGAAGTTAGACAAAGTATCAAAAGAGCTACAAACTCGAAATTTTGCCTGATAGTTTAAACTGATAGAACTAAGTGTTAAAGAAGCAAACTCTTCCCTACTAACCTCAAAATCATTCTCAAACCCCTCTCTCAGCATCATCTTATGATAACACCCCTCAAAAGTACTATTAACTCCATAAAGTTCCGTATAGTTCTCATAAAACCCCATCAACTCCCTATGAACTTCTGCTACCACTTCGGCATCGTGCCAAGAGCTAAAGCCATTTTTAAACTCTCGTGCATAGTAAGCGACAATGGCTCTATGCACATCGTCGTGTAGGTAGTATCGTTCTGAGTCTCTGCCTGTGCCTTTGGTGGCTAATCCAACCTCTATTAGCTCTTTAAGTATCTTTTCATCTAAAAGTAGCTTCTCTATCTCTACGTTTAACACCCTTGGAATAACCAACTTCCAAACCTCTTTAGACTCACCTAAATGACTCAACACTCTGTCGGTCATGTAGTAAAGTAGACCAAACTCATCATCGGTCTTTATGCGTCGCTCCATCTCTTCGTAATCTAACTCGTCCCAAGAGTCATACTCTTTGGCTACTTTTGGGAAAAGCCCTACAATAAGTGGATTACCATTGGTTAGCTCTGCTATCTGTTCTATCTGTTTGTCACTTGGCATAGAGAGTTTTTTGTCTCTTTGGACATGAATAGAAAAAAGCTCTTTTATATTTGAAATAGAAAAGTTCTCTAACGACAACTCATCACAGTAGTCCAAAGGAACTTCCATATTGAGTTCATCTTGACTGTTTCGCCCTGCGATAATAAAGGTGCTACTCCCTACCAATAGATAGACCAAGCCCTCAATATAATCTTTTAGACGATAGTGTTTCTCTTTAAGACGCATAGAGAGTTCACCACTATCAGTAAAGTTGATTTTAGATTTGATGTCATTGGTTTTAATCTTCTCGAAAGTATCTACCATAAAGAGTCCATAATCTTCAAAATCTTCTGTCAATGCAGAGAGCAAAACAAACTCTGGATTGTTTAAAAACTCTTTTTTCTTTTTCTCATCAGCATTTTTTAGAAACTTTGCACCAAATTTAAAACCATCAATTGCTATTTTTGCATACTCTCCCCACTCTTTGTCATACTCTTCTATTTGTGATTCAACTACATCGGTATCACTCTTGATAATAGCATTTAAAAGTTTTGGCTCTTTGAGTAAAATGGTACGGATTTTTTCAAAACTAGGGCAATGTTTTACCGATGTTATATCTTCATCGAGTAAAATATCTACAAAATTGTTGATATTTCTATCTTGTAGGTTTATCAGCACTGTAGGAATCTCTTCGGCATCATAAGAGAGAAACTTTTTAAGCAGAGTACTTTTACCCACGCCACCTTGACCATGTACAAAAAGAAGTTTTGATGTTTTGTTTTCTATATGGTTTTCTATAATAAAATCAATATCACGGTTAAGGTATATCTGTTGAGGTTTTCGAGCTATTGGTGGCATATAAAATCCCTATTTTTGTCTGATGGGTTTATTATAGCAAAAATTTTATGATGAAATTAATTATTTTTGATTATGTTGTGCGTAGGTCGGGAAGAGGACATCCCGACCTACGGGTCTTTTAAACCAACTTCATACCCTCATCTTCAAGTAGAACTTTCTTTTGCTCTATAAGCGAAGTAAGGGTGCGTTTAAAGCTTTTTTTACTCATAGCGAAAACTTTTGAAATCTCATCTGCATCACTTTTTGAGTTTAGGGCTATGAATCCCTCCTTCTCTTTTAGTAACTCTAGTACTTTTGTCTCGAAAACATCACCTGTAGCTTTTTTTCCAATGGGTTGCAAAGAGAGGTCTAACTTTCCATCTTTACGGATTTTTTTAATATAGGCTACTTTTCGCATACCTACTTTAAGCTCTTCAAAAATTTCATTTTCAAAAAGCATACCTTCGTAAAGATTTTCTATAATAACTTTATATCCAAGTGGTGTTTGTGAAAGGACAAGAACATCTACTTTTTGATTTTCCTCTAGCTCTTTTGTATCTTTAGAGAGCCATTTTCCTATTTTATGCGTTCCATAAAGTCTTCCTGTTTCTGCGTCTAGACAAACACGCAAAATGTACTTTGAACCAATATGAAAGTGACATTTTTGTTGTGAGAGAGGAACAAACAGATCTTTAGGTAAACCCCAATTTACAAAAGCTCCAAAACGTTGATAGTCAACAACTGTAAAGTAACCAAATTCACCTAGTTTTGCATAAGGATACTTAGTCGTAGCCACAGGTCTGTCTTCTGAGTCAGTATAGACAAATACATCTATTTCAGCTCCTATGGGCATATCGGCTTCCATAACATAAATATTTGGTAAGAGTACCTCTTCAAAATTCTCAGCTCTTAAATAAAGCCCATAGTCAGTATCTCGTTCAACACGTAAAGTGTTAACTTCACCTATAGCGATGGTTAAATTCACTACATTGTCTTTAAATGTTTAGTAAATTTATCAGCTGGAACAAAACCAGCCATATCTTTTTTAGGGAGATGATTATTATCTTTATCAAAAAAGATAATATTTGGTGTACCTTGTAGTTTATAATATTTTAGAAGTGCTTTCTCAGCATCTCCATTAGCCGTTACATCTATAGTTATAAAAGTAAAACGTTTTAACTCTTTTTGTACTGCTGCATCTGAAAAGGTAAACTCTTCTAGTTCATCACATGAAGCACAAGAATCTTTTCTAAAATCAACCACAACAGGCTTAGATGAAGCTTCTACTTCAGATTTAAGTTTTGCTATAGTGTAACCTGCTTTTGCTTCTACTTCTTTTTGCATTACTACATGATTTCCTGCAGTAAATGATTTAAATGGATGTAACATAGACTTAGCACCTGTTAAGAAGCCTAAAAATATAGAAGCTCCATAAATAAGAAAAACAAAGGCTAAAAGTTGGAAAAGTTTTTTTATTCCAACTCTTGCAGCTGAATTATCAAATACACCCATATAAAATGCTGTTCCCATAAATAGTAGTGACCAAAGTAGCATGGTAACACTTGATGGAACAACTTTTCCTAACATGAATATTGCTAGTGCCAACATCATCACACCAAATGTTTGCGAAACAGCTGTCATCCAACCACCTGGTCTTGGCATAAATTTACCAGCACCTAAACCAATAATAAGTAGTGGCAATCCCATTCCCATACTCATTGCAAAGAGTGCAACTCCTCCAAGAAGAGCATCACCTGTTTGGGAGATGAATAGTACAGCACCTGCTAATGGTGGTGCAACACAAGGACCAATAATAAAGGCTGACAAAAACCCCATAATAGCAATACCAACTATACCTTGTCCTTGAGCTGAATCACTAGCAGAGTTGATTTTTGATTGCCATTTTGAAGGAAGTTGAATCTCATAATAGCCAAACAACGAAAGAGCCAAAGCAAAGAACATTAAAGCAAAAGTGACCAATACCCATGGGTTTTGCATTGCTGATTGTATATCTGCTCCTAGTAGACCTGAAATCACACCAACAGCTGTATAGGTAACAGCCATAGAAAGTACATAAATAAGAGAAATAAAGAAACCTCTTGATGCACTTGGTTTGCCATCACTTGATTGAGAAACAATGATAGAAGATAAAATAGGAATCATTGGGAAGATACAAGGTGTCATGGCTAAAAGTAAGCCAAGAACTAAAAAAAGTAAAATAATAAAAAATGAACTTTCACCCATTAAAAGCTCTGAAATAGCATTAGGATTAGATGAATTTATAGCCTCTTTAAGTTTTGTATAAAAACCAATATCTGCTGAAGAGTCACCTTTAAAATTATATTTTTTCTCAATTGGATTATAACAGATACCTGTATCAGCACATCCTGAAAAATTAATAGCTAAAGTATAATCTTCTGCACCAACTTTAGATGTAATACTCTTAATAGGTATATTTACAACTATCTCTTTTGTATATACCATGGTACCATCATCATCATGAGCCACAGGTTTCTGAACATTCAACAAAATATTCTTAGGTTTTACTATCGTATATTTTAATGTATCTGCTGTAACATGAATCTTATCAGCTAAAGTAATCTTGGTCTCAATAACTTCCCCTTTTTGAACAGCTGAGACTTTAAATGCCTCATCTGCTTTCAAAAAGTTGTCTTTTTTTGTTATTGAAGCAAAATCTGCTACTAAAAATGTGGTAACAATTAAAAATAATTTTAAAAACTTCATTCTTCTTTTATCCCTTTTTAATGGAAATGTAACTATATTTCAAACATTATATACTATTTGACGTGTACAATATGTGTAGTACTATAATAGCAAATATATACATAAAATTACAGTTTCTTCCCTAAAATGAAGTCTAGAAAATATTAAATTATCAAAAACATGTTATTTATTATTTTTAACTGTTAAAAATATAAGTATAAATAGCAAAAGGAAATAAAATATGTTTAACCATTTAAAAAACGAAAACTCTCCCTACTTAAAACAACATGCAAGCAACCCTATCAATTGGTATCCTTGGGGAGAAGAAGCATTAAACAAAGCAAAAGCAGAAAACAAATCTATTTTTCTTTCAATTGGTTACAGTTCTTCTTACTGGTGCCAAGTTATGAATCTAGAATCTTTTCAAGACAAAAAAATTGCTGAATTGTTAAATGAGCGTTTTGTAGCCATAAAAGTTGATAAAGAGGAACGTCCAGACATTGAAAAGTACTACCAAGAAGTCTATAAACTTATGAATCGAAGAGAAGGAGGTTCTCCTCTTTCTATTTTTCTAACTGAAAACTTAGAACCCTATTATGCTGCAAGTTATATTGCTTCTATTGCTCATAGAGAAGAGTTTGGATTTGAAGAGTTACTCCGTAGTGCTTCCAAAAAATACATTACAGAATATGAAACTTTGGTTGAAAAAGGCAGCGAAATATTAGAGAATATTAATCCTAAAAAGAGAACTATAGAAGCGACCAAACTTACATTAGATATTATAAAAACTATTTCATTACATACTGAAAATTTAATAGATAAGGTAAATGGTGGTTTTGGAGAAGCCCCAAAATTTCCTCATGCCTCTACTCTGGCTTTGCTTTTTGACTACTATGAACTCACAAAAGATAAAACTCTTTTAAACTCAGCCCTACTCTCTTTAGATGGTATGGCAAAAGGTGGATTTTATGACCATGTAGATGGAGGTTTTCATCGTTACTCTACTGATGAAAAATGGTTCATACCAAACTTTGAGAAGACAACCTATGACAATGCTCAACTTATAGAGAACTACTTACGAGCATATCAACTTACTGGTGATTTTTACTATCGAAACATAGCTTTTCAGAGTATAGAATTTATGCTTTCACATATGAGCAGTTTTACTAGCAATACCTATCTATTTTACTCAACGTCTGATGCAAAAAGTGATAAAGTAGATGGAAAATATTTTACTTTTAGGTACGATGAAATTTTAAAAAAACTTCAAGAAAATAGCTACTCTCTTTTAGATATCACCAAAATATGCACTACATTAAATATTACACAAGATGGTGATTTTAATGGTGAGAATATTATTCATATAGATGACCCTAAAAATTTAAATTTAAATAACTATCCGAATGTTATTAAGCTTTTACAAGAGATTCGTCAAAACAAAACTTATCCTTTTATAGATAAAAAGGTCATTACATCATGGAATGCTATGATGATATCTACTCTATTTAAAGCAAGTGTAGTAGATGAGAAATATAAAAATATAGCTATAAATTCACTAGATGAACTTCTCAATAAATTCTATATTAACGGTATACTCTATCACTCTATTATAGAAGATGAAGAACCAAAAAACAGAGCCTATTTAGAGGATTATGCTTACTTAGGTGAGGCACTTATTACAGCTTATCAAGTAACTTCAGATGAAGCTTACTTAAGCTTGGCAACTACATTTTCAAATAGTATTATTGAACAGTTTTATAAATATGGAAAATGGAATTTTTCTAATGGAGAGTTTGAAATAGAAGAGAGTATTTATGATAACACATACCCCTCTTCTGTCTCTACAGCACTCTCATTACTTATGAGTGTTTCATCATTTGTTGATGAAACCTATAAAAAATTTGTATTTAATACCTTAGAAATCAACTCTTACAATCTTATGCGTCAGCCTCTCTCTTCACCTAAATTAACACAAGTTACGCTTCGATATTTAAAAGATGATATAATTTTCAAAACAAATATGAAAGAGCAACCATGAGATATTTGATACTGGTATTAAGTTTAGTAGTTTTTACAGCATGTATTGGAGATAAAAAGCCTAAAACAGATATGACTCAAGAGTTAAACACAAGTACAATTCTAGATAGCAGTTTAGGTAGATTAACTTTAGAACAAATCTATCTTAAAAATGCTTTAGATAAATATATAGCACAGTTAAAATCACTTAATGCAGAAAATATTATTGAGATGACCTATCCTAAACTTTTTGTACCTATTAATAAAGATATGTTTAGAGACTATCTAAATACAATGTTAATATCATCTGATATACATATTAACTCTTTTGATGCTATCATTACAAATATAGATAAGATAAAACCATTTTCAGAAGGAGAGTTTGCAAAGGTAGATTACAACTCAACTATAACCATAGAGTTTATTAATCCAGAACTCTATAATACTCAACGAAAACTTCTTATCTTAGATAAAATACTCTCAAATAAATATGGACGGGAAAACATTAGAGTCGATAGTATAGGACGAACCATAACCATTAAAAAAGAAGAGAAACTTCTAGCTATAAAAAATAACACTGGTGAGTGGAAATTTTTAGGTGATAATGCAGAATACAGGCGTCTCTACCCTAGAATTTTACCTTTAGATATACTAAACAGTATAAATTAAAACTTAATCTTAATTTAATAATTACTATCGCATAATTCAAACTAATTTAAAATTAAGGATTAAAATGAAAAAATATATATTTACAACTCTATTTCTACTCTTTCTAAATGGATGTACACAAATCGTTACAGCCCCAATTTCTGTAGCAGGAAGTGTTGTGGGAGCTACTATAGATGTTGGTGCTGCAGGTGTTAGAGCTGTAGTAGGTGACTAACCGATTTATTTAACTAAAATTAAAATACTTTTGTATTAGTTAACTCTGCTATCTCTGTCTCGACCATCTCATCAATCATTCTTACAAACATATCATTTATAAGGTTTGGTGAAAGGTCAAGCTCTATAGCCTTGGTTCTAGCTCTGCTTACCACATCAGCTATTCTTTCATCTGATTTTACTTCATCAACAGTATTTTTAAATTTAGCTATCTGCTTAATATAGCTGTTTCTTAGAGCGACCAATTCAACTATTTTTTCATCTACTATATCTATTTCTGTTCGTGCTTCATCAAGAGTATTACATGTTTTTATATTCATAATTATTTCCTTGCTTAGGTACTTATTAGATTAAAAAGTATTATATCATAAATTACCAATTAAAATTCTCTCTTCTTCCAACGAAAGCCAACGCCACTGGCTACTTTCAAGGTCAAGTACTAAGCCACCTATACTAACCCGTTTCAACTCCAAAACCTTTAACGGTGTTCCAAATTTTGGATCCTTCATTGCCCCAAAAAGTCGGCGTATATGACGATTCTTCCCTTCATCAATGACTATTTTAAGTTTTGTCTTTGCACCACCCGTTCCTAACTTCTCAACCACAAGAGCTTTGAGTAGTCCATACTTACTCTCCACTCCCCTCTTCGCTTCTGCAATATGCTCATCGGTTACATGACCTCTAACCCAGATTTCATATACTTTTTTACAGCCTTTTGGTTTGGTCAACAGATTACCTATTTTACCGTTAGTTGTAAAAAGTAAAAGCCCTTTAGACTCTAAGTCCAACCGTCCTATAGGCATCCAGCCCTCATCAAAAACCCAATCAGGCAGAAGATCATAAACTGTTTTTCGTCCAAGTTCATCAGAACGTGTAACCACATAGCCTTTGGGCTTATTAAGTGCTAAAAGTTTTTTTGAATCATTCGTTGTTCTATTCATTCATTATCATCCTTCATAAAGGTCAATTCACAAACTACCTGTGCATGGTCACTTTTCAGCAATAAATCTGTTCCATGTTCATACAAATGCTCATCTAAAACAGCATAATTGGTCACATCAAAATGCTTTGAGATAAAAATATAATCCAAGACATTTCCTCTTCCTAAAAAATAACTTGTTGCTTTTCTTACCTTCTCTTTCACTTCAGGGTGTGGATTAGCAACAATCTCTTCATACAGATAAGAGGCATCATATAAAAGCAAATCTTCTTCACTTTTAGGGTCATGGTATTTGTGATTAGATAAAGCATCAATAGTCAAGGAAAACTCTTTATCATTAAAGTCACAAAGTAACACTACAGGTCTATTTTTAGCTCTTTTTATGTTAACATAAAGTGAAGAAGCCTCACATAGTCTCTGCTGTAAAGAGGTATCAGATATCCCCTCTAAAGCTTTTGATACGACCTTTTTTTTATGCTCCAAATCATGCTCTTCTTTGAATATATATTCAAACTCATTAAGTCTATTTGATTTCAAATGAGACACATAAACCAAAATCTCTCTCTCATCAGGAAGCATAATTGTAGCTTTTATAGGAACTCTAGCAAAACCATAATGACCTATAAAATTATGTTTTTTATAACTAGGAATATCTACACGTACTCTCTGCATCTTTGTTATAGGGTACTTTGAAGCTATGGCAACCGTCGTGCTTATATAGGTTTTTTTATGAAGTTTCGCCACATCTACCGTTTCAAAATACTCAAACCCCAGCTTCTTAACCAGAACCTCTAAAGCATCTCGTGAAAAAACCTCTTGAAACCCAATAACATCACAATCCATTTTAACTATCTGATTTTTTATCCATGTACTTTTTTTAAGCCATTGCTCTTCATTAAACTTTTCTTTTTTTGTATACCAAGCATAAGGAGGCTCTACAAATTGATAAAGATTAAATGTACCTAGTTTTATTTTCATAGTGGGAGTATAGCTGAATATTCAGTAAAAGAAAGTTGAGACAAGAAGAGTTCTTGTCTCAGAAGTTATAATAGAAACTAAAGTAGATTACTCTACTTCAGCATCGATGATATCATCATCATCTGCTTTTTTAGCAGCTTGTTCTTTTTCACCACCTTGTTCTTTAGCATAAACAGCTTCAGCAAGTTTGTGAGATTTTTCAGTCAATACTTTTACTTTCTCTTCTATCTGTTCTTTGGTTGCAGAGTCATCTTTAAGAAGTGCCTCAACATCTGCGATAGCAGTTTCGATTCCAGCTTTTTCTGTAGCATCAAAGTTATCACCCAAATCAGTTAATGATTTTTTAGTTTGGTGAACCAAAGCATCAGCTTGGTTTCTTGTATCTACCATCTCTTTTCTTTTCTCATCTTCAGCTTTATTAGCTTCAGCATCTTGAACCATTTTTTCTATCTCTTCATCAGAAAGTCCTGACGAACCAGTGATTTTGATTTCCTGTGATTTACCTGTTCCTTTGTCTTGTGCTGAAACGGTTAAAATACCATTCGCATCAATGTCAAATGTAACTTCAATCTGTGGTACACCTCTTGGAGCAGCTGGAATATCTCTAAGTTCAAACATACCTAAAGATTTGTTGTCTTTTGAGAACTCTCTTTCACCTTGAAGTACATGAATACTAACGGCAGGTTGATTGTCTTCTGCTGTTGAGAACACTTGTGACTTTTTAGCAGGAATCGTTGTCCCTTTTTCAATTACTTTAGTAGTAACTCCACCTAAAGTCTCAATACCCAATGAAAGTGGTGTAACATCTAGTAAAAGTACATCTTTAACATCACCTTTTAAAACTCCACCTTGAATCGCAGCACCAAGTGCAACAACTTCATCTGGGTTAACTGATTTGTTAAGCTCTTTTCCAAAGAATTTTTGAACCTCTTCTTGAACCAATGGTACACGTGTAGAACCACCAACCATTACAATCTCATTAATTTCAGAAGTTGAAACATCTGCATCTGCAAGAACTGTTTTAATAGTCTTAATAGTAGAAGCCACTAAATCTTCAATTAAAGACTCAAATTTTGCTCTTGTAATTTTCTGAATAAGGTGTTTGGGTCCACTTGCATCAGCCGTAATAAACGGTAAGTTTATTTCAGTTTCTGTTGAAGATGAAAGCTCTTTTTTTGCATTTTCAGCAGCATCTTTAACTCTTTGAAGTGCCATAACATCAGCTGTAATATCTACACCTGTTTCAGCTTTAAATTCATTGGCTACATAGTCAATGATTTTATTATCAAAGTCATCACCACCAAGGAATGCATCTCCACCTGTAGACATAACTTCTACAACATTGTCTCCAGTTTCTAGAACAGTAACATCAAATGTACCACCACCAAGGTCATAAACTACAATTTGCTCAGACTCTTTTTTGTCAAGACCATACGCCAATGCTGCTGATGTTGGTTCGTTAATGATTCTTAAAACATTAAGACCTGCAATAGTTCCTGCCTCTTTTGTTGCTTTTCTTTGAGCATCATTGAAGTAAGCAGGTACAGTAATAACAGCATCAGTTACAGTCTCACCAAGGTAAGCCTCTGCATCTTCTTTTAATTTCATAAGAATTTTTGCTGAAATTTCTTGTGGTGTATAAGTTTTCTCAGCCACTTCAATAGCACATGCACCATTTCTATTTATAATATGGTATGGAAGTCTCTCTTTAGCAGATGCTGCATGTTCTTCGTCAAACATAAGCCCCATAATTCTTTTAATAGAGTAGATTGTTTTTTCTGGGTTGGTTACTGCTTGTCTTTTTGCAGACTCACCAACTAAAACTTCACCCTTGTCTGTAAATGCAACAATTGAAGGTGTTGTGTTTTTTCCCTCTTTGTTTGCAATAATCTTTGCTTCACCATTTTCAAACACTGACATTGCAGAGTTTGTTGTTCCTAAGTCAATTCCTAATACTTTACTCATATTTGCTTCCTTTTATTTTCTATTTTTATATTTATGTTATTATAGTTTTTTTTTAAAATTATAAATGCCCCTAAAGTGGCATTTATAAAATTTCATTAATTATTTTGCTGTTGAAACCATTGCTGGGCGTAAAAGTCTATCTTTAATAGTATAACCTTTTTGTAAAACTTGTACTATATCTCCAGATTCTTTATCTTCGCTATCTACTTGCATAATGGCTTGATGAACATCGGAGTTAAATTCACCTTCAACCTCTACAGCTTTAATTCCATTTTTTTCAAGAACTTTAGTCAATTGACCATAAGTCAACTCTAAACCCTCTTTAATTTTATCTAACACTTCCGAACTTTCATCACTCTCTGTAGCTTCAATAGTTGCTAAAGCACTTTCAAATGAATCAACAACTGACAACATATCATTTGCAAAGCTCTCATTAGCATATGATACAGCTGCTGCTTTGTCTTTAGCTAAAAGTCGTTTAGAGTTCTCAAAGTCGGCATGGGTTCTTAAGTATTTGTCTTCCCACTCAGTTACCAATTCCTTTAACTGTGTAAGTTCATCCGTAGAGTTTTCTTCAGTTTCTGTTACTTCCTCAGTCTCTGGAGTTTCTACTTCTAGTTCAGTCTCTACTGTAGAATTTTCATTCTCTTTGCTCATAATAGATACTACTCCTAATTTAAGATTTTAGAATCTCCAAATAACACACATATGAAGATTTGCAAGAATTATACAACATTGAGTCTATCTTGTCAAGGTTAAGCTTAGTTTTTTAGTTTATAAAACTTTAGCCTATATGACTAAAGTTAATTATATAGCTATACTAATGAAGGTTCTGATACCCATAATTGAATAATTTTAAAATATTATGAAGAGAAAAATAAAAGGAAAGTTTTAAAGTAAAAAGTAACACAAGGAGAGAACCTTGTGTCAGTTGAAAGGAAGAAATCTAGTTTCTAATACCCATATCGGCTTTAATTGTAGCCCATCTTTTAAGATCTACTTTTTTCAAGTATCTCATAAGTCTTCTTCTTTGACCAACTAACTTAAGTAGTCCTAGTCTTGAAGAGTGATCTTTCTTATTTGTTTTAAGATGCTCTGTTAAGTAAACAATTCTCGCTGTAATTAATGCAACTTGAACTTCTGTAGAACCTGTATCGTTCTCACCTCTTGAATATTTAGCAATAATTTCTTGCTTATTCGCCGTATCTAAAGCCATAATGACCTCCTGATTGGTATTTTATTTTGAAGTGACATTCTAGCACTATTTATTTAAATCAAGATAAATATAGTTAAAATCTATAATTAATATTAATTAGAGTAAAATAGTCTCAATTAGAATTTAATACAATATATAAAGGATATCATAATACTATGTTATTAACCCGAGCCAGTGAATATGCCCTACTATCATTAGATATTATAAGAAACTCTGAAAAACCTCAAGGTGCAGAACAACTTGCACGTGAACTATCTATACCAAAAAGCTTTTTAGCTAAAATCTTGCAAGGTTTAGCAAAATCAAATATTTTAGAGTCAAAAAAAGGAGCCCATGGTGGTTTTATTATGGCTAAAAAAGTCCATGAAATCAGCATAGCAGAAATCATCGTAGCAGCAGAAGGAAAAACCCCTGCTGTTTTTGATTGTAGTCAATATACTGCTTCATGTCCTCATGGTACTATTGGTTCATGTAATATATCTCCATTTTTAGCCACCTTTCAAAATAAAATAGATACATTCCTACAAGAACTTACTTTAGAGGATATATTTAATAATGAACATCTACCATCTTTCTCACATTGATCTTGACGGCTACGGCTGTCAATACCTAAGCAAAAACTGCTTTACCAATACTAAAAACTCAAAAATAGAATCTTATAACGCCAATTATGGTCCAGAAGTTAAGGCACGTCTAGAAGAGATAATCACAGCTATAAAACGTGAAAAATTTATAGGAAAAGATGATAGAGAGCATATTATCTTGGTAACAGACCTAAACCTTACTACTAAAGAGGCAAAATGGTTAGAAGCAGAAGCTATGGAGGTTGGGGCCAAAATACAACTACTTGACCATCATGGTTCAGGTCAAAAGACAGCCGAACAATACGCTTGGTATAAACTGGACACCACAAAATGTGCCACACTCATCACCTACGAGTGGCTACAACAACATCATAATTTTGACAAAGAGAACAACTATGCACAAATAGTAAAAGCCATCAATGCCATAGACATTTGGGTTTCAGATGATAATCTCTTTGAGTTTGGAAAAGTAGGTTTAGGAATGATTTCTGGTGCAAGAGAAATTAACAGAACCCTTTTTCCAGCCCAAGACAGAGCTTTAAAACTTTCACTTATAGAAGCAATGAAAAACTATGTAGAAAAAGAAAATGCACACATAGCTTTAGATGATGACCTACACCAAATAAAGAAAACATTCTTTAAACAAAATGAAGACAACACCAAAGACAACTTAGCTGCTATCTATATGACAAAACTCCTAAGTGATGATAAACAACGACTCACCATTGATTACCGTGGTCATAAAGGTCTGCTAGGCTATAATTTAGGAAATACGTCTATTTTAGGAAATACTTTCTTATTAGAAAATCCAGACTACGACTTCTACATGGACATCAACTGGAGAGGAAACTTCTCACTAAGAGGTCACGATAAACTCGATGTTTCTAAAATGGCAGAAGAGATAGGAAACGGAGGAGGACACCCCAACGCAAGTGGAGGGAAAATCAAAGAGTACAGAGACTCTTTTGTCTATAATGATATTAAGGCTTTTGTTCAAGGGTATATTGACGAGAAGACAGCGTAAATAAAAAGAAGCATTAAATGCTTCTTTTTTATTAATACCTTAATTCCACTTTGGTTCTTTATTATTATGTACGTGAGAATTATTAAAGAACTTTTCATGTTTCATTACTTTTTTTACATTCCACTTGCTTAAATCATGATTTTTAAAGTTATAATGTTCATCTGGTCCAAAGGCATCACCTTGATAAAACATACCTCTCATATCTCTAACATTAGATACATCCCAGTCACTAATATCTTGATTGAAATCTGAAAACTCATCTTTCATGTAGAACATACTATTCATATCTATAACACTAGACACATCCCAATTACCTATAGGTTGATTAAAACGATAAGCAGACCAAAACATACCATTCATATTTGTAACATTAGACACATCCCAATTACCTATAGGTTGATTAAAACTAACAGCAGTGGCAAACATATACTTCATATTGGTAACATTAGATACATCCCAATTACTAATATCTTGATTGAAATCTAATTTACCTGAAAATAAGTAACTCATATCTGTAATACAAGAAGTATTGACATCTTCAATATATTCATCATTACTTATTTTTTCTTTTAAATCACTAAGAGATATACAAGGATTCTCATCTATAGTAGTAGTACCACCATTTGTTGACTTACATGAAAATGAATTCTTTCTTACTTTATGTCCTAGACTTAACTTTAAGTCAGCATCACCTGTAAGCTCAGATAATCGTACTGTTACAGTCTCTCCAGCTTTAGATTTTATTCTATACTGATGATGTTGATTGATACCAACATGTTTTTTAATAGCTTGTTTACCTAAAAAAGGAAGAAGAGTCTCTTTTTTACGAATAGGTACTATTTTATAAGTTGCATCTCTAAACCCATAAACCATTATATTATGGCGTGTATAATTTGGTGCAGATACAGTACACTCTTCTTCTTTATTTCCACCATTAGTAGATTTACAATCACTTGAACGTAATGTTGGTTCAGTCCAGCCTTGAGCAACATATAAGTCTACATCTGCAGAGAGGTCTATTAACTTAACAGTTAACTCTTCTCCATTCGGTACGTCTACTGTAAAGTACTGTTTCTCATATTGGTTAATAGTTCTTTCTTCTAATTGCATCGTAGAATAATCCAGTTTTTCATATGAAATATTTGCAAATAGCAGTTGCATTGTTGCTAAAATCAAAATAACTTTTTTCATCTCTTACCTTTATGTTAAAATACAACGTATTATAACATAAATGAATATTTTATAACTTTGTGCATTCTGAACAGTTAACTTCCACCTCTATTATATAAATTTTAGTAGAAGTTACTCCTAAACTAGAAACAATAGATTATCCGTCATGGGCTTCCAAAATTTAAAAAATAATGTTTAAAACTTATTGAAAAGCTTAAAAAGCATTCCTAAACACAAGGTAACATTTGTTCTTTGTGTTGAGTATCATAAAACAAAGCAACTCATACCTTCATTTTCCAAAGCTTCACTACAGCCTGTTTTAGAAAAAACAACATAAGACTTTTTTAATGAAACATCTATAAGTTCAGACTTTACTTTTAACGCTTCAAAAACACTTTTGTTGACCTTTTTGTTTCTCCATTTAGACTCTATAAAAGCCATATTTGTTTCATCAAAAGCGACCAAGTCTATCTCCTCTTTGTTGTTCCACCAACGACCAATTTTCAGAGGAACAAAACCCAAATACTTTATTGGGTCACGAAGTATCTGTTCTTGTACAAAATCTTCATAAGCAAATGAGACAAAATGGTCATTAAAATTTGTCTCTATCTCTTTTAAGACATACTCATGCAAATCTATCTCTAAGTAACGATAGTTTTTATAGACATAAAAGAACCAAAACTTTAAAAAGTTGTCTTTAAATCTATAACGACCCAGTTTACTTTTAAGTGGATTTTTTTCTGTTACAGGTATCTCTTTGTCTACAAAACCTAAGGCTATAAGTTTTTCAATATATCGCGTTAGTTGAGAACTCTGCATCTCTAACATTTTAGAGATATTTCCCAATTTAGTAGCCCCTTTACTAATGGCTTCAAGTATGGAAAAATAGGTCGAGACATCATTAATCTCTTGTTTGAGTAAAAAGTACCCCTCATTATAAAGAAAAGAGTTTTTGTCTAACAACACTTCATAAATGTTCTCTTTAAATGATTTATCCTTTTGATACATCTCTAAATATTTAGGGATTGTTCCAAATGAAGCATAAATATTCATAAACTCTTCACTACTTAAATTTGGAACAAAATCATGAATATAGTGAGCCAAAAGAGGCTTTAACTGAATAATACTAGTACTCCTACCATAAAGAGGAGCAGAGTAGTTCAAGATTTCAGAGTGCATCATAGATATGGTCGAGCCACAAAGTATCAGATGTATCTGTGTCTCTTTTAAGTGCATATCCCAAACCTTTTGTAACATAGAAGAGAAGCTTTTTTCAACTTTTACCAAGTTTTGATACTCATCTATAACCAACACCAATTTTCTCTCTGCTATCTGCTTGGCTAAAAATATAAAAGCATCTTCAAAGCTTTCAAAGAGAACATTACCCAAGCCTAAAACCTCTAAAACATCTTTGGTAAATGATTTGAGTTGCATAGAGAGATTTATCTCTGTAGCATAGTAGTAAATCATCTCTTTATCTTTGATATACTCTTTTATTAGTGTCGTCTTACCTACACGTCTTCTACCATAAATCACAGTAAAAGATGAGCCACTTCTACCAAATTCACTATTGAGAGTTTTGAGTTCATTTGTTCTGTTGACAAACATAGGAGTCCTTTTAAAAGACATACTTCAAAGTATGATAATTTCAAGTATATCTTTTTCTACTTAAAGAAGAGTACATTGTCCTAATAAGTTTTGTCCATAGGAGCTATCAACCTCTAACCCAATCCAACCTCATCCAAAATCCCAAGCTTTCTAAATTCAGCAAGTTTAATATCATACAAAAACCCTCTTTTAATCATGATTTACCGTGCTATTTGTGTGAGGGATTGAGTTTGTTTGGATTATAGGCTATAATATCCCCAGTTTCACAGAAAAAGGGAAATTCAGTGTCATTTATCATAACCCCACCAACCAACATCAGCATAAACACAACTCAATCAACCCAAGCCATAGGTCAAGCATTATGGCAGAGTTTAAATTTAGAAATAGATTCTCTTAAGCCAACAAGAGAGATTTTAAATATCATCATCGAAAGTGACAACTCACAAACGCTACAGCTTCCTTGGGAACTGCTTTACCATCCGACTTATGGGTTTTTGGCACAACATCCAAACTTTACTTTGAGTCGCAAAATTCCAAATCTTCCTAACAGTTCGACACCTTTAGAGAAACGACCTTTAAGGGTTCTCTTTTTCTCAACGCTTCCTGATGATATTGGTGAAGAGGCACGGCTTTCTGTAGAAAAAGAGCAAGAGGTAGTGCTTGAAACACTTCTACCTTTTAGGCAAGATGGGTTGGTAGAGATAACTGTTCCAAATGATGGACGCTTTAAGAGTCTTAAAAAACTAATTGAACAAGAAAAGCCTGATATGGTCTTTTTGAGTGGACATAGCTCTTATGCCGATGGAAAAGGCTATTTTTTATTTGAAGACAAAATAGGTTTAAAAAAACACATTGACGAAGATGAGCTAAACAGTACTTTTGTAGGCTCTACTGTTGAGTGTGTGGTACTCTCTTCTTGTCAATCTGCTATGGCTGATGATAAAACGCTAGAGAGTGGATTGGTTAGAACTCTTGCTTTTTCTGGCATTAAAAATGTTATTGGTATGCGTGAGAGTATTTATGATGAAGCAGTTTAAATTTTTTTGAAAAAGGTTATGAAATGTTAAAAAAATATGTAATTTTATTTATTATCAATATGAATTTGATAAATGCAAATAGTGTATATATTCAAGTAGATAGTAATAGTACAAAAATAATTTTACCAAATATAACAGTATCAACATGTGATATTATCATTGGTGACTCATTAAAAAATATAAATGATAAAGTTCAAAGATTTGGATATATTTCACAAGAAAAGTTAACACTTATTCCTGCAGTAGATGGTAGTCAAAAATTATATTTCTTTTCTGAGGATAATACAACAAATATTTTTGGATATTTACCAATTTTGACTGCTAATGATTTTTTTAATAAAAAAATTATATTTCCTTCAAAAAATATTTGTTATCAAGAACTCTTTAATAAAAAGAAAAAGTATTTTTATACAAGAAGTCTTCAATCTTGGGATAATCAATCGTTTCAAAGGATTGTAAATAATATAGATGATATATTTGCATATTCTATTGATACAAAATTGAAGCAACGACCTTCTTTCTATGTAATTTTATTAAAAGATAAAAATAAAAATTCTGTTTTTTATCCTTTTTTTACTTTAAATAGTATAAATTCAACTTTATGGAAAATGCATAAAGAAAAACAATATATGAATTTTTATAAGATTTTATTAAAAAAGTTTGAAAAAAAAGTAAAAGATATAAATCATTTGGATACTTTAGCATGGGTATATGCAGATAATAACAATTCTCAAAAAGCTTTAGAAATATATGAAAAAAGAATACTCCCTTTTATAAAAGATAATAATTCTGATGTATTTAAAGAGAACTATAAAATATTAAAAGAAAAGGTAAAATAAAATGTTATTTTCTTTCG